>JAKAKG010000083.1 GCA_021813555.1 Acidobacteriota bacterium
CCAGGCCAGGGCGCTCCCCGACCCGTCCGCGGAACTTGAGCTCATGAACATCGCGGTGAGACACCCCAACCTCTCTGATGCTCTCACCACGGGAATCTCCTTGGGAGTCACCCAGGCCCTTCCCTTTCCCGGAAAGCGAAAGCTCGCGGCAGATGTGGCCGAGCAGGACGTGGACGCCGCGCTGGCCCGCCTGCGCGCCAGTGAAGCTACCGTTGCAGCGGATGTGCGGGAGGCGGCGTACCAGTACGTGCTACAAGAACGGCTCCTTGACGTCAACACCGCCACTCAGGACGCCCTGAAGGCCGCGGCGGCGGCGGCTCTCGCGGCTTACGGCGCGGGGCGGGGCAACCAGGCCGACGTCCTCCTGGCCCAGAGCATGGAAACCAAGGCCCTGGCAGACCGCGACCTGCTGCTGCGCCTCCTTGCCGTGGCAAAAGCCCGCATGGAGGATCTCCTGGCGGGTCCCGTGGAGCCGTCCGATCTGGCCGGCATCGAACTCCCGCAGCCCCCGGGCCTTCCCCCTTTGGAGGATCTTCTCCGTGCCGGAGACGAAGGCGCGCCCCAGGTCATCCTCTCCAGGACCCAGGTGGACGTGGCGAGCGCCCGGGCGGCTCAGGTCAGGGCCGAAGGAAAGCCCGACTTCCTGGTGGGCGCCAAATACAGGCACAAGGACATGACCATGGGCGGCGGCGACTTCGTCACCGCATCCGTGGGCATCACCTTGCCTTTTTTCCATCGGAAGGACCGGTACGGGCCGGCGTTCCAGGAGGCGCTCCTGCGCCAACAGAGCTCCCAGTCTGAAGCCGAGGCGGTTCGCAACGACGTCCGCTACCGCATCACGCAGGCCTACCAGGAGGCGGTTCACGACGAGCACCTGGCGGCCCTGTACCGTGACGGGCTCCTGCCGCAGGCGAGGCAGGCGTATACCTCCATGCTGGCTTCATACACGGCGGGGAACGCTGACTTCACCTCCCTGCTGTCCGCCTTGACCTCGCTCTACAACTACCAGGCCGACGACCTGACGGCGAGAAGCACGTTTCACGCCATGGTAGCCCGGATGGAAGGCCTTCTCGGCCAGCCCATCTCGCAGGCTGCAACTCCTCACATACGTCCGGCGGTTCTGCCGTCTCACCCAGATTCAACCGATTCAAACGGAGGTAACCCATGAAGAGAGCGTCCCTCGCCGCAGCCCTGATGGTCATCTGCCTGATTGTCCTCGCCGCCTGTTCCAAGGCCGCCAAGGAAGAAGCCCCGTCCCCCACGCCTCCTCCCGCCGCAAAGGCCGCGGAACCGTCACCCGCGACGGCGCCGGCTGCCCCCGCCTCCGATAAGGTCTACGTGTGCCCCATGGGCTGCGAAGTGTCAGACCACCCTGGCAAGTGCTCCAAGTGCGGCATGGACCTGAAAGAGGAGAACCGCGCCGATGTCGCCTTTGTCTGTCCCGTCTGCGGGTTCAAGGCCGCCCAGCCCGGGGCCTGCCCCAAGGACCATACCGTGCTCACCCTTGAGATCGCGGGGAAACCCCTCTGAGGCTTTCATGAGACGCTCAGCTTTGCCGGCCCTCCTTCTGATCCTCCTGGCAACCCTTGCGCTGAGCTTGGGTTGCGCGCGCTCCGAGGGCGTGGCGGCAAAGTACCACTGCCCCATGCATCCTCAGGTCACCTCGGACAAACCCGGCGACTGCCCCATCTGCGGCATGAAGCTCGTGCTCATAGGGAAATCCGGCCGCGAAGAGAAAGCGACCGACCCGCCTGCGGAAAAGGCTGCGCCCCCCGCGGCGCCGGCACCTCCGCCGCCGGGCACCAAGAAGATCATGTACCGCTCCACCATGAATCCGGGCGAGATCAGCGATCATCCCGGAAAGGACTCCATGGGAATGGAGATGGTGCCCTTCGAGGTAGAGACCCCCGCGGCCGGCTCACCTCCAGGACTCGCCGCCGTCACCATCGCCCCGCGGTCCCAGCAGCAGATGGGCGTTACCTACGGAACGGTCCAGATGCGGCGCCTGGCCAAGGTCGTGCGAACGGCGGCCCTCATCGTCCCCGATGAGAAGCACCTCTACCGAGTAACCACCAAGGTGGGCGGATGGGTGGACAAGCTCTTCGTGGACGTGACGGGGCAACAGGTTCGCAGGGGGCAGCCGCTGCTGAGCCTTTACAGTCCCGAGCTCCTGGCCACCCAGCAGGAATACCTCGCGGCCATGGCCGCATCCAAGAGCCTCCAATCAAGCACCGTTCCCGGCGTCGCGGGCGGCGGCGCGGATCTCCTCTCGGCGGCCCGCCGGAGGCTCGAGCTGTGGGACATCTCGGCGGCCCAGGTCCGCCGCCTGGAGGAGACGGGCCAAGCCACGCGCGATATGACCCTCTTCTCGCCGGCGGCCGGCTACGTAGCCGAGAAGTCCGTTCTGCCAGGCCAGCAGATTATGCCCGGCCAGCCCCTCATGACCATCGCCGACCTCTCGACCGTATGGGCGGAGGCGGATCTCTACGAATCGGACTTGCCGTACGTCAAGGTGGGTATGCCCGTCACCTTGACCCTCTCCTACCTGCCCGGCGAGGTGTTCCGGGGAACCATCTCCTTTCTGGACCCCTTCCTGGACCCCATGAGCCGCACCCTCAAGGCCCGCCTGGACATTCCCAACCCCAAGCTCATGCTCAAACCCCAGATGTACGGCGTAGCGAGGCTCTCCTTCGACCTGGGCGAGCGCCTGGCGGTGCCAGATTCCGCCGTCATGCGCACCGGCGAGGCCACCTACGCCTTCATCAAGGGAGGCGACGGGGGCCTCCTGCCCCGGGAGATCAAGCTGGGCACCCGCGCGGACGGATACTACGAAGTGCTCTCGGGGCTCAAGGCGGGTGAAACGGTCGTCACCTCCGCGAACTTCCTGGTGGACTCCGAATCCTCCATGAAATCGGCCTTTGAAAATCTTGCGAGCCCCTGACCCGCACACGATGTTGAAGGAGAGGGAGGAGGCTGGAACAAGAAAGCAGAACTTGGGTTATTATTACTTCGGATCCCTGGTATGCCGGGCTGGATGGAACAGATGAGGATGACCCCATGAGCCAACCTCCAAGGAAGCGTCTTGCGCCAATCTGCGCAGCAACCCTGGTCCTCCTGCTTCTCGCCCTGGCCGCCTCGTGCGCCAAAGCCCCAGCACCCAAATCCGCGCTCTACTACTGCCCCATGCACCCGAACGTGACCGCCGATCATCCGGGCGACTGCCCCATTTGCGGCATGCACCTGGTCAAGCGAGATCTGGAGGCACCGGGCAGCACCGCAGCCGCCGTCCAGGCCCGAGACGGGGTGGTCATTTCCCCGGAGAGGCGAACTCAAATGGGGCTCACCCTGGGAACCGTCGAGAGGCGGACGCTCCACCGTACGATCTGGGCCCCCTCCAGAGTCGTTCCGGACGAAACGCGCATCTACCGCATCATCTCCCGCATCGACGGCTACGTGAACGATCTGTACATCCAGTACGCGGGGCAAACCGTGCGGAGAGATGAGTCCCTCGTAAGCATCTTCAACCTCAGCTTTCAGAGCATCCTTCAGCAGTACATCAGCGCTCCCTCCTCGGAGCCCAGAGGCGGCGCTTCGGCCCCAAGGCGCCCGACCCAGGACCCCACCACGGGGGCCCTCATCCCCGACGGTGTCCGGCAGCGCCTCCGGTATTGGAACATGAGCGATGAGCAGATCGACCGGATCCTCAAAACAGGGAAGCCCGAATCCTCTATCCTCCTGGTCTCTCCCTCCGCGGGTTACGTGACCGAAAAGGACGTGGTCGTGGGCCAGAAGGTCAACCCAGGGGACCTTCTTTTCGTCATCACCGATCTGGGCGGGGTTTGGGCCGAGGCGGACGTCTCCGAAATGGACGCGCCCTCCATCAAGGTCGGAATGCCGCTCAGCCTAACCCTTCGCTCCCTGCCCGGGAGGGAGTTCAAGGGCAAGGTCAAATTCTTCCAGCCCATCCTCGATCCCCAAAGCAAGGTCATGAAGGTGTACGCAGAGATGCCCAACCCGGGGCTGGCCCTCAAACCGGGCATGATTGGAACGGCGCATATTCTCCTTCCGGAGGAGACCGCCTTGGCCGTCCCCGAAGGGGCGGCGTTCAGAACCGGAGAGCGCAGTTACGTCTTCGTGGATGCGGGCTCGGACAGGATCGAGCCTCGGGAGGTGGTCCTTGGAGGGCGCGCTCAGGGCTGCTTTGAGGTCATCTCCGGGGTGAAAGAGGGCGAGCGCGTGGTCACCTCGGCAGCTTTCCTCGTAGACTCGGAATCCTCCTTGAAGGCCGCCCTCCGGGCCGCCACGGAGCCCTAATTTCATGAGCCACTCCAACGCCGACGCACTCTCTCATCAACGGGAATTCCGCTTTCCGCCTTCCGTGAGCTTCCCTTGCCCTGATTGGTGCCTTGGCGCCTCGGCGGTCCTATGATTAGGAAGATCATCGAATTCTCGGCCAAAAACCGGATTCTGGTCATCCTCCTGGTGGCCGCGGCCGTGGCCCTCTCCGTCTACACCCTCCACGAAATCCGCCTCGACGCCATTCCGGACCTGTCGGACACTCAGGTCATCGTGTACACGAGGTGGGACCGCAGCCCCGACATCATCGAGGACCAGGTCACCTACCCCATCGTCACGGCCCTCCTGGGCGCTCCCAAAGTGAAAGCCATCCGCGGCTTTTCAGACTTCGGCTTCTCCTACGTGTACGTAATTTTTCAAGACGGGACGGACATCTATTGGGCTCGCAGCCGGGTCCTGGAGTACATGTCCAAGATCCAGAGCAGCCTGCCGGCGGGTGCGAAGACCGCGCTCGGTCCCGACGCCACGGGCGTGGGATGGGTCTACATGTACGCCCTCGTGGATAAAAGCGGCAAGCGGAACCTGGCGGAGCTTCGAACTTACCAGGACTGGTACCTGCGCTACGCCCTCCAAAGCGTGCCGGGTGTCGCCGAGGTGGCGGGCATCGGGGGCTTCCAGAAGCAGTACCAGGTCACCATCGACCCCACGCGCCTCCAGGCGTACAACCTGTCCATCGTGGACGTGATGAAGGCCATCCAGGCGAGCAACGGCGAGGTGGGAGGGCGCCTCATTGAATGGTCGGGCACGGAGTACATGGTGCGCGGCAAAGGCTACGTGACCTCCACGGCGGACTTGGATAAAGTGGTCGTCAAAACCAACGACAAGGGAACGCCGGTCCTCCTTCGGGACGTGGCCGACATCGCCCTGGGGCCGCAGATCAGGCGCGGCATCATGGATTTCGACGGTGAGGGCGACACGGTGGGCGGCATCGTGATCATGCGCCACCAGGAGAACGCCCTGAACGTGATCGACCGCGTCAAGGCCAAGCTCGCCGATATGGAGAAGTCCCTTCCCGAAGGCGTGACCATCGTCCCCACCTACGACAGGTCCGAGCTCATCCAGCGGTCCATCAGCAACCTCAAGGAAGATCTGCTCATGGAAATGGCCATCGTGAGCCTGGTCATCCTCTTCTTCCTCTGGCACTTTCCTTCCGCCATCGTGCCCATCATCACCATTCCCATCAGCGTGCTTCTCGCGTTCATACCCATGTACTTCTTGGGCATCACCTCCAACATCATGAGCCTGAGCGGCATCGCCATCTCCATCGGCGTCCTCGTGGACGGAGCCATCGTGGAGGTGGAAAACGCCTACAAGAAGCTCGAGATATGGAACCTGAACGGGCGCAAGGGCGACTTCCACAAGGTTCGCCTGGAGGCCCTTCTTGAAGTGGGTCCCTCGGTCTTCTTCTCGCTCCTGGTCATCACCGCGTCGTTCCTCCCCGTCTTCACCCTCGTGGACCAGGAGGGGCGCCTCTTCAAGCCCTTGGCCTATACCAAGACCCTCGTCCTGGGGGTGGCCGCCCTGCTCGCCATTACCCTCGACCCCGCCGTGCGGATGCTCTTCGCACGCATGGACCCCTTCAAGGTCAAGCCTCGTTTCCTCGCAAAAACCATGGACGCCCTCTTCATCGGCACCTACTACCCGGAGGAGAAGCACCCCGTCAGCCGCGTGCTGTTCAAACTCTATGACGGGCCGTGCCGCTGGGTCCTGAAGCATCCCAAGGCGGTCATCGCCTCGGCGGCGCTGGTGGTGGCTCTCACCATCCCGGTCTATTTCAAGCTCGGAGAGGAGTTCATGCCACCTCTCAACGAGGGGACCATCCTCTACATGCCCACGACCCTGCCGGGCATCTCCGTGACGCAGGCCCAGCGCCTCCTGGAAACGGAGGACCGCATCCTCAAGTCCTTCCCCGAAGTGGTTACGGTCTTCGGCAAGTCCGGCCGCGCCGACACGAGCACCGATCCGGCGCCCTTCTCCATGATGGAAACGACGGTAGTCCTCAAGCCTGAATCTCAATGGCGCCCCAAGAAGCGGTGGTACTCCTCCTGGGCGCCGAGGCCGCTCAAGGCCGTCCTCGGCCACGTGTGGCCGGACCACATCTCCTACGAGGACCTTATTAACGAGATGGACCGGGCCATTCAAATACCTGGGAACACCAACGCCTGGACCATGCCCATCAAGGGCCGCATCGACATGCTCACCACGGGCGTCCGGACGCCCTTGGGCATCAAGGTCCTCGGCACCGACCTCGGGGAGATCCAGCGCGTGGGCGAAAGCCTGGAGAAGGTCCTCAAGGGCATCCCGGGGACGCGAAGCGTGTTCGCCGAGCGCGCCGCCGGGGGGTACTTCGTGGACTTCACGCCTCACCGCGACGCCCTCGCGCGGTACGGCCTGACCATCGAGGATCTCCAGAACGTCATCAGCCTGGCCATCGGCGGCGAGACCGTTTCAACGGCCATCGAGGGGCGCGAGCGCTACTCCATCAACCTCCGCTACCCCCGGGACCTTCGGGCCAACTTGGATCAGCTCCAGCGGGTCCTCGTGTCCACTCCCGGCGGGGCACAGGTACCCGTCGCCGAACTGGCGGACGTGACCATCGCCTCCGGTCCATCCATGATCCGCGACGAGAACGGAATGCTCGCAGGCTACGTTTTCGTGGACATCACGGGGCGGGACATCGGTTCTTACGTGGATGAAGCCAAAAAGGTGGTGGCCCGCGACGTCGTCCTGCCCACGGGCTATTCTCTCCTCTGGAGCGGGCAGTACGAGAACATGACGCGCGTCCGCCAGCGGCTGAAGATCGTGGTCCCCATCACGGTTTTGCTCATCTTTCTCCTGCTGTACATGAACACCAAGTCCTCCTTCAAGGCCATGGTCGTCATGCTGGCCGTCCCCTTCTCCGTGGTCGGGGCCATCTGGCTCATGTACTTCCTCGGGTATCACATCTCCATCGCCGCCTGGGTGGGCATGATCGCCCTCATGGGCCTGGACGCGGAGACGGGCGTGTTCATGCTCCTGTTCCTGGACCTGTCCTACCACGAAGCGGAGAGGGAAGGGCGCCTGCGCACCCTGCCCGAGCTCCACGAAGCCATCGTCCACGGAGCCGTCAAGCGCATCCGCCCTAAGATGATGACGGTGGCCGCCGCGGCCATGGGCCTCATGCCCATCATGTGGTCTCAAGGGACCGGCGCGGACGTCATGAAGCGCGTGGCGGCGCCCATGGTGGGCGGCTTGTTCACGTCCTTCCTCATGGAGCTCCTGGTCTACCCCGCCATCTACCTCTTATGGCGGCAGCGGAACCTCGGGAAACCGCCAGCGGCGGCCTCGGAGCCGTGACCCGCTTCCGGCGTCTGCCTAGGAGATTCCTCGCGGCGGCGGCGCTGGCCGTCCTTGCCCTGCTGGGTTCCGCCCGCTGGATACCGGGCTGGTACTGGGCGTGGCGCACGGACAACCCCGTCCGGCGAGGAGGAGCCCTGGCCGCTGGGCAAGGATGCCTCTCCTGCCACATGCCGAGGGGCACCGCCGAAACGGCGAACCCCGGCAGCAGGTGGGGCTCCGTACCCTCTTTCTTTCGCGGCAACCTGGCCATGTACGTGGCCTCCGCCGCCCAGGTCCAGAACTTCATCGCGTGGGGCAACGCCCAGGGGAGCGAATCCAAAACCCTCCCGTCCGCTGGCGAGACCACGGCGCCATCTCCCTCGCCTCCGTTCCACATGCGTGCCTTCCGGGACCGGCTCGGCCCCGGCCAAATCGCGGACCTGGCGGCTTTCGTTCTTGCCGCGGACGGCTACCTCATCCCTCAAGAGGGGCCCGTGGCTCAAGGTTCGGACCTCTCGCTCAAGTATGGATGTGAATCGTGCCACGGGGTAGGAGGATCGGGGGCTACGCCCAACCCGCGCTCCTTCACGGGAACCGTTCCTGGTTGGACAGGCCCCGACTTCAGCCACTTGGTAAGCGGTCGCGCCGAATTTGGCCAGTGGGTTCTCGACGGACGCTCGCGCAAGATGTCGGATAGCCGCGCCGCGTCCTTCTTCTTGAACCGGGCCAATCTCCAGATGCCCTCCTTTAGAGGCACCCTTTCGGACAAGGACGTGGATGCCCTCTGGCAGTATGTTCAATGGCTTCGAGAGACTCGGGGCCGCCCCTCCCACGCCGCTCGCTGACATTCCTCTGCCTCGGAATGGACTCCCCTGCCTTGCGGTTATAGAGGCTCTCCGGCGTGACCGGACGCCGGGGACTTTTCATGGAGGCTCATATGTCCAGAACTCGCGTTGGAACTGTCGCGGCCCTGCTTTTTGGCGCCGCGCTGATGGCACTGCCCGCCTTTGCCGCCGATCCTCCCGCACAGAAAACCCCCAAACAGGTTACGGTCACCGGCGAGATCGTGGACCTGGCCTGCTACCTGGACCACGGCGCCCGGGGCATGAAGCACCAGCAGTGTGCCCTCACCTGCCTGAAGAACGGTGAGCCCATGGGCCTGCTCACCTCCGAGGGCAAGGTATACCTCCCCAGAACGGCGTTCCCTTCAACGATGCCAAGGCCGACGCGGCTCTCCAGGTCCAGGTTACGGGACCCGTCGCGGAGAAGGCGGGCATCACGGGTTTGACGGTGGAGACGCTCAAGAAGGTCTCCTGAACCCGCACCGCTTCGTCCAGAAGGATCCAAGCCCCGCTCCGGCGGGGCTTCCTTTTTAGCTATGGTGTCTTGTTTCCAAAGGATACACTTGGCCCTTGATGTTTTGGCCGAGAACTCGCGCCACGAACCGAAACCCACCGCAAGCTTCGGCACGCAAGGTACTCTTCCCGAAGAGGATATTGGCATCTTCCTTGCTTGATACCCTGAGGGAAATGGAGACGCCGCCATGACGAGTGAGCTTTGCACCATCTGCGCGTCACCGGCAGAACCTCAGCATGGAGCCGTCGTGTTTGTCTACGACGGGCGGGAGTTTCACTTCTGCTCGCTGGACTGTCTCAAGATATTTCAGGCCTTCCCCGAGACTTACACCACCAGCGAGACTCCTGAACTCCAGAGCGTGGAAGACAGCGGATTTTAGCAGGCTCCCGCTCCTCCATGGCGGCCGCCGGCCCTGCGGGGCGGTTGCCGTCCGTGATTTGCTAAGGGCGCAGGGGGGCCTTCTCTGGATTCTCCTCAACGATTTCCACCACATTTCCGCCGGGGTCCTCAATGTAAACGTATCGCACCCCGTCGCGATGCAACCTGGCGGCCTTCTCATCGCCGATGGCGGGCCCTTCCACGCCGAAGTGCGGCGGATGGTCCCCTCGGGTCACTAGCGCCAGCGAGGCGTTCTCGAACGTGAGCAGCGCCCACGTGTCATCTTGGTAGGCGAGGCCGCACCGGAACCGGCTGAGGTACCACGCCACGGCCAGAGCCACGTCCGGCACTTCTACAGCTACGTGGTGGATTCGGTCCAGGTGCCGGGGATGCGCCCCTTTCCCCTCGGTGCCGCTCATGCTGAACTCTCCCACTTTCAAAGGCCGAGCTCGGCCTTAAGCGCGCTTTCCAGGTTCGGAGTTGAATACGAAAAGCCGGTCTCGATCAGCCGTGCGGGCAGAACCCTGGCCCCTTCCAGGAGCAAAGCTTGGCCCATCTCGCCGAAGGCCAGCCGTACGACGGCCCCGGGAAGGGGGGCGAAGGCCGGGCGGCCCAGAACCCGGCCCAGCGTCCGGGCAAAGGCCGCTTGCGAGACGGGCTCCGGCGCCGTGGCGTTCACCGGGCCAGAAAGCGTCTTATTCCAAAGGGCCGCTTCGATGATGCCGAGAAGATCGTCGAGGGCGACCCAGCTGAGCATCTGGCGCCCGCTCCCCAGAGGGCCGCCCAGACCCAGCTTGAAGGGAGTGAGCATTCGGGCGAGAGCCCCGCCTTTGGCGGCCAAAACCACGCCGATGCGCAGGTTGACGACTCTGATTCCCGCCGTGCGGGCCGGTTCCGTGGCATCCTCCCAGGCTCTGCAGACCTCCGGCAGGAACCCCTTGCCCGCGGGTGACGACTCGTCAAAGGCCGCCTCCCCTCCGTCGCCGTACCATCCTATGGCCGAGGCCGAGACCAGGACGCGCGGCGGCCTTTCGAGCTTGGCCAAGGCTTCGCACAGCACGCGCGTGCCCTGCACTCTGCTGCCGAGGATGCGCGCCTTCACGTCGGGCGTCCAGCGGCCCGCGGAGATGCTTTCTCCCGCCAGGTGCACGACGCCGTCCAGACCGTCCAACGCCGCCGCGTCGAGCGTTCCGGAGGCGGGATTCCAGGCGATCTCTCCCGTTCCCGCGCCCCGGCGAACCATGGGGAGCACGTCGTGGCCCGCTCCGCCGAGGTAGGCTCGCAGGTTCTGGCCGACAAGGCCCGACGCTCCGGTGATGGCGATGCGCTGGGGACCGAGACCGGTGAAACGCGCGTGCCGCGCGAGATCGTCGGCGGTTCTGCGGTGACGAAAGGCAAACATTCGGACCAGGTCGCGATCGAGCATGCCCCCGCCCACGATGCGCCCGAGCGCACCCAGGGGCAGGGTGTAGGTGATCCTGTCCTCCATCGCGCACGCCCCCGCACCTGCCTCGGTGAATTTGTGGGTGTGAACCCAGCGGGGAAAGGGACCCCTCACCTGCTCGTCCACGAACTGGCGATCTTCGATGAACTCCCTGTGCAGCGCTTCCCAATGGAACCGGAGCAGGCCCTTTCGCAGGACGAAGCTCACGCGGCTCCCCTCGCGAATGCCTTCCATACGGGCAGGCGGCTCGATGGCCTCCCAGGGCGGAATGAGGCGCTCGAAGGCTCCCGGGCGCAGGTGCCAGCTGTAGACGTCGCGGGCGGGAAAGGGAAGGGCCACGCTACGAATGAATTCCGCCATTGCCCTCCCCCTAGTCCGAAAATCGCTCCAGGTATCCCTTCACGCGGACCTTGCGCGCCGTGTTTTCAGAACTCATATACCGCACGGTTCCAAAGATGGAGCGGACTGGACCCCACGGCCTGTCGTAACGCCCCAAGGTCCAGAAGATGCCCGCCACGGAGTTGGGGTCCCGGCCGTCCAGGGCGTAGGTGTCGTTCAAGCGAACCATCCTTTCCAGGGCAGCTTCGGGAGAGGGCGACCACTCCAGAATTTTTTTGCCCCAGAGCATCCTGAGGTAGGTGTGCAGCCTGCCTTCCCGCACGAGCTGGCGCTGGGCGGCGTTCCAGAGGGCGTCGTGCGTGCGTGCTTCCTCCAGGTCCTGCCGGGAATAGAGATGCGAGCGACGGTCCGCGCCGTGCGCGCCGAGGGTCGCCCGGGCCCAAGCCGGCAGCGATTCATATTCGTCGTATCGCGCCATGTGAGCGGCACCGTTGAAGGCAAGCTCCCGCCAGGTGACGAGCTGATCGACGAACGCCTCCGCGCTCGCGCTCATGCCCCACCACCCTTCCCGGCTACCCGTCGCCTTCACGGGCAGGTGCTCGGGCGACCACCCTTCGGTCCGGGCCACCGCGGCAAATACCTCGTGCGCGGAGATGTGGCCGAAGTGCAGGTAGGGCGACAATCCAGAGGCTCCCTCCCGGTCGGGGTGGTTCCGGTCCTCCGAATACCGTGAAAGCTTTCCGGCCACGAAAGCCTCCACGTGCCTCCGCGCGGCGGCCTCGCCTCCCGGGAGAGTTGAGGGCGGCACGGCGTGATTCAGGGGAAGAGAGCGAACGCGCTCCGCCGCTCCCGAAAAGAGGCCCGCTTCGGCGGGAGGCCAGCGCTCCACGATGCCCGACGGGAACGCCTCCAGTTGGGGCAGGCCAGCCCCGTCAAGGGGATCTGGCGACGGAGAGGCCAAAAGGTGGTCCATAAGATTGTTTTGGAGGAAACGCCGGAACGCGTGCGCCGTGGGGAAGGCTCCGGGAGCGGCGCGCAAGGGCAGAATCCCGTTCGAGTCCACGGCTTCAAGGGCGACGCTCAGTTTAGCCGCGGCGGCTCTTCTCATGGCGGGCAAGAAGAAACCCGGGTGATCGTCCGTTACCACCAGGCACGCTCGCCGGGCCAGCGCCTCCAGGAGCCCCTTGCCTTCTCCCGCCTCACGTTCCACGTAAGGGAAATACCGTGCCCCGCCCTGGGTGATGCTTCGGAGGTTGGCCATCATCCCCTGGAGGACGAAGGCGTGGAGGCGGTCGCTGGCACACGGGTAGTCGCACCGGAGCCCTTCGAACACCAGAAGGGGCTTCCTCAGCTCCTGGGCCCGCTCCACGGCCCGCTGAAGGGCCAAGTTGTAGGCCCTCCGGCGGAAGGCCGTCATCCAGTACAGGACGTACTCGCCGTCCGCCCGGACGGGAGCGCCGTTGAGAAGATTCCTTCGGAGGCCGGGAACGGGGCCGCTCGCATGGTGCATGACAGGAGTGTACGGCGGCGGGAGGTGCGGAGCAACCGGGGTATACTTTGTTGAGAGTTGAGAGT
>JAKAKG010000147.1 GCA_021813555.1 Acidobacteriota bacterium
GGCGCCGTCATCATCGGGACCATCCTCCGCGTGGCGGTCTTCCGAATCTACGGGCTCTTGCAGGGAGACCTGCGGGGGCAGTCCAAGGAAGTGGCGGAGGCGTGCTACCGAGCCGTGGGGAAATAGGATACGGGGTGGCCCATCTTGCCCCGTGCCGTCCACCAGCGCCGGCTCGTCCATCCCAACCTTCACGTTGGGCTCGCTTCTCTCCGTTTGGCGCCCGCGCGCGGCCGTGCTAGCCTGAGAGCGTCAGTTGGATGCGAGGAGGCGGGCCATGGGCATAAAGGACCAGTTGCAGGCCATCCAGACGGCGCACGGCGCCAGCAAGGAGGGGCTGAAGCAGGGGGCGAAAGTACTGGCCGAGGCCATCGCCGCCCGGCTCCATGTCAAGCCCGACGAGGTGGCCATCATGGTCCTGAACACGTCGGGGCAGACCCTCCTCTTCGTCTGGCCCCCGCCCCTCTTCGAAAGCGGGGCTGCCTTCCCCGCCACCCACAAGACGGCCATGGCCTCCACGGTCCTTGCGTCCCTCAAGGGCAAGGTGGACAACAAGATGTCCGAAAGCAAGCACTTGAAATTCTACGAGCTGGTCAAGGGATTGGAAACCAGCAAGCTCCCCATTCAGAAGATGGTGGCTCTCCCGCTGTATCTGGGGGACAAGAAGCTGGGCGTGGTGGAGGTCTCCCGCAAGGGGATGACCCCCGAAGAGGCGGGGCCCAATTTCACCCCCGAGGACGCCCAGGCTCTGGTGGCCCTTTGCAAGGACGCGGCCCCCGTGCTGGACCAGCTCCTCCCGGATGTGCTCCTGTAGTCCACCTTTGATGTCCCCCGCCGATCCTTCCCTCTGGCTCTCGGACCGGCCCGTCACGGTGGCCGTGGCGGGCGTCTCCATGGCGCCTTTCCTCCTGGAGGGGGACCAGCTAGAGGTCCTTCGCGCGGAGCCGCCTTCTTTTCATTGCGGAGACCTGATCGTCTTTCTGAGAGCAGGAGACGTCGTCGTCCACAGATTTCTCGTGAGCCGCGACGGCCGGTTTCTCGAAAAGGGCGACGCCCAGGCGCGGGGCAATTGGGCGGAGTGGCCCGCGGACGTGGGCCGGGTGGTGGCCCGCCGGCGGGGCGAGAGCCGCCTCGATCTCATGGCGCTCCCCTGGCCAAGCCTCATGGCCCGCCTGGGACGAGGGCACCTGCGTGCCCACCGCCTCGCGGTGTTTGCGGACAAGGTGCCAGGAGCCCTGCCGCGCCGGATTCTCCTGCGCCTCGGCCGGATGGCGGCCGGTTCAGGAGTGAGGAGTGAGGAGTAAGGAGAAAACCCTGAACCACCGGACGTGGTCTCCTGTCCCCTAATTCAACGACACGCCAAGCGCCCGTCCCAGCAGATTCGTGACCAACGCCACGAGCGTCCCGATACCCAGCATCCGCAGGCCGCTCAGCAGCCAGCTCCTCCCCGTGAACAGCGAAAGCGTAGCGCCGATGGCGAAGAGGGCGGCGCCGCTCATGAGGGCCGAGGTCAGCACACCCGCCGTTCCTTTGAGAAAAAAGAACGGCAGGAGAGGGATGATGGCCCCCGCCATGAAGGCGGCGAAGGAGCTGAACGCCACGCGCCAGGGTGATCCCAGGTCGCCGGGATCGAGCCCAAGTTCTTCCCGCGCGAGGGTGTCCAGCGCGGAGCCGGGGGTGTCTACGATGGAGGCCGCGAGCTGATCGGCGGCCTCCTTGGGGATGCCCTTGGCCCGGTAGATGAGGGCAAGTTCGGCCATCTCCTCCTCGGGTGACGCCTCCAGCTCCTCCTCCTCCTTTCCGATCTCCCGCTCGAAGAGCTCCCGCTGCGACCGGACCGACACGTACTCTCCGGAGCCCATGGAGAATGCCCCGGCCAGCATGCCCGCCACGCCGGCGATGAGGATGCTCTTGGCGTCCTGGCTGGCCCCCGCCACGCCCATGATGAGGGAGAAGTTGGAGACGAGCCCGTCGTTGATGCCGAAGACGGCGGCGCGCAAAGAACCCCCCGTGTCCCGGCGATGCCACGATTCGCCGGTCAAGATCGAAGGCCCGCCCTTCTCCATCCCCTCGAAGACCTTGGAGTGCACCTTCTCCTGGCGGTCCATGCCCAGGGCTTTGGCGTCGGGCTGGGCGGCGTAGCCCCCGTCGGCGTTCTTCTCGATGCCCATGAGGATGGGAACGATGCTCCCGGGCCCGAAGCGGCGTGCGAGCCAGCTGAGCATCCTGGCTTTCAAGCCCGGTCTCGGCGGTCCGGCCGTCTCCCCGGCGGCCTTGAGCTTCTCGATCCAGACTTGGGCGTGGGAGCGTTCCACCCCGGCCAACTCCCTAAAAATGGAGGCCCTCTCCTCGTTTTTCTCGGCCCCGGCCATGCTCTCGTAAAGCACCGCCGCGTCGAGCTCGTCCTTCAAGTTCATCCGAAATCGCACGATGTCCGCCTTCGATGCTATTGGGTTCTCGCCGTGAGCGCCGTCTTGGGTCATGGTCCGCCTTCCTCCCGCTTAGGGTGAGAACATTAGGAGGTGAGGACGTACGAACTTGGGAAGGAACGGCGCAGACTCCGAAAGTCATCGTTCACAACCCTGCCCGCTTGTCCTGCTCTCTCCCGCTCGATCGTTGTGGTGCCAGAGCCGGGGATCGAACCCGGACAGCCTTTCGGCCGAGGGATTTTAAGTCCCTTGCGTCTGCCAGTTCCGCCACTCTGGCTACGTTGAGTATAGCGCGGTCAAGATGAACGCCATATACATGCGGCATGCGTTTCCAGATCGTGTCCACATGGCAGCCGCCCAGCGCGTCACCTGGCACACGACCCGGTACACCCTCACGGCGGACCCCAAATTGCAGAAAAGTCGCAGTGAGCCAGGCGAGGGCTTCGAGGGAGCGGAGCATGAACCCCTCTAGCTACCTGTCTTTGGTGGGGAAAGAGTGTGGAGGCGCCGACCGGATTCGAACCGGTGATGGGGGCTTTGCAGGCCCCTGCCTTACCACTTGGCGACGGCGCCCCACAGCGTTTAAGTATGACGGGGAGGGGCCTTTGCTGTCAACTCGCCGAATAGCGCCATCTAAGATCTTGCCGAAGAGGTGAGACGAGGGACGACCTGCAAACGGGCTTCTCAGATTCCCGTTTCCTCATCTCCTCATCTCGGCATCACGGCATCTCCTCATCACGCACCCAGAAGGGCCGCGGCGCAGGTGAGGGCCTGCACGTGCTCCTTCACGTCGTGGACGCGAAAGAGAGAGGCGCCCTTGAGAAAAGCCGCGGTGTGAAGGGCGAGAGTTCCGGGGAGGCGGCCGGTAACGGGGGCGCCCGTGAGAACGCCGATGGTGCTCTTGCGGGAGGCACCCACGAGGACGGGGTATCCCAGGGAAACGAGCGCGTCCAGATGGGCGATCAGGGCCAGATTGTGCTCGGGCCCCTTGGAGAACCCGAGGCCCGGATCCACCACGATGTGCCCCGGGCCCAAACCAGCCCGCTTCGCGGTCTGTGCGCGGGTGTGCAGTGCGGCCGCCACCTCCGCCACCACGTCCGCGTAGGCCACCTGGTCCTGCATGGTCTTAGGACGGCCGCGCATGTGCATGAGCACCACCGATGCTCCTCGCCCGGCACAGAGGGAAAGGATGGCGGGATCGAAGGTCCCGCCCGAAATGTCGTTGACCATGTCCGCCCCGGCGTCCAGGGCGGCAGCGGCCACGGCGGCTTTGGTGGTATCCACGGAAAGGACTATCTCCGGCAGGGCTTTGCGCAGGCCCGCCACCACAGGCAGGAGGCGGCGAAGTTCCTCCTCCTCGGAGACGGGGTCGCTGCCGGGACGGCTCGACTCCGCCCCCACGTCCAGGATGTGGGCTCCATCGTCTGCCAGCCTCACGCCGTGGGCCACGGCGGCAGCGGGATCGAGAAATCTTCCTCCGTCTGAGAATGAATCAGGAGTGACGTTGACGATCCCCATGAGGAGGAAGGACCGGTCCCGGAGAAGGTCCTGGCCACGGCACATCAAAGCCGGGGCAGGCTTGGGACGGGCCGGGAAGGCTGAGGCCTGCGGGTGCCTGGACTCCATCCCTAGGCGGGCTCTGGCATAGGGGGAGTTGCGGAGGGCCGCGGCGAGCTCGTCTCCGCGACCTTGGCTTCCGCCGGCTCCTGGGAGGGCCCCGAGGGCGGAATGATGGGGCGGATCCGAGGCTCTTCGCCCCTGAGCAGGGCTTCGAAGTCTTCCTTGTCCAGGACCTCCCGCTCCAGGAGAGCGTGGATGATCCGGCCCATGTCCTCCTTGTGGTCCATGATGATTTGCTGGGCCCTCTCCTTGGCGGCGAGGACGATGCGCTTCACTTCCTGGTCGATCTCCCGGGCCGTCTCCTCACTGTACTGGCCCCGTCCCTGGGATTCCCAGAAGGGCGCGAAGGGCATGCTCTCGGCCCGGTAGCTCAAGGGCCCAAGTTTGTCGCTCATGCCCCAGGAGACGACCATGTTTCGGGCCATCTCGGTGGCCTTTTCGAAGTCGTTGCCGGCCCCGGTGGTGATGGAACCCAGGAGGATCTCCTCCGCCGTCCGACCGCCCAGCATGACGGCGATCTCCGCCTCCAGATACTCCTTGGAATAGTTGTACTTATCGTCCATGGGGAGCTGCTGGGTAAGGCCCAAGGCCATGCCCCTGGGGACGATGGTCACCTTGTGAATGGGATCGGCGTTGGGGAGGAAATTCGCCACCACGGCGTGGCCCGACTCGTGGGTGGCCACGACCTTCTTGTCCTGCTCCGAAAGGACGAGGGACCGCCGTTCGCTGCCCATCATCACTTTGTCCTTGGCGAACTCGAAGTCCTCCATGGCCACGCCTTTACGGGCTAGACGGGCGGCGCGGAGGGCCGCTTCGTTGGCCAGGTTGGCCAGGTCGGCGCCCGAGAACCCGGGCGTGCCACGCGCCACCACGGACAGGTCCACGTCGTCCCCGAGCTTGAGGGTCCGCACGTGGACGCCCAGGATTTCCGTCCGGCCTTTCAGGTCAGGACGGGGGACGACGATGCGCCGGTCAAAGCGGCCGGGGCGCAGGAGCGCCGTGTCCAGAACGTCGGGACGGTTGGTGGCTGCGATGATGATGACGCCCTCGTTGGCGTCAAAGCCGTCCATTTCCACCAGGAGCTGGTTCAGGGTCTGCTCTCGCTCCTCGTGGCCCCCCATATTGCCCATGCCTCTGTTGCGGCCCACGGCGTCGATTTCGTCGATGAAGACGATGCACGGCGCGTTCTTTTTGGCCTGCTCGAACATGTCCCTGACGCGGCTGGCGCCCACGCCCACGAAAAGCTCGACAAACTCCGAGCCTGAGATGGAGAAGAAGGGCACGCCCGCCTCCCCGGCGATGGCTTTCGCCAGGAGGGTTTTGCCCGTCCCGGGAGAACCCATGAGGAGGACGCCCTTGGGGATCTTCCCGCCGAGCTTCTGGAATTTCTGGGGGTCTTTGAGGAAGTCGATGATCTCGTACAGCTCCTCCTTCACCTCCTCAATGCCGGCCACGTCCTTGAAGGTGATCTTATTCTTGCCCTCGGCCACCATGCGCGCCTTGGACTTCCCGAAGGAGAAGGCCTTGTTTCCGCCCTGCTGCATCTGCCGCATGAAGAAGAACCAGAAGCCGATGATGAGGACCACGGGGAGAATGTAGAAGAGGGCGAAGATGTACTGGGAGGAGTTGGGCTCGGAGGCGCTCACGTCCACGCCTTTGGTTACGAGGGTCGGGGTGTAGTTCTGGAGGTCGGGAGGGAGGTTGGTGGAGTAGTTGGTGGCTCCGTCCACGGGCTCCTTCAACACGCCCTTCACGGTGGTGCCCTTGATGACGGCGGTCTTGACCTGGCCATGGGCCACGAGCTGGTCGAATTTGCTGAAGGGGAGCTCCGTCTCCTTGAGGCTGGCCTTGCGCAAGAGGCCCACGGACACGATGATAACGACGAAGATCAGCGCCCAGAGCATGAGATTGCGGAGCTGCTGGTTCACGGTTTCTCCTTTGGGGGCCGCCCGCGGGGGAGAGGAATCGGCCCCAGGGTGACACGACGGGCTTGGCTGAATCGCCCCCCGTGGTGGCGCACGCCCTTACGGCCGCGTGCGCCCCTGCACTTCAGGCAACGCCGAAGGGGGCCGCCTCATTCCGGTTCGACCCAGGTGATGTAGGGCAGGTTCCGGTAGCGCTCCTGCCAGTCCAGCCCGTAGCCTACCACGAACTTGTCGGGGACGGTGAAACCGCGGTAGTTGACGGGCACGTCGAGCTTGCGCGCGGTGGGTTTATCTAAAAACGCCGCCACCCTGATGGACGCGGGGGAGCGTTCCACCTCCAAGTGCTTGATGAGGTAGTCCAGGGTGATGCCCGTATCGACGATGTCCTCCACGATGAGGGCATGCTTCCCCGCCAGATCCAGGCGCGAGGTGAAGAGGATGGATGCGTGCTTCCCGTCCACCTGGCTCTTCATTTCGATGAGGGCGAGGCGGACGTCTCCCGTGAGGCGGCGCATGAGATCCGCCAGAAAAGGAATGGATCCCTTGAGCACGGCGCACAGGACCAGGGGCTGTCCCCGGTAGTCCAGGTCGATTTGCGCCGCCAGCTCATCGACCCGCTGCCGGATCTGCTTCTCGGTGAACAGGATGCCCGTGGCAAGCCTCATGAGTGTCTCCTTCGTTCGGAACCGGAGGCGGGTCCGATGCGGATGCCGTCCTTGTCCCTCGTGCCTTCCCATCCTCCCGGGAGAGCCACGATCCCTCCCGGAGCCACGGCTCTCAGTGCCCAGAGCGCCCGAAGGTGGCGCTCCGTGATCCCGCGCAAGTGGCCGCGCGCCTCCCGGATGCCGCCCCTGAACGCGTCCAGCGCCTGGCCTTCCCCGAGCCCATCAAGGGCCTCTGCATCATAATATAGAGTGCCGGCCTGGAGGGCCGCAATCTTTGGAACTTGGAGCGGGGCGGCCTCGCGGGCCAGCCTGGCCAAGGCCGCCAGGCGCCGGGAGATGCCCGGAAGGGCCGATTCGAGGCTCGGCAGAACCTCGTGCCTCACGCGATTGCGCAGGTACCGAAGGTCCCGGTTGGTGGAATCTTCCAGCCAGCGCAAGCCGCACGCGGCGGCCGCCTCGCGAAGCTGATGGCCGGAGAAGGTCAGCACCGGACGCACGACCCGGCCCGCCACGGGATGGATGCCTGCCAAGCCCTGGATGCCCGTCCCCCGCGCGATGCGCATGAGGACCGTCTCGGCCTGGTCGTCCAGCGTGTGCGCCGTGGCCACCCAGTCCCAGCCTCCGCGGACCCGCATGGCCTCCAGCGCGCAGTAGCGCCCCTCGCGGGCCCACTCCTCCGTGCTCTGGCCTCGGGCGGGCTTGCCGGACAGTTTTCTCAAGGAAAAGGGAAGGCCCAGGGCTTCCGCCGCCGCCGCCACCGCCTCCGCGTCCCGGTCGGCCTCTTCGCCCCGAAGGTTGTGGTGCACGTGCCCCACTCCAAGGGACAGATCGGGGCGAGGCTTGGCGGAAAGAAGGAGCGCCAGGAGGCCCATGGAATCACCCCCGCCCGACACCGCCACCAGGACGCCGTCGCCATCCTTAAGAGGAAGGCTCTTCAGGTCGCGCCGAAACTGCTTAAGGGAAGGGTGGTGGCGGTGCAGGGAGTCGAACCCCGGACACAACGGATATGAGCCGTTTGCTCTAACCACCTGAGCTACACCGCCACGGTCCGGGAGTATACGCGGATGTGGCTTCACATGTCAATTGCCGTGCGGGGCTTGGGTGCTCCAGGTCGCGCGTCCACGGGCCCATGAAGCCAAGGAACTCGCAGGCGCTTTGGCTGGTCATGACGTCCTCCATCGAGGGGTCACGGACGCCGGCCGCTCGAACTCTCTTCGGGGGCGATTCACCGCTGATCCAGCATCTGCCACAGATACCAGCAGGCGAAACTGCGGTAGGGCCGCCACGGGTCGCCCATGGCCTCCGCCTCCTTGGCGGAGGGCAGGGCGGGCAGGCCCAACACCAATTGGAGGGCCTTGCGGACCCCCAGATCCGCGGCAGGCCACACGTCCGGGCGGCGGAGGGCGAAAATCAGCGCCATGTGGGCGGTCCACGGGCCGATCCCCTTCACCTTCACCAGGGCCGCCTCCACCTCCTCGTCAGGCAAGGAAGGAAGGGTGGCGAGGTTCAATCGCTTGGAGAGGATGGCGTCGCCCAAATCTCGGATCGAGGCCATCTTGGCCCGGGAGAGGCCCACGGCCTTGAGCTCCGCGTCCGTGTGCCGAACCAGCCGCCGGGGATCGGGGAAGCGCGACCCCTCCAGGGCCTGAAACCTAGCGAAGATGACGCTGGCCACCTTGCCCGAAAGCTGCTGGCTCACGATGGCCGCCAGGAGATTCGCCAGAAGGTTCTCGCGGGAATATTCGTGGAACCTCGGCGGTCCCACTTTCTGGATGACGGGCTTGAGGCGAGGGTCCTTTCTCAGCTTGGCGAGGGCCTTTTTCGAGAGGTCGTCCATGAGTCCCTCCGGGCCATAAGAATGGAGGCAACGAGCCAAGGAGTCAACGAGGGTGCCTGCGGAGGCCTCGTCGGTACCGACCCGGCTCGTTCCCTATCCCTCCAGTCCCGCATCTCGCTTTTCGTGCCTTCCAGCGGCGGCGCAAGGAATGGTACGCTGGGATCTCACAAAGGAGGTTTCATGTCGAAGGTCACGCTGCACACGAACAACGGCGACATCGAGCTGAAGCTTTACGACGACAAGGCCCCCAAGGCCTGCGAAAATTTCTCCACCCACGCCAAGAACGGCTACTACGACAAGGTCATCTTCCACCGGGTCATCCGCAACTTCATGATCCAGGGCGGCGACCCGTCGGGCACGGGGCGCGGCGGCAAGTCCATCTGGGGCGGCACCTTCGAGGACGAAGTCCGCAACGGCCTGAACTTCGACCGGAAGGGCCTTCTCGCCATGGCCAACGCGGGCCCCTCCACCAACGGCAGCCAATTCTTCATCACCCTGGCACCCACCGCCTGGCTCACCGATAAGCACACCATCTTCGGCGAGGTCGTGGGCGGCATGGACGTGGTGGAAAAAATCGGCACGTGCGACAAGGGCCCCGGCGACCGGCCCGTGAAGGACGTGGTCATCGAGCGCTGCACCGTGGAGAAATAGCCCCTACCACAAGGGCACAAAGGACACCAAAAAGGGCTTCAGGGCGGGTCTTGGACCGCACGTGGAGCCTCCGCCGGCTGACAGTGTGTGCCCCTCCTTTTGCTAAGTGGCGTCAGGTCGCCTTGGTGTCCTTCATGTCTTCCGTGGTGAGTGGGTTCTTTCTTTAATGCCCCTCGGTCTCTACCGTGAGCCACCTTGCGGCGAGGAAGACCACGGCCATGATCGCGTACCCAGCGGCCCAGGGCCACGCGGGGGCGAGCGCGATCACCGTGTCGCCGGCGGTCCACCGGTAGGAGTGCATGAGGCCCGCGGCGGACAAGAGCGCCCCCGCTATGCACCACAGGCTGGCTTGAACGAACTTGCGCTCGATGATCGCCACCGTGGCCGCCGCCAGGATCATGGCGCTGAAGATGAAGCCCTGCTCCAGGGCAAAGGCGCCTTGAATCCACGTGTCCGAGCCATGGAAGGCCTGGACGAGGGCCTCGGTGAAGGGGTGCTCGGGGGTGCCCAGCCCGGCGGCCCGCAGGCCGTTCTTGGCCATCATGGCCCCCCACGCGGCGAGAGCAGGAAAAAGGCCCATGACCACGGCCGGGGCGTGCTCCCGCGGCGTGGCCGAGAAAGCCTGGGCGGCGATGACGATGCCGATCCAAAGGACGATGGCCATCCCCGCGTCCACGGGCACGGCCCATGCGATGTACGAGAAGGTCCCCGTGAGGCAGACGAGGGTGAAAAAAGCGCCGTTGAGCACGCTGTAGCCCGCCCGCGCGCCCAGCGACTTCCAGCCCGGGTGGCCGATGTAGAGCGTAGTGGGAAAGCAGGAACCGAAGCACGCCGCGGCCACCGTCCCCATGCCGTTCACGGCGAGGCTCGGCGCCGTGGGGTAGCTGTCCCCCGCGGCTTCCGCCGATTCGATGTTCTGGAGGGACCCCACGAGGGTGAAGAGGCCCATGGGGAGGATGACGGAGATGTAGCCCCACCAGCCGCCCGAGGTGAAGGTGGAGAGCACCTCCCCGATCGCGGGCACGGGGAGGTAGAGGCCCGCTCCCGTGGGGGCCGCCGCGCCGGGCGCGATGCCCATGGCCCAGGCGATGATCGTCCCCGCGCTGACCGCCACGAGCCCGCCGGGCAAGCCTCCCTTGAATTTCACGCGCCCAAAATAGGTGACCAGGATGATCCCCAGGGCCGTGAGTCCGATGACGGGCCGTGCGTAGGTGCGAAAGAGGAACCCGAGCGAGATGAACCCCAGCGCGATGCCCGACAGGGTGGAGAGGAGGGCGGCTCGCGGCGTCGCCCTGCGGATGCGCTCCGCCACGAACGCGCCCGCGAACTCGATGAGGCCGCAGCACACCGTTGCCACCAGTCCCACGCGCCAAGCCGTCCGGGCCGGGTCAGGGTCCCCCGCGGCCTGCGCCGCGAGCTTGGCGGGCAGCATCACGAGAAACACGAAGGCGAAAAGGGAGACGGTGTTGATGCCGTAGGGCAAGGCGCAGACGTCGGTGCGTCCCGTGCGGAGGGCGAGCCGCCGCGCCTGCCAGGCATAGAAGAGGTTGCCCACGAGGAGAGACACGGCGACCCCCGGCAGGATGCGGCCGTAGATCAGCGTCTCGGGAAACCCCAAGACGCCCACGCACAGGGTCTCGATGAGGAGCACCTGAACGAGGTTGTCGAGGGCCAGGCCGAAGAAGCCGTCGATGTCGCCTTTTACGAGCCGCTTCATGGAACGAGGACCTTTTCGGGAGCAGAGAGCGGGAAGCGGGGAGCAGAAGAATAAACCATGTCTGGCGTTTCGAGCCTCATTGCGCCGTCTCCTCATCACCTCATCCGGACGGATTGTACGCCCAGGCCATTGTAGCGGATGGGCTGGATGCCCCGCCAAGGGATGTCGGTCCTTGACTCAAAGGGCTTTGATTTCATAGTATTAGAGTGATGGAGGGCCCGATGTCCTCCGCGGGGGGTTCTCAAAGGTGGTGGGCCGTTCCAGCCCATCACCGCCGCACCGGATCACCCCAATAAAGACACTTCTCCGAAGGAGTGACTCATGGCCCACTACACCATCGTCAGCATGCCCGGGGACGGCATCGGCAAGACCGTCCTCCCCGAATCCATCAAGGTCCTGAACAAGGCCGGCTTCGACGCCGACTACGTCCACGCCGACATCGGCTGGAACTTCTGGTGCTCGGAAGGCAACGCCCTGCCCGACCGCACGGTGAAGCTCCTGGAGCAGCACAAGCTCGGGCTCTTCGGGGCCATCACATCCAAGCCCAAGTGGGACGCGGACGCCGAGCTGGACCCTCAGCTCAAGGGCAAGGGCCTCGTGTATTACAGCCCCATCGTGACCATGCGCCAGAAGTTCGCCCTGGACCTGTGCGTGCGGCCCTGTCGCTCCTTCCCGGGCAACCCCCTCAACTTTGTGCGCAAGGGGCTGGCGGGCGGATTCGAGGAGCCCGTAGTGGATGTGGTCATTTTCCGGCAGGGGACCGAAGGCTCCTATGCGGGCGTAGAGTGGACCGACCCGCCGCAGAACGTGCGCGAGGCCTTCGCCACGCACCCCCGATTCAAAGGCTTCGCCGCCGCGAAAGGTAAGGACCTGGCCATCTCCACGCGCATCGTCACCCGTGACGCCACGCGGCGGCTCATCCGCGAGGCCTTCGAGTACGCCAAGAACTTCGGGTACAAGAGCGTCACCGTGGCCGAGAAGCCCAACGTCCTGCGCGAGACCTCCGGCATGATCGAAGCCGAGGCCAAGCTCATGGCAAAGGACTACCCGGGCATCGCGCTGTGGTCCGTGAACATCGACGCCATCATGATGTGGCTCACCAAAAACCCAGAAGAGTACGGCGTTTTCGTCTGCGAGAACCTTTTCGGCGACATCCTGAGCGACGCCTTCGCGGGCCTGGTGGGCGGCTTGGGCTTCGCGGCCTCGGGTAACATCGGCGCCCAGTACGCCGTCTTCGAGCCCTCCCACGGCTCCGCCCCCAAGTATGAGAAGCTCAGCCCCTCCATCGTGAACCCCATCGCCATGATCCTGAGCGCCGCCATGCTGTGCGACCACGTGGGAGAACGGGAGAAGGGCGACCGCATCCGCGGCGCCGTGGCCGAGGTGGTTAAGGAGGGCAAGGTGCGCTGCTACGACATGATGCGCCTGCCTGGGGGCCCCAAGGTCTTCGAGAAGGGAGCCTGCACGACCCAGCAGATGACGGAGGCCATTCTGGCCAAACTCTGAAGCGAGCCCTGACCTCGCGATGGGGCGGGAATCTGTCGGCCGATCTCAATGACTGAGGGCCGCATTGGCTGGCCCCAATTCCGCGATGGAAGCAGGTGAAAGCGTCGGAAAGATAGTAGGAATGGCCATTACGTTTCAATCTGCCGTTCACCTATGAAGGGATTGGGGGCGCCTCCGAGCTTGGCGAGGAGGCTCCAAGGGTGGGGTGGGGTCCCCGACGGGCTTCTATGAAGAGGCCGACCGTGTCAAGAGCGGTTCATGGGGTTGGTTCTC
>JAKAKG010000009.1 GCA_021813555.1 Acidobacteriota bacterium
CATCCCCAGCCCGGCACCTTTCGATGGCTGTCCATGGGGATGAGCCACGATTTCCACGTCGCCGTCGAGGAGGGCGCCACCCTGGTCCGGGTGGGCGAGGCCCTTTTCGGCCCGAGGAGGCCCGCATGACTACTCGCAAAACGCTGTCCCCCATCGAAATCCAATCCAACGAATTCAGGCGCGTCTTTCGAGGCTTGGACCCGGAGGAGGTGAGGCTCTTCCTTCAGGCGGTGGCCGAATCCCACCAGGCCCTCATCATGGAGAAGAACCAGCTCGCCCAATCGGCGGAGCACCTCCAGGCTGCCCTGGACGAGTTTCGACGACGCGAGAACGTCCTGAAGGACGCCCTCTACACGGCGCAGCGCACCGCCGACGAAGTGAAGACGCAGGCCATGCGGGAGGCCCAGAGCATCGTCCAGGAGGCCCAGGTGCGCGGCGAGGCCTACGTCCAGCAGGCCCAGCTCAGGGCGCACCAGATGGAGCGGTCCATCTTGGACCTCAAGCTGGAGCGCGAGAACGCCCTGAGCGCCTTGAAAGACCTGGCCCACCGTACCCAGAACCTCCTGGAAGTCTTGGAAGGCCGCGAGGCGGGAGTCAACGTGACCACGTTCTACAAGGACAAGGAGAATTCGTGAGCGACGCCTTCGACCTCCTGGTGGGCCCCATCGGGTGCTTGGTCACGTGCGACGCACCCGCCCCCAGGCTGGCGGAAGCACTGAAGGAACTCCCCGTGATCGCGGGCGGCGCCGTGGGCGTGAGGGATGGCGTCGTGGCCTACGCGGGCCCCTATTCCGACGTATCCGATGCCCCCGCCAAAGCCCGCCTGGACGCCTCCGGCCGAACGGTCCTGCCGGGACTGGTGGACCCACACACCCACATCCCCTTCCTCGGGGACCGGTCCTCCGAGCTGGTTATGCGCCTCCAGGGAAAGACGTACATGGACATCGGCAGGGCCGGCGGCGGCATCCTGAGCACCATGGGCGCCGTGCGCCGGGCCACCCGGGAAGACCTGCTGGCCTCAGCGCGAAAGGCGGCGGCGGGCCTTTTGAGCCACGGGGTCACCACCTTCGAGGCCAAGAGCGGCTACGGCCTTGAGGTGGACGCCGAGATCAAGCAACTGGAGGTCCTCCAGGATCTGGCCTCGGAGGGCGCGCAGTCGGTGGTGCCCACCTTCCTGGGGGCTCATTTCGTTCCCCCCGAATTTCGGGACCGCCCCGACGACTACGTGGATCTCCTGTGCGACGTCCTCCTGCCCGAGGTGGCCCGGCGCGGCCTCGCCCGCTTCTGCGATGTCTTTTGCGAGGAGGGAGCATTCACCCTTCAGCAGTCCAGGAGGATCCTGCTGGCGGGCAAGGCGCTGGGGCTCATCCCGAGGCTCCACGCAGACGAAATCGTAGACACGGGGGGCGCCGCTCTGGCGGCAGAGGTGGGAGCGGCGAGCGCCGACCACCTCATGGCGGCCTCCGGCGACGGCATCGCCGCCATGGCCGAGGCGGGGGTCTGCGCCACCCTCCTGCCCGGCACCTCCTTCTACCTTCGGAAGGCCTACGCCCCGGCCCGCGCCTTCGTGGACGCGGGCTGCCCCGTGGCCCTGGCCACCGACTGCAACCCCGGATCGTCCTATACGACCAACTTGCTCCACGTAGCCACCCTAGGGGTCTTCGGCCTGGGGCTCATGCCCGAGGAGGCCCTCTGGGCCGTCACCCTGAACGCGGCCTATGCCTTGCGGGAACAGGAGCGCGCGGGATCCATCACCGTGGGCAAGCGGGCCGACCTGACCCTCTGGGACGTTCCGTCGTACGTGCATTTGTTCTACCCCTATGCCGAGAACCCGCTCGCGGCGGTGGTCTGCAGGGGCCGCGTGGCGTGGCGGTCCACCTGATGCCGCGGGCCGCCGCGTCTGACATCATGGAGGTGGTATGAGCCGCACCGTTGTCGTTCTCGCCGCGGGCCAAGGAACCCGCATGAAGTTCCCCCTTGCCAAGGTGCTTCATCCCGTGCTGGGCCGCCCCATGCTCGCCCACTTGCTGGAAGGGCTCGCACCGCTGCAAGCGGAACGGACCCTGGTGGTGGTGGGACACCAGGCCGAAGCCGTAGCCGCCGTGGCTCGCGCCTACGGTGCGGAGACGGTTCTCCAGTCGCCCCAGCGGGGCACGGGCCACGCCCTCATGTGCTGCCGTGAGGCACTGGCCTCCGGCCCCGAGGGCGACGTGCTCCTGGTGGCCGGCGACGTTCCCCTCCTGCCCGTGGAGGAGGTGGCCCGGTTCTGGTCCGACTTTGAGGAGCGCGGCCCGGAGGCCTCGGTGGTGGGTCTCCATCTTGCCAATCCTTTTGGCTACGGGCGCCTCATCAGAGACACGGACGGAGCCTTGCTGCGCATCGTGGAAGAGCGCGACGCCTCCTCCGAAGAGAAGGCCGTCACGGAGGTCAACTCGGGGGTCTACTTCTTCAGGACACCTCGCGTTTTGGATCTGCTGGAAGGGCTGGACGCGAGCAACGCCCAGAACGAGTACTACCTTACGGATGTGTTCGCCCGGCTGGCGGAGCGGGGCACCCCTGCAAGGCTCTTCCTGGCCTCGGACCCCGAGCGGTGGCTGGGGATCAACTCGCAGCCGGAGCTCGCCCGCGCCACCAAGCGCCTTCGTCTGGACGTGCTGGATCGCTGGATGACGGAGGGCGTGACGGTGGTGGACCCAGACTCGACCTGGATCGAGCCTACGGTGCGCCTGGGACGCGGGGTGACTCTCCACCCCTTCGTGCGGCTGTGCGGAGCGTCGGTCCTGGGCGACGGCGCGGAGGTGCGGTCCTTCTCCTGCATTACCGACTCCGAGCTGGGGGAAGGAACCCTGGTGAAGGAACACTGCGTCCTGGAGGCCACCAGAACCGCCGAAGGGTGCATCCTCGGCCCCTTCTGCCGGACCCGTGAAGGGACGGTCCTGTCGGGCCGCGTGCATCTGGGCAATTTCGTGGAAACCAAGAAAGCACGCCTCGCGGAAGGCGTGAAGGCCAACCACCTTTCCTATCTGGGGGACGTCACCGTGGGGGCGGGCTCCAACATCGGGGCGGGTACCATCACCTGCAATTACGACGGAGTTCACAAGCACCCCACCGTCCTCGGCGAAAGGGTCTTCGTAGGCAGCGACACCCAGCTCGTGGCGCCCGTGACCGTCGGAGACGGGGCCTACATCGGGGCTGGAACCACCGTCACCAAAGACATCCCGGCCGGGGCCTTGGCCATCTCCCGGGTCCCTCAGAAGACCATCGAGGGCTGGGCGGAGAGAAAGAAGGCCCGTCAAGAAGCCAGCGAGCCAACCAAGACACGATAGAGGAAAACAGGGCGGCGATTCAGAACAGTCAGTTCGAGCGCTCCGCCGAGAGGACCCAAGCATGTGCGGAATCGTGGGATATATCGGCCCTAAGGACCCGGTCCCCGTCCTCATGGACGGCCTCAAGCACCTGGAGTACCGCGGATACGACTCGGCGGGGGTGGCTGTGCTGGACGGGAGCACGTTGGCCACGGAGCGGGCGGCGGGCAAGCTGGCCAACTTGGCCGACAAGCTGCGCCTGCACCCCCTCAAGGGTTCCTACGGCGTGGGCCACACCCGCTGGGCCACCCACGGACGGCCCACGGAGGAGAACGCCCACCCGCACACGGACTGCACGGGACAGATCGTCGTGGTTCACAACGGCATCATCGAGAACTATCTGTCCCTCAAGGAAGAACTCAAAGCGAAAGGCCACCTGTTCCGGACCGAGACGGACACGGAAGTGGTGGTGCACATGCTGGAGGACGAAGGACCGGACCTGGAGCTGGCCATGCGGAACGTAGCCCGGCGCCTGGTGGGCATTTTCGCGCTGGCCGCCGCCAGCACCCGGGACCCGGGACGCATCGTGGCGACGCGCCAGGGCCCCCCCCTGGTCGTGGGGCTTGGGCGGGACGAGAACTTCGTGGCCAGTGACGTTCCGGCCATCCTTCATCACACCCGCGACATGGTCTTTCTCAACGACGGCGAGATGGCCGTCCTTACGAGGGACCAGGTCCGGTTCTCGACCTTGGGCGGGGAACCCCTGACCAAGAGCCCCACGCGCATCACCTGGGACCCCATCCAGGCCGAGAAGGCCGGCTTCAAGCACTTCATGCAGAAGGAGATCTACGAACAGCCGCGGGCCATCCAGGACACCCTCGTCGGGCGATTCTCCCTCGATTCCAGCCAGCTTTACCTGGAGGAGCTCAATCTCCCGCCGGAGGCGGCCCGCGCGATCCGGCGCGTGGTCCTCGTGGCCTGCGGAACTTCGTGGCATGCCGCCCTGTGCGGCCGGTACATGATCGAGAAGCTGGCCCGCCTCCACGCCGAGGTGGACTACGGCTCCGAGTTCCGCTACCGGGATCCCATGGTGGACGAGGAAACCCTCTGCGTTTTCATCTCCCAGTCCGGGGAAACGGCCGACACCCTGGCGGCCCTGCGGGAAGCCAAGGCCAAAGGCGCCCGAACGGCGGCCATCTGCAACGTGGTGGGCAGCATGATCACGCGCGACGCGGACGGGGTCCTTTACACCCACGCGGGACCCGAAATCGGGGTGGCCTCCACCAAGGCCTTCACGACCCAGCTCGTGGCCCTGGACTTGCTAGCCCTCTATCTTGGCCAGACGCGAGGCGTCCTCTCCCTGGCCCAGGTGGCCAGCCACCTTCAGGCCCTCACCCTCCTATCGGGCCAAGTGGAGCAGGCCCTCGGGCTCGAAGCACGGATCGAGGAGATGTCCCGCCACTACAGCCGCTACAACGACTTCCTCTACCTCGGCCGGGGCATTCAGTATCCCATCGCCTTGGAAGGGGCCCTCAAGCTCAAAGAAATCAGCTATATCCATGCGGAGGGCTACCCTTCGGGCGAAATGAAGCACGGCCCCATCGCCCTCATCGACGAGAACCTGCCCGTGGTGGGCATCGCCCCCAAGGACGCCGCCTACGACAAACTGGTCTCCAACCTTGAGGAGGTTAAGGCAAGGGACGGGAAGGTCATCGCCGTATGCAGCCAGGGGGATACTAAAATTGCGGCCCTTGCTGATGAGGTGCTGCCCTTGCCGGACACCGATCCCCTCCTCATGCCTGTCCTGACGGTCATCCCCTTGCAGCTCCTGGCCTACCACATCGCCGTCAAACGGGGCTGCGACGTGGACCAGCCCCGCAACCTGGCCAAGAGCGTCACCGTGGAGTGAGGGCAAGGGCTTCCATCCGGCTCGGCGCCGAGAGGCAGATCCAGGACCGACGTTGACCTTTGGTTTCCAAGCAGCGGAGGCATGAATGGACCCGAACACGCTGGAGATTCAGGTTGAGGACCCGGCGGGACCCGATGCGCAGCGGCTGATCCAAGCCTTCGCGCAGGAGCTGGGCGAGCGGTACGGAGACGACGGCCCGGTAGTCTTTTCGCCCGAGGATCTGAAAGGCCACGGGCGCGCGTTCCTCGTGGCCCGCTTGAAGGGGGAAGCCGTCGGCTGTTTTGCCATCGGTCCGTTCGGCCCCCAGGAGCCCAAGGTATCCGAGGCGAAAGGCCTCTTTTTGATGCCAGCCATGCGCGGCCAAGGCCTTTCGAGGACCCTGTTGCGCCACCTGGAAGAAAAGGCCGCCTCCATGGGCTACACCACCGTCCGGCTCGTCACGGGGCTCCGGGAGTCCGAGGCCATCCACCTCTTCGTCAAGGGCGGCTACAGCCGAATTCCGCGGTTCGGCCCCTACGCCCAGCGCCCGCTGAGCGTCTGCTTCGAGAAGCGGCTTTAAAGGGAGGCTGGCACACGCCCATGGGTCGCCACGGTTGGGCCGCGGCCCGGGATTCAAGGCGCAACGGCGGCACGGTCGCGTCGCGGAAGCACCCATCTCTCCATTTGCTAAAAGGGGGGCTCGCGTGCTTCTCAGCCACGCGCTGGCGCTCAAGCCGTCCGGCGCGCAGCCAGCGCCCCCTTGAGCAGAGACACGGGCATCCGGAGGGCCAACCAGGCCAAAAAACCCTGGTAGGAGAGGTCCTGCATGGGGACTTCGAGGTAGCGCTCGAGGACCCGCCGGTCCCCTGCGAAGATTCTGAGAAGCAGGTCGGGGAACCGATGCATCAGCCTCGTCACGAGGAGGGAGTAGCCGAGATTCCTTCCGAACTCCGAATGGCACCGCGCCGTATAGCCCCTGGCACCCGCGCAGAAATCTTCATGGCCGCGGAGGCTCTCGTGAACCGATTCGGCAGCGAGCTGGCCCGATCGGATGGCGTAGGCGATTCCCTCGCCGTCAAAGGGATCCACGAAACCCGCCGCGTCCCCGGCCAAAAATAGCCGGTTGGCCGCGAGGGTTCTGCGAACCCCGCCGCACGGAATGAAGTGCCCCCGCGCCCTGATGTCCCTCGCCGGAATGCCCAGGCCCTCACAGAATCCCTCGAACGCCTCTCGTGGCCGGGAAAACCGATCCCGAAGGCCCCCCACGCCCACGGAACAGTATGTGCCATGGGGGAACACCCAGCCGTAGCCGAAGGCAGCTACCCCGAAGTGGATATCGATGAGTCCCGGCGGGAGGGGCGCGGCAGCGGCGGGGACCCTAGCCTCCAGGCAGATTCCCGACTCGGCCAGCGTATCTTGAGGGCGGACCCGCTGGTAGAGGTTGCCGTGGGCTCCGTGGGCCAGGATGGCGGCACGGGCCCGCACCTCCCCCACCGGCGTCCGCAGAAGGACGGTGCGGCCCTCGTCCTGGACGTCTCGCACGTGCGCCATCCTGTGTTCCGCCCCGCTCTCCTGAGCTTTTTGCAGGAGGAAGGAATCGAAGCGCTCCCGGCTCACCAAGACGGCGATCCGCTCGGAACACCTCCCCTCGGAGGACAGAGCGCCGTAGCGCACGCGGGCCCCGTAGCACTCCGAGTCAAGCAGGTGGAGGGGAAGAGAGAAATCGAGATAGCCTTGGGCCCGATTGGAAACCGCTCCTCCACACGTCTTTTCACGGGGCATGGCGGCCTTGTCCACCAGGAGGACTCGAAGGCCGAGCTGGGAGGCGCGCCGCGCCGCGGAGCTGCCCGCCGGGCCCGCTCCGACCACGGCCAGATCGTAGGCTGCATTCGATGGCATGCTAATCACCTCACACAGCTCCGCCACCGGCGTGAACTTGATCGTATCACGTCCGAGAAACCACCTTGCCGGGGCGCCGTATTCCCCGCAGGGCGAGGGGGGCCAGGGCTGGGGCGCGCTAAAGGATGACGGTGCGCCTGGGCCGGGCCAGCGCTTTTTCGATCTCCCCGGGATCCCTCGGGGCGTGCGTCATGCGCTCGGCGCCCTGAGGCGTAATCAGGACGTCGTCCTCGACGCGGACGCCCAGTTCTTCCGAGGCGATGTAGGCGCCCGGCTCGATCGTGATGACCACACCGGGCTCGAGGGGAACCTCATTGGAGCCCGCATCATGAGGTTCGAGACCCAGGTAGTGGCTGGTCCCATGGAAGAAGTAGGGCGCCAGTCCGGCTCCCGCCATGACCTCCACGGCGGCCCGGTGGACGTCCTTGATAAGGACCCCCGGCGCGGCGGCTGCAAGGGCCGCCTCTTGAGACCGCAGAACCACGTCATAGACGGACCGTTGGCGCCGGGTGAAGCGGCCCGACACGGGGTAGGTTCGCGTCACGTCGGCGCAGTAGAGGTCCTTGCGGCAGCCGATGTCGCAGACCACCAAATCCCCCCGCGACATGACGCGGCGGTTTTTATCATAGTGCAGGGCGCAGGTGTTGGGGCCCGACCCGACGATGGAGGGGAAGGCCGTGCTCTGGGCTCCCAGGGACGTGAATGCATACTCCACAAGGGCCTGCACCTGATACTCGGCCATGCCGGGACGCAGGTGGCGCAGGATGGCCTCATGGGCGTGGTCGGTGATGGCCATGGCCTCGCGCATGAGCGCGAGCTCGCCCGGATCCTTGACCCTTCGCAGGGCTGCTACGAGCTTACCTGCGTGGTAAAACCGGAGGTGGGGATGGCTGGCGGCCAGGCGCTGGGCGAGGTGCTGAACCGGGCCCACCTGTCCCGGGGGGGAGTCGTCGGGAAGGTTGAGAAAGACGATCTCGGCTTCATGCAAGGGCCGGGCGAGGATCTCCTCGATCTGCTGGAAGGTGCCGATCAGAGGCAACCCCGTGAGGCGGGCCGCTTCCTGGCGCCTCGCGTCGGGCTCGCAGGCCTCCGTGAAACTGCCCGCGGAAAGGACTTTGCCCGTCCACCGCTCCTTGGTGGGGTCGGTGGCGGGGAGAAGGAGGACCTCCGTGTCCCGCGCGGGGGATACGGCGAGAAAGTAAAGGGAATCGGGACTCTGAACCCCCGTCAAATAATAGAAACCCGCGTCCGGACTGAACGTGCGCAGGCCGCGATCCTCGCCCGAGAAGATGAGGGCCATGGCCGGACGCCCTGAGGCCGCGTCCCTGATGGCCTCCTTGAAGCGCTCTCGCCGGAGGGCGAAGCGTTCCCCGGGCGAGGGAGTCCGGAGTCCGCCTTTTCCCGTTCGGGTGCGAGAGGCGGCGGGGCGTCTCACGGCTTGCTCCCCTGCTTGGAAGCCGGTTCTGATGAGGGCAGGGCATCGGCCTTGCCGCCCAGCTTGACTGTCCCCTCGATGAAGCCCCCCTCCAGGACGGAGAGCGCCGGGGCGGCCATTTCCAGCTCACCCGCGATGCGCCCTTTGGGGTGGACCTCCAGACGGCTCTTGACGCGCACCTTTCCCTCTACCCGGCCATAAACGACCAAGGTATTCACCTCGATCTCGCCCGAGACTTTGCCCTTCTCTCCGACCACGAGCCGGTCCGAGCGGGTGATTTTCCCTTTGAATTCCCCGTCCACGCGAAAGGTTTGGGAGAAGACCAGCGTCCCCTCCACGGCCACGCCTTCGCCCAGCATGCCCCCTACCTGCGGCGTCTCCGCCGGCCGTTTCATCATCATCGCGACTCCCCCCGCTGTCCCTGGAGCCATTGGAAGAGGCGGTGCAGCTCCTGCTCATCTCGAAATCGTACCGAAACCTCCCCGCCTCGCCCGCGCCGCCGGATCTCCACGGGCATGCCCAGCTCCATGGAGAGGCGCTGGGCCGCCGCCGCCGTGTCCGGATCCACCGCGCGCTTGCCTCGGGCCTTGGCCTGAACGCGCCGGTGAAAGGCCTCCGCTTCTCTGACCGAGAGCCCTCGCTTGAGAACCTCCTCCAGGAGGGCCTCCTGCTCATCCCGCCGCTTCTGGGACAGGATGGCCTTGGCGTGGCCCGTGGTGATCTGGCCGGCCTCAAGGGCGTCCAAGGCCATCTTGGGCAAGTGAAGAAGGCGCAGGGTGTTGGCCACGGTGGCCCGCTCCTTGCCGACCTTCCGGGCCACCTCCTCCTGGCTCAGGTCCAGGTCCTCCACGAGCACCTGATAGGCGCGGGCCTGTTCAACGGGGTTCAAATCCTCCCGCTGGAGGTTTTCCACAAGCGCCAGCTCCAGCATTTGGGCGTCCGCCGTCTCCCGGACGATGACGGGCACGCGCTGGAGGCCCGCGCGCTGCGCCGCGCGCCACCTCCGCTCCCCTGCGATGATCTCGTATTTGCCGTTGCTGGGCCGCACGAGAATGGGCTGGAGGACCCCGTTCGCTCGAATGGAGCGGGCGAGGTCCTCGAGGGCCTCCGTCTCGAACCGGGCCCGAGGCTGGCTGGGATTGGGCTGGAGGCGATGAACCTCCACCTCCAGAACGCGGCGGGGCTCGGATCCGGGGGCGTTGAGGAGGGCGTCGAGGCCTCGGCCGAGGGCGTTTTTAGCATTCATTGGCCATAAACTCCTGCGCTATCTGAAGATAGCTCTGCGCACCCCGTGAGGCGATGTCGTAGAGAATGATGGGTTTGCCGAAGGACGGGGCCTCCGCCAGCCGGATGTTCCGGGGGATAACGCCGTGATAGACCTTGTCGCCGAAAAACCGCTGGACCTCCGAGGACACCTGTCGTCCGAGGTTGGTTTTTTGGTCCACCATGGTGAGGAGGACCCCTCGAACCGCCAGGTCCGGGTTCAGCGATTCCCGAACCCGCTCCAGGGTTCGGAGCAGCTCGCTGACCCCCTCCATGGCGTAGTACTCCGCCTGGATGGGGATGAGCACCTCGTCGGCCGCCACCAAGGCGTTCAGCGTGAGCAGGCCCAACGAGGGAGGACAGTCAATTAAAATATAGTCGTATTGCTCCTTGACAGGCGCCAGGGCCTTCTTCAGAACGAACTCTCGTTCCTCCATCCCCGCCAGCTCCACTTCCGCCCCGGCCAGGGAAATGGATCCCGGAAGGATGGAGAGGTGCGGCAGGTCCGAGTCGGCCACCGCTTCCTCCACCAGAGCGGCCCCGCTCAAGACCGCGTATGCATTGAGGCCGTCCCGCGATTTAGAGATGCCCATGCCGGACGTGCAGTTGGCCTGAGGATCGAAATCCACGAGAAGGACCCTCTTCTCGGCGGCGGCGAGGCACGCACCGAGGTTGATGACGGTGGTGGTCTTCCCAACCCCGCCCTTCTGGTTGGCAACAGCGACGATTAGACCCACGGATTTCCCTCCAAGACAGGCAGCCAATGTACCACGGGAGCCATGGGGGAGGATAGGGCCGGGGGCCATCGCGGGAGTATGAAACGGGCCTTTGAACCGGAGACTAAACCGGGGCAAGCCCCTCCCGTTTCGCAGCCCTTCGGGCCTTATGTTCCACGTGGAACACGTGCCAGGAGGAGGGGGACCGGCGGCACCGTGGGCAGGAGGCGTTCCTCCACCACCAATCCGGCCTCGGAGGCCCACTTGGCGTAGCTTTGCTCCCGCTCACCCCCGCTCCACACGGCCAGCACTCCGCCAGGGGCAAGGGCTTTGGACAGGCGCTTGAGAAGGCCGTGGCGCAGATGGACGCCCCGCACCGTGATGACGTCCCAGCACCCCGTCCCTCCCTGGCGCAGGACCACCTCGACCGGGACGTTCTCCACCTGAACGTGCAGGCCGAAGGCGGCGGCCGCCTCCCGCAGAAAGGCAGTTTTCTGGCGGCTCGGCTCGGTGCACGTCACGTGCAGATCGGGGCGCAGCAGGGCCAGCGGAATGGCCGGAAACCCGCCGCCGGAGCCCACGTCGAGGAGGCGGGCGCCCTGGAGCAGGTCGTCCAGGATCGCCAGGGAGGGCTTTACGCCCAGCGCCATGGCTTCCTCAGGACCCTTGAAGGCCGTAAGCCTGTAGGTCTGGTTCCATTTGAACAGGAGGGCGAGAAAGTCCTCCACGCTAGGGACCGCCATGGGCCCTCCTCTCCTGCTCCAGTGCGATGCGGATCACCGTAAGCGCCACGGGCGTCACGCCCGGAATCCGCGATGCCTGGTCCAATGTTTCGGGACGCACCGCCACCAGCCGCTCCACCATCTCGCCGCTGAGGTTGGGAAGTCCGCCGTACTCGAAATCCTCCGGTATCCTCCGCCCGCGCGCCTCCCTCGTTCTCCTCACCTGAGCGCGCTCCCGCTCCCGGTACCCCTGCGTCTTCACCTCAGCCTCGACGTCCAGGCCCACCCATCGGTCCCAAGCCAGCCCGGCCAAGCCGGCCTTGAGATCCGCCAGGGCCACCCCGGGGCGGCTCAGGACCTGGGCCAAGGGGAGGCTCTGGCCTTCCTCTTCCGCCCAGGTCGCCGACAGGGCCGCCATGAGATCGGAGAACCGCGTGGCCCGCTGGGCGAGGTCCACCCGATCGTCCTCGGGATGGAGGCCATCCTTCTCCACGAGGTGCGCGAGCCGCCGGTAGGCGCTGTGCCGGTCCAGAAGCAGGCGGAATTCGGCCCGGGACGTAAACATCCGGTAGGGTTCGGTGACGCCGCGTGTCACCAGGTCGTCCACGAGGACCGCGAGGTACGTCTCCTCACGCCCCGGAAGGAAGGGCGCCTCGCCCCGCAGGGCCCTCGCCGCGTTGAGTCCGGCCCACAGTCCCAGGGCGGCCGCCTCCTCGTAGCCCGTCGTCCCGTTGACCTGGCCCGCCAGGTAGAGTCCGGGCAGGGCCTTGCATTCCAGGGTCTCTCGCAGGGCCCGGGGGTCCACGTAGTCATATTCCACGGCGTAGCCGTACTTCAAGATCCGCGCGTTTTCCAGCCCGGGAATGCTGTGGACCACCTGATCCTGCACGTCCTTGGGGAGGGAGGTGGAGATGCCGTTGGGGTAGATCTCCTCCGAGTGCGCCCCGTCGGGTTCGAGGAAGACGTGATGCGTCTCGTTATGGGGAAACCGCACCATCTTGTCTTCGATGGAGGGGCAGTAGCGCGGTCCCCTCCCCTGGATGGCTCCGGCGAAGAGGGGCGATCTGTGAAGGTTTCCCTCGATGACCCTCCGCGTCTCCGAAGTGGTGCGAGTGAGGTAGCAAAGCTGCTGGGGCAGGAGGGGGAAGGGCTTGCTCAGCAGGGAGAAGGGCTCGGGATCAGGGTCTCCGGGCTGAGGTTTGAGCTGGTCCCAGGCGATGGTGCTCCGGTCGAGCCGCGGCGGCGTCCCCGTCTTAAACCTGCCCACGGGAAGCCCTAGACCTCGCAGGCACCTCGCCAAACCTGCGGCCGCGAACTCGCCCATGCGCCCGCCCG
>JAKAKG010000207.1:0-5224 GCA_021813555.1 Acidobacteriota bacterium
GACTCCCGCTGCAGGTCCAGCAGGTTGGGGATGGGAATGGTAGTTTCGATGCGGGAGAATTCGAGCCTTTTTCGCGTCCCGACATCAACGGTCTTGGGCATCAGGCCATCTCCTCAAGAACCCTGGAACAGGACTTCGCGTCCAGAAAAGGGTCTATGTGGGGCAGAAGCCGGTGGCGCGGCATAGCCGCGCCCCGCCTCACCTAACTCGCGAACCAGCGGCCTCCGTGCCGGGGAACCGTGGACTCCGCTCTCGCGGCTGCCAGGGCGCGCCCTCCGGCGGGACGCCAGGGAAAAGGCACACGGGCAGGGTACGCCCAAGGCGCCCTGCCCTCCTGTGCCCAACCTCCGGAACAACTTACTTGATCTCGACAGTCGCGCCCTTCTCTTCGAATTTCTTCTTGATGGCTTCCGCCTCGTCCTTGGCGATCGATTCCTTCAGGGTCTTGGGGGCGCCTTCCACCAGGTCCTTGGCTTCCTTCAGCCCGAGGCTGGTGATCTCGCGAACGACCTTGATGACTTCGATCTTTTTCTCGCCCGCGGCCTTGAGGATCACGTCGAACTCGGTCTTCTCTTCGACAGGGGCGGCGGCGGCGGGGCCCGCCATCATGACGGGGGCGGCGGCAGCGGCGGTCACGCCCCACTTCTCTTCCAGCATCTTGCTGAGCTGGGCGGCTTCGAGCACGGTGAGGGCGCTCAGCTGGTCGACGATCACATTCAGGTCAGCCATTGGAAAACTCCTTCAACAAACGATCTCAGTTTTCGGTTCTCGGCCATCAGTTCAAGTCCGACCAACGACCGTCCACTCACGATGAACAACCCGCTTTGAGGCCGCCTGCGCGCCCGCCAGATGAAGGAGGGGCGGCGGCGGCGAACGGCCTTCCTAGGCTCCCTCCCCCTGCTTGCCCCGCTCCCCGCAGCACACGGCCACGTTCCGAGCCGGCGTCTGCAGAAGAACGGCGAGCTTCGTGGCTGGGGCCTGCAGCAGGCCCAGGAGCTGAGACCGGATCCCATCCAGGCCGGGCAGGAGGGAGAGGGTCTCCACGGTGGCCGCGTCCACGGCCTTCCCGTCCACGATGCCCCCCTTCAGCTTGAGGTGGGGGTTCTCCTTGGAGAAGGTCACCAGGACCTTGGCCAGCGGGATGGGGTCGACGGGAGCCCACGCGAGGGCCGTCGGTCCTTCCATCCAGATGTCGGCGCCCGAAAGGTCGGTGCCTTCGGCGGCCTTCTTGAGGAGGGTGTTTTTCACGACCTTGATGTGGCCCGAGGAGTCCCGGACCCGGTCGCGGAGTTTGCTGATGTCCTTGACCTTGAGGCCCTTGAAATCCACCAGGTAGAACGCATCGTTCTGCGAGATGACGTCTTGGATCTCCTGGATCGTTCCCTGTTTCTCCGAGCGATTCACGGCGTCCTCCCTAGTATCCCGAGACGTCCAGCTTGACGCTGGGGCTCATGGTGGTGGAGAGGTACGCGCTCTTGAGGTACTTGCCCTTCGCCGCCGCCGGCTTGGCCTTCACGACGGCGTCGATGAGGGAGTGCAGGTTCTCCTCGAGCTTGGCGTCCTCGAACGACTTCTTGCCCACGGGGCAGTGGACGATCCCCGTCTTATCCACGCGGAACTCCACTTTGCCGGCCTTGAGGTCGCGCACGGCCTGGGTCACGTCGAAGGTGACCGTGCCGAGCTTGGGGTTGGGCATGAGGCCGCGGGGGCCGAGCACCTTACCCAGCTTGCCCACCTCTTTCATCATGTCCGGCGTGGCCACCATGGCGTCGAAATCGAGCCACCCGCCCTGGATCTTGGCCACCACCTCGTCACCCATGGCGAAATCGGCGCCCGCCTCCTCCGCCTCCTTGACCTTTTCGCCCTGGGCCACCACGAGGACGCGGACGGCCTTCCCCAGGCCGTTCGGGAGCACCGTGGTGCCCCGGACCATCTGGTCCGCATACTTGGGGTCTACCCCGAGGTTCATGCAGACCTCTACGGTCTCGTCGAACTTGGCGTAGGAAGCCTGCTTCACCGTCGCCACGCCCTCCGTGAGGCCGTATTCCTTGCCCGCTTCCACGAGGGCCACGGACGCCCTGTACTTCTTTCCTGTCTTGCCCATGACCCGCTCCTTACTCCACCACGTCCAGCCCCATGCTGCGGGCCGAACCGGCGATGATCCGCACGGCGCTGTCCAAGGACTTGGTGTTCAGGTCGGGAAGCTTCTGCTTGGCGATGTCTTCCACCTGCTTCATGGTCACCTTGCCCGCCTTGTTCTTGTTGGGTTCACCGGACCCCTTGGCGATCCCGGCCGCCTTCTTGAGGAGGTCGGAAGCGGGCGGGGTCTTGGTGATGAACGTGAAAGACCGGTCCGCGTAGACCGTGATCACCACGGGGATGATGAATCCCTCCTGGCCCTTGGTCCTGGCGTTGAACTCCTTGCAGAAACCCATGATATTGACGCCGTGCTGGCCCAAGGCGGGGCCCACGGGCGGCGCCGGGTTGGCGTTTCCCGCCGGGATCTGCAATTTCACTTCACCGACGACTTTCTTGGCCATTCTACGCTCCGCTCAGCGATGAGGCGATTAAGCGATCAGGAAGCGGCATCTTGCCTACTCGCTGCTCGCGATTCGCGGTGTGTTCCTTTACAGCTTCTCCACCTGGAGGAAATTAAGCTCCACGGGGGTGGAGCGGCCGAATATGGTAACCAGAACCGTGAGGGTGGAGCGGTCCGTATTGACCTGGTCCACCACGCCCTGGAAGGAGGCGAAGGGGCCCTCGATGATCTTCACCTTCTCGCCCGACTCGAAGGTGTATTTGGGCTTGGGCGCTTCGGTGGCGCGCGTCATGTGGCCGAGGATCCGGTCCATCTCTTCCGGCGTGAGGGCCTCGGTGCTCACGAAGCCCGTCACCTTGGGGGTGTTGAGGACCACCTGCTGCGTCTCATCCGTCATCACCATCTGTACCAACACGTAGCCGGGAAAAAACTTCTTGGTGGATACGCGCTTCTTGCCGTTCCGGACCTCCACCACGTTCTCCGTGGGGATCATGACCTCACCGAAGAGTTCCTTCAGGCCGAACGCCTCGATGCGGTTCACGAGGCTCTCCCGGACTCGGTTCTCGAAGCCCGAATAGCTATGAATAATGTACCAGTGCTTCTCGGGGCCCGAGGGGGCGGGCGCTTCGTTCAAAATCTCGTCCATGGGCTCGCTCAACGGAACACCGCAAAGACTTTATTGAGGATCGAGAAGACCACTTGGTCCACGATCCAGAGGTAGACACCGAAGATGGCCACGACGACCACCACCACGAGGGTCGTGTTGGTCACCTCCAACCGGCTGGGGAAGGAGGTCTTCTTCACCTCGAGCCGGACGTCCCTCAGGAACACCGGAAACCGCTTGAACCAATCCAGAAACTTCACGGGTCGCCTCGCTCGTCGAAAGTGAGGGAGTGAGGGGTGAGGAGTGAGGAGGTCAAGGCCAAGCCCTGCCTCTTGCTCCGCGCGAACCCCACTTCCCGGCCGCCTTTTCTCCTCACTCCTAACTCTCTCACTTGCTCACTGGCATTGTTTGGCAGGCGAGGAGGGATTCGAACCCCCAACATCCGGTTTTGGAGACCGGCGCTCTACCAATTGGAGCTACTCGCCTGCATTCGGACCTACTTCACCTCTTTGTGCACCTGATGCGAACGGCAGAAGGGGCAGTACTTCTTCACCTCGAGCTTCCCCTGCTGCTTCTTCTTGTTCTTCGTCGTGCTGTAGTTGCGCCTCTTGCAGGCGCTGCACTGCAAATGAATGATGTCGCGCATGACTTACTCCACGATTTCCGTGATGGTACCGGCTCCCACCGTGCGCCCCCCTTCGAGGATGGCGAAGCGGAGCCCCTTCTCCAAGGCGATGGGCGCCTGAAGCTCGACCTGGACGGCCACGTTGTCCCCGGGCATCACCATGTCCCGGTCTGGCGGCAGCTCCACCGATCCGGCCAGATCCATGGTCCTGAAGAGGAACTGGGGCCGGTATCCTTTAAGAAACGCCGAATGGCGTCCCCCTTCTTCCTTGCTCAGGGTGTAGGCCTCGGCCTTGAAGGTGCGGTGCGCCGCCGCGGACCCTGGCTGGGCCAGCACCCTGCCGCGCCGCAGGTCCTCCTTGGCGATTCCGCGCAGAACCAGGGCCACGCGGTCCCCGGCCTGGCCCTCGTCGAGGGCTCTGTGGAAGGCCTCAACGGCCTCCACCACGGTCTTCTGGGTGGCCCCCATGCCCACGACCTCAAGGTCCTGTCCCGGGCGGACGCGGCCCCTCTCGATGACGCCCGTCACGACGGTGCCCCGTCCCGCCGACTCATGCGCTTCCTCGATGGCCATGAGGAAGGGCCGGTCCACGGGGCGCTCGGGGACGGGGATGCTGGCGTCGCACGCCTCCACCAGGGCATAGATGGGGGCGCACTTCTCGCAGGACCGGGAGCCGCACCCGCACTGGAGCGCCTTGAGCGCGGAGCCCCGAACCACCGGTACCTCGCCGCCCGAATAGCCGAACGACGAGAGAACGTCGCGAACCTCCTTCTCCACCAAGTCCACCAGCTCCGCTCCGTCCACCATGTCCGTCTTGTTCAGGAAGACGATGATGTGCTGTATGCCCACTTCGCGGGCGAGCTGGATGTGCTCCCGCGTCTGCGGCATGGGCCCGTCGGCGGCGCTGACCACCAGGATGGCCCCGTCCATCTGGGACGCCCCCGCGATCATGTTCTTCACGTAGTCGGCGTGGCCCGGGCAGTCCACGTGGTCGTACCGGCGCGCGGCCGTCTCGAAGGTCACGTGCGCCGAATTGAGCGGAACCCCGGCGGCCTTCTGCTCGCCGGCCTTGTCAATTTTCCCGTAGGGCGCCACCTGCGCCAGCCCGCCCTTGGACAGGACCAGGGTGATGGCGGCCGTGAGGGTCGTCTTGCCGTGGTCCACGTGGCCAAGGGTCCCGATGTTCAGGTGGGGCTTGGTCTTGGGGGACGATTCGCTCGACATGGCCTGCCTCGGTTTCTCTATAGCTCTCAGTACCCGGTCTCCGCTGCCACCCGCGGCGCAACGGCCGCTCCTGCCTGATGTCCGAAGCCCGGTGACTGATACCCACTTTAACTGGAGCCCGCGACCAGAATCGAACTGGTGACCTCATCCTTACCAAGGATGCGCTCTGCCGACTGAGCTACGCGGGCCTCTTACTAAGTGAGGAGTGAAAAGTGAGGAGTGAGGAGTGAAG
>JAKAKG010000207.1:5324-12439 GCA_021813555.1 Acidobacteriota bacterium
TTTGGAGCGGGCGACGGGATTCGAACCCGCGACCCTCAGCTTGGAAGGCTGATGCTCTACCAACTGAGCTACACCCGCCTTGATTCGAGTCTAGAGTTGAGGGTTGAAAGTTCAGGGATCAAAGCTGCTTCGCTCTCCCTAGACTCTAAACGCTCAGCTCTCAACTAACTTGTAAGTGGTGGAGGGGGTAGGATTCGAACCTACGTAGGCGCTCGGCCGGCAGATTTACAGTCTGCTCCCTTTGGCCACTCGGGAACCCCTCCACCTGGAGTGTTCTGGGCAACTGCCCGGTCTCCTGTCAGCATGGCCGTCTGACACGTGCCGACTTTTGGAGCCGATGAGAGGACTTGAACCTCCAACCAACTGATTACAAATCAGCTGCTCTACCGTTGAGCTACACCGGCGCTGGCCCGCGGTACTCGGGCGAGCCCGAATAATGTAACACGCTTGTGGCCAAGTTGCAACCCCCCTTGGAAGCCTTCGGTTATGGCCTTCGTGGAGTGACGGGACAAGGGGGGAGGAAAAAGGATGGAGGATGAGAGGCCGGGTGATTGGGCATCGGGGAGTTGGAACATGCCGTAGGGGAAGGCCACCGTGCCCTCCCGGTTTTCGTGCATGCACCACGGCGGGCGTGGACAGTGCCCCGCCCCTACCCTTTTCACTTTTCACTTTTCACTTTTCACTTTTTACTAAAAAAGGGCCCCGGGTCGCCCCGGGGCCCTTTTAAAACCGCCTTACGCCGGAACTAGAAAGTCCAGCGAATGGCAAGACGGATGCGGCGAGCCTGCTGGTGCGCCGTCTCCATCTTGAAGTAGGGGTAGTTCTGGGTGGGCTCGGTGTTGACCGTGTTGAAGGTCTGGTTGACGGCGGTCGTGCGCTGTTCGTTGGTCACGTTGAAGATGTCGGCGCGCAGGCCCAGGTTGCTCCTCCAGATCTTGAACTTGTACTCGGCGCCCAGGTCGAGGGCCCAGATGGTGGGCGTACGGCCGGCGGTGCCGCGGACCTTGGCGAAACCTTCGTTCAGGCCATAGGCGTCATCGGCGCCGAGGGCCGAGATGGGCGTGCCGCTCTGCAGGGTGAAGGAGGCGGACAGCTCGAGGGGCATGTTGTCAAAGAAGTAGCCGCCGAACAGGTGCAGCACGTGGGTGCGGTCGTTGGGCAGGAGGCCGTAAGCATTCTGCAGCAGCGACGGGATGTCGTACTTGGAGGTGATGTTCGGGTCGAGCTGGCCGTTGTCGTTGGAGTAGAGGCCTTCGTAGTTGCCGTCGAGGCGGGACAGCACGTAAGAACCCTGCATGAGCCAGTGGTTGCTGAAGCGCTTGTCCATGGTGATTTCGAGGGCGCGGTAGTTGCGGACCGGCTTGGGGAAGCGGTACCGGTAGCCGGGGCGGCCGAGGGCGTCGGGCACCCAGATGTTGGTCCAGGCATCGGGGTTGGTGATGATGTAGGTGGTGGCGCCGTCCACGGAGATGTCTTCAATGACGCGGCCCAGGCTGCGGTAGATGCCGCGCACGCCCAAGGTCAGGTCGGGAGCCACTTCGTACTGGAAGCCGAGGATCGTCTCCTCGTTGTAGGAGCCCTTCAGCCGGCCGCCCGTGGGGGAACCCGTGATCTGGGTGTTGTTGAATCCGTAGGAATAGTGGTAGCCGGGGTTCGTGGGCAGGAAAGACGTCGTCAGGTTGGCGTCCTGGTAGTAGCTGAAGTGGAAGTATTCATCGGTGAGGGCCCGGATGGCCATGTCGTTGGGGATGCGTTCGTAGTACTGGCCCCAGAAGCCGTAGAGCTTGCTCTTGTTGTTGTGCGCGATGTCCCACGTGAAGCCGATGCGGGGCGCCCACATGTCGTTGATGTTCACGGAGCGGGCCTGGCCGTTGGCGATGCCGGGGTAGGCCACGCCGGGGATCTGGGCGGGCACGTTCAGGGTGTTATTGCCGCCCTTCATGTGGATCTGGTCGAGGCGCACGCCCAGCTTGAGCATGAAGTAATCGGTGAGGTTCCAGTTATCCTGGGCCCAGTAGGCGGTGTACTTCTGCTTGGTCTTCTTGTTCGCGTCGTTCATGAAGTTCTGGGCGCGGAAGAGGAAGCCCGTGGAGGAGGCGCCGCTGACCTGCCAGCGGATGAACGAGCCGCCGCTGGGGGAACGGCCGTAGAAGGGGTCCGCCGTGGCCATTTCAGGGGTGCTCGGGCCCGTGTAGTTGAAGTTGTAGTCGTACTTGATGTCGTAGTACTGGAAGCCGTAGGACAGCTCGTGGCGGCCCATGGCGTTGAAGAGGTTGGTGCCCTTCAGGCGAATCTGGTCGTTCGTGTCCTTGGTGTGCTCGTAGGCCATGCCGCCGAAGGAGGGGCGCCAGTCGGTGATATTGGCCTGATGGGTCACGGGGTTCACGATGGTTCCGGCCAGGGGGACGATCTCATAGCCCGTATAGGTGCTGGGCCCATAGCGGTAGCCGTAGGTGTAGCTGTTCATGGCCAGGGAGTTGGTGGGAACGGCGTCTTCCTTGGTGTCGCGGCGGGAGACGATCATTTCGGTGAAGAATTTGGGCGTCCAGGTGGCGTTCCACTGGAGGCTCAGGGCGTAGTTGTCGGTCTTGTCCGAGTAAGGGGACGCGATCTTCACGGGGTTGTTGATGGTGCCGGCGCGCTGGAAGCGGTTGTCGTCGTTGTTGCCGAAGTAGGTGAGGGCCAGCTTGTGGTTGGGGCTCACGTTCCAGCTCAGCTTCACGGCGTACTGGGGGTTCTTGTCATTGTTGGTGTATCCCGTGGCATTGGCCCACGAATAAGAGGGCTTGCCGTTGAGCAGGACGTTCGGGTCGCCGCCGGCGGCGGAGAAGCCCGTCTCGGTCTTGTTGTAGTCGTACGCCACGAAGAACCAGAGCTTGTCCTTGATGAAGTAGCCGCCCAGGCTGCCGCCCAGGTCGTACTGCTTGAAGGAGGAGCGATAGTTCACGACGGAGGGGTTGTTGAGCTGGCGCTCCTTGGCGCCCAGGCCGTCGTCGAAATAGTACGCGAAGAGGCTGCCGTGGAACTCGTTGCCGCCGCTCTTGGTGATGGAGTTGACGTTGCCGCCCATGAGGGCGCCGTACTCGGCGTCCATGCCGCCCGTCTTGACCTCGGTGGCTTCGATGAAGTCGAAGTTCAGGGAGGTGTTGTTCAGGCCGTCGGCGGAACCGGTCACGTCAATGCCGTTCACGGTGTAGGAGTTCTCGGGGCCAGACGCGCCGCCGAAGGAGGGCGTGTCGGCCAGGCCCGAGGTCACGGCGCCGGGCGCCAGGAAGGCGATGCCCGCGGAGTTACGGGTCAGCGGGATGGAGCTGATCATGCGGTCGGAGATGTTGGCGCCCACTTCCGTCTTCTTGACGTCAATGATGGGGGCCGCGGCCGTGACCACGATCTCGGTCTTGCCCTGGCTGAGGACGAAGGGCAGGTTGATGGTCATGCCCAGGGGGATGTCGATGCCCTTCCGGACGACGCTGTTGTAGCCGGGGGCCTCGACCTTCACCTGGTAAGCCTTGCCTACGGGCAGGAAGGGGATCAGATACTGGCCGCTGGTATCCGTGGCCGCGCCCTGGAAACCCTGCAGGCTGGCGCCGGTCACCTGGACCATGGCGCCGATGACCGGCTGGCCTGCTTCATCGGTGATCTTTCCCTGCAGCGATCCGCCGCCGCTCTGGGCGAACACCATCCCCGTAAAGGCCAGCACAATGGCCAACACGGCACTCCACTTGACTATATGCCTCATATTGTCACCTCCATAACCTCCGAGATTTCAATGCCTCCCAAGACGTTACACTGCTGAAGGGACGCTAAACCACCTCCTTTCGACTCTCACGCGTCTAAAGTAGCAAAGGACTTCGGGGCCTGTCAACCCCCCGCGGCCCTCAGATGAGTCCATCTTGCCACGGATCGCCCGTCGAGGCCAGAAGCCCCTCGTGGCCTACAGGCGAGGTCCATTGCAAAGGCAGAAGGAGACCAAGGCTTTACGGTCCATGTGTGTCACTTCTGACTCACTTTCTGGGCAAGGGTAAGTACCCCTCGCCCACGGGTCTCCTTTTCACTTTTCACTTTTCACTCCTCACTCCTCACTCCTCACTCTTCACTTTTTACTTTTTACTTTTCACTTTTCACTAAAAAAGGGCCCCGAGTTGCCCCGGGGCCCTTGATGCGGATCAGAAAAGTCGTTGTAAGCCTAGAAGCTCCAGCGGAGGCCCACGCGTGCGTTGCGCGAGGCCTGGCGGGCCGTGGTTTTGCCCCAGTTCGGGTCACGGTGGAGGCTGTTCAGGTCGGCGAAGGTGCCCGGGGTCACATAGTAGGTCGAGTAGTACGCGGTCTCCGCCTGGTTGTTGGTGACGTTGAAGATGTCGGCGAAAACTGAGAGGTCGGTCTTCCAGATCTTGAAGTTGTACTCGGCGTGGATGTCCAGGGTCCAGGTGGTGGGCATGCGGCCCGCGGACCCGCGCGGCACGGCGAAGATGGTGCCGTAGCCGAGCTCGCGGCTCGGATAGCCGTACTTCTTGTCCATGGGGCGGCCCGAGGAGAGGGTGAAGTTGGTGCCCAGGATCAGGCCGAAGTCGAACTTGTAGCTGCCCTGCACCTTGAGCTGGTGCGTGCGGTCCTGCGGGAGGAGGCCGTAGTAGTTGTTGATGAGGATGTGCTCGGGGACGTCGTAGGCCGAGGAGGCGTTGGGGTTGAGGCCCGCGGTGCTGTAGCCGCCCGAGCCGCCCTCGTAGTTGCCCTGCAGGCGCGACCACGTGTAGTTGGCGTTCATGAACCAGCGGCTGGAGTAGCGCTTGGTCAAGCTGAGGGTGTAGCCCTGGTAGTTGCGGATGGGGCGGGGGAACTTCTCATAGTCCGGCACGTACTTGCCCCACTTGCTCATGTACGCGGGCCAGGTACCGCTGCCGGGGTTGGTGATGACGTAGCTGATGCCGCTGGAATTGGTGGGATCGATGTAGCCCACGTCTTCGAGGACGCGGCCCAGGCTACGGAACACGGCGCGCACGTCGAGGGTCAGGTCGGGGCGCAGCTCGTACTGGTTGCCGATGAGGAACTCGGTGTTGTACTGGTTGTCCACGTTGGGCGCCACTTTGGTGGGGGTGGTGCCGAAGGCGTACTTGCCGTAAATGCCCGTGCCGTACTTTTTGTAGATGATCTGGTAGCTGGCGTGGCCGGCGTCCATGGACTGGGCCATGGCCACGGGCGTGCGCTCATAGTAGAGGCCGTAGCTGGCGTAGAACTTGGACTTGCCGTTCTTGGCCCAGTCCCAGGTGAGGTTCACGCGGGGGGACCAGGAGTCGAGCTTGAGGTCCTGGCCGTTCTTGGGCAGGACTTCGTTGCGCTCGAAGCGGACGCCCGCGGCGAGGCCGATGTAGTCGGTCACGGACCACTTGTCCTGCAAGAAGGCGGCCACGTAACGGCCCTTCTCGTCGTAGCCGGGGTTCTGCAGCCACGACACGTACTGATAATAGTAATCGTTCAGGTTGGGATCGAAGGTGTTGGCGGGATTCTTCAGATTGAACTGGCCCGCCAGGTGCTGGCCGCCCGTGTAGCCGTTGAAGCCGTTCCACTTGAGGTCTTCCCAGTCCACGCCGGCCTTGATCTCGTGCCGGCCCAGGAGGTAGGTGCCCTTGGCGTGCACCTGGAAGGAATCGCGGTTGTCCCACAGGGCCGTGCCCGTGCCGCTGCCCACGCTCACCGCGGGGCTCGTGTCGTAGCTGAGGAACTGCTTCATGCCGTAGCCCGAGTGGTCCCAGGGGAGGATCTGGAGGACGGAGTGGGTCTTGGCCACGCTCACTTCGGAGAAGAACTTGGAGTTCCACGTGGCGTACCAGCGCAGGATCGCGTTGTAGCCGCCCTGGTAGCGGCGCGTCTGGTAGGAGCGCTTGTCGATGGTGGGGAAGTTGCCCTCGTTGAACCACATGTGCGAGGGGTCGGCGAAGACGGCGAATTCGAGGTTGTGCTTTTCGTTCACGCGGTAGTTGAACTTGGCCGACATGAACCAGTTGCGGCTCAGGTTGTCGTATTTGTAGGGAATCTCATGGGTCGTTCCCACGGCCGGGCTGTAGGGGTTGATGTTGGTGATGACGGAGGAACCCTCGACGTGCGTGGTGTACAGCGAGGGGTTGTACCCTACGAAATACCAGAGTTTGTCCTTGATGATGGGGCCGCCCAGGTCGAAGCCGTAGTCGTAGTTGTGGAAGGGCTGCGGCTTGCTCACGGACATATCCGTGGAGTGCTGGTTGGCGTTGAAGCTCTGGTCCTGGTAATACGCGTACACCTCGCCGTGCAGCTCGTTGCTGCCGGACTTGGTGAGCACGTTAAAGAGGCCGCCCGTGGAGGCGCCGTACTCGGCGTCGAGGCCGCCCGTGTTCACTTCCATCTCGCGGATGAAGTTGTAGTTCAGGTTGGTCCCGAAGGTGCCCGTGACCGGGTCCGTCGTGTTCACGCCGTTGATGAGGAAGATGTTCTCGGACGAGGTGGAGCCGGCCACGCCGGGGTTGCCGCCCGAGCCGGAGGAGACCACCGTGGGCGCCAGGAGCAGGGTGTCCTGGTAGGAACGGCTGATGGGCAGGGTCTCCAGCTCCTGCTGGGTCAGGTTGGTGGACACCTTCGTGTCCTTGAGGGTCACGGCCGGAGGACGGGCCGTCACCTGCACTTCGGTGCCGCCGCTCACGAGGGACGTTTCCAGGGTCGTGGTGCTGCCCAGGTTCACGGTGACGTTGGACTGGATGACCTTGTTGAAGCCCGCCGCTTCGATGGCGATCTTGTAGTCGTTGCCCGGGGGCAGGTAGGGAACCACGAACTCGCCGTCCAGGTTGGTGGCGGTGCCGCGGGGGCCCTGCAGGTACTTGGACGTGACGGTGATCACGGCGCCGGGAATGGCCTGGCCCTTGTCGTCCATGACCTTGCCCGAGATGGTGCCCGTGTTACCCTGCGCCCAGACCGCCGTGGCGGCCACAAGGGTGAGCAGGATAGCCATAACGGCTACTCCATACCTCCACTTCATGTAAACCCTCCTTCCTTCCAAAAAAGCAGATCCCTCTGGTGATGTGTGGTTGCGGTAAAACCCCTCGCAGGTATTGTCGCGTAGGTGTTTCGGGGCTGTCAACCCCCGAGGG
>JAKAKG010000142.1 GCA_021813555.1 Acidobacteriota bacterium
CCGACTACGTGGTGAAGTGCGAAGGGGCGGACATCTCGAGCTACGACCCCAAGAACTACTACTCCGACGAGCAGATCGCAGCGTACGTGCAGGATCTCGTGGAGGGCCGCCGGGCCTTCACCGAGCAGATCGCCGAGGAGGGACTCCGCCAGGAGATCCGCGACCTCGCCCACCGGGAGCTGGACGCCATCGAGGGCCGCAAGAAGGCGGAGCCGTGGGCGCCTCAGGAGGCGCGCGGCGACCAGGACCGCCCCGCGGAGGACCGGTTGCCGCTGAGTGTTTATATCACGCCGTGGAAGCAGGCACGGACCAAAACCTAACCCCTGTCCTTGGTTGGCGCACATGGAGGGGCGGCCATGAAGATTACGGTACTGGGCGCGGGACGGGTGGGCGCCGCCATGGTGCGGGATCTGGCCGCGGGCGGCGAGTTCGAGGTCCTGGTGGCGGACGTGTCCGACCGGGCCCTGGACGCATTGGGCCAAGTGGAGCGGGTCACGACCCGAAAGGCGGACCTATCGGACGCCGCCCAGGTGCGCGCCTGCGTGGCGGACGCCGATCTGGTGGTGGGCGCCGTGCCCGGCCACATGGGCTTCGCCACGGTAAAGGCGGTGCTCGAAGCGGGCAAGCCCATCGTGGACATCTCCTTCTTCGAACAGGATCCCTTCCTCTTGGACAAGCTGGCCAAATCCAAAGGCCTCACGGCCATCGTGGACTGCGGCATCGCGCCGGGCTGCGGCAACATCATCCTCGGCTACCACGCGTCCCTCCTGGACCGGGTGGACCGGTTCCTGTGCCTGGTGGGCGGCCTGCCGACCGTGCGCACCTGGCCCTACGAGTACAAGGCGCCCTTCTCCCCGTCGGACGTCATCGAGGAGTACACCCGTCCCGCACGCTACGTGGCTCACGGCCAAGTAGTCACGCTGCCGGCCCTCTCCGAGCCCGAGCTCATGGACTTCCCGGGGGTAGGCACGCTGGAGGCCTTCAACACGGACGGCCTTCGCACCCTGCTGCACACCGTGGACGCGCCCTTCAAAAAAGAAAAGACCCTCCGGTATCCGGGCCACATCGAGCTGATGCGGGTCATGCGCGAGACGGGACTCTTCTCGAAGGAGCCCGTGGAGGTCCGCGGGGCCAAGGTGGTTCCCTTGGAGCTCACGTCCAAGCTCCTGTTCCAGCTCTGGGCCTTCGAGGAAGGGGAGGAGGACCTGACGGTCATGCGCGTGGAGGTGGAGGGCGAGAAGGATGGCCAGCGCGTGTCCTACGGCTACGACCTGCTGGACCGGTGCGACATGGCCACGGGCACCCTCTCCATGGCCAGGACCACGGGCTACACGTGCACCTCGGTGGTGCGCGCCGTGGCTCAAGGGCTCTACCGCGCGCCGGGCATTTCACCGCCCGAGTATCTGGGACGGGCGCCGGGCGTCTATGAGTTCGTCATGCGGGAGCTGGCCCAGCGAGGCGTGGTGTTCCGAGAGACGGTGGGGTAATGCGGGATATTGCGAATTGCGGATTGCGGATTGAAAAGAAGCGGGAAAGCGGGAGAGGCAACGGGTGCTCGGGTGATCGGGTAATCGGGTAAGAAGAAAGAACCGAACGGTTGCGCGGCTCGCGCCGAGCCTTCTGTCCTTCCGCTCAGAACGACCAAGCAAGACACGAGACCCTCGGCGCCTGGTCCCTCCTCACCTTTTACTTTTCACTTTTTACTTTTAACTTTTTGCTTCTCCCTCCTCCCTTTTCCTCCTCGTCCATGTGAAACCTGTGCAGGAACCGGTGGAAGACGGGGGCGAAGAGGATGCCCGTGGCGGCGATGAGGACGAGGCCGCAGAACAGGGCGTAGGCGGAGGCGAAAAGCTTGCCCGCCGTGGTGTGCAACGGGTCCACGGGGCCCATGCCGCCCAGGAGCATGGAGGCGTTCACCAGGGCGTCGATCCACGGGAGCCCTTCGATGAAGTGGTAGCCCGACATGCCCGCGGCGAGGGTCCCCCCGACGATCCCCGCGGAGATCCCCGCGTGTCCCATCAGGCGCTTGACGTACCGTTTTCGCGATAGAACGGGCTGTCCTTTATGCTCAAACATGTGGCTCCCTCCGGTGCTGAGGCCGCGGGACGGGACGCGAGACGCGAGACGCCATCGGGTGATCGAATGATCGAGTAAGAAGAAAGAACCGAACGGTCGCGGCGTTCTCGCCGAGCTTCCTGTCCTTCTGCTCACGATCTACCCAACGAGGCACGAGACCCTCGGCGCCTGGTTCCTCCTTGCCCTTTACTTTTTACTTTTCACTTTTCACTATTTACTTTTAACTTTTCACTTCTCCCCTCACTCCTCACTCCTCACTCCTCACTGCCCTTATCACCCTCCCCCATAGGCGCTCCACAGCAGCTTCACGGCGATGGCCACGGCCACGGTGATGAGCACGGGCCGCACGAGCTTCGCTCCCCGTGTCAGCACCAGCCGGGCGCCCAGCCGCCCGCCCAGGAACTGGCCCCCGGCCATCACCAGCCCCGGTACGAAGTGGACGTTCCCCATGGCCAGGAAGACGGCGAGGGACAGGAGGTTGCTCGTGAAGTTCATGACCTTCGTGTGGGCCGTGGCCCGCCGAAGCTCGTATCCCAGCAGAAGCACGTAGGCGAGGGCCCAGAAGGAGCCCGTGCCGGGGCCGAAGAAGCCGTCATAAAAGCCGATGCCCAGCCCGAAGAGGAGGTGGAAGGAGAACACCTTCATGCGGGCCCGGGTCTCTTCGTGTCCCAGCCGCGGGGTGATCAGGACGTACCCGGCCATGACGATGAGGAGAATGGGGATGAGGCGCTTGAGAAACTCCGCGGGAACCTGTCCTACGGCCCATGCGCCCGCCGCCGCGCCCAAGGCCGTGAAGGCGATGCCCCAGGCGCAGTCCCGCCAGACCACGGCGCCGGCCCTCGCGAAATGCAAGGTGGCGCTGCCCGAGCCGAAGCTGGCCTGAAACTTGTTGGTCCCGAGGGCGTCCAGAGGCGACCAGCCCAGGCCCATGAGGACGGGTACCGTGATGAGGCCCCCGCCTCCGGCGATGGTGTCCGCCGTCCCCGCGAAGAGGGCCGTCAAGAAAAGAATGGGATAGAGCCACGGACCGCTCGTCATGGCGGAGGGAGGGCGGCGGTCCTCCGCGCCGTGCCCCTGCTCCTCATTGGGCCTTTTTGGCGCCCCCCTTGCGGGCTTTGGCCCGCTTGGGCAGGAGGTCGTCCATCCAGGTGAGGGCCGCCATCATGTTGGGAAAGCCCACGAGGGTGAGGGCCAGGAAGGCGGCGTGGCGGATCTCAGCCGGCTTGATCCCCAAGGCCAGGCTCTTTCGCGTGTGGGAGTGGACGGCGCCCTCGTGGCGCGCGCCGATGGCGATGCCCAGCTTGATGAGGGCCCGCTCTCGTTGCGTGAGCGGGCCTGCCTCGTGGCAGCGCTTGGACAATTCCTCGTAGGCTTCCGCCAGATCCGGCTGGGCTTGGGTGAATGCCGTAAATGCCTTGGGCAATTTGGCCATGGGATCCTCCCCGCCCGCCGTGTTGCGCCTCGGCGCTGGCGGGCATACGAGGCCCAGCATATCACGGAGCGTCCCCCCGGAGGTGGCGCCTCCGCAGGGCCCGCGCCGCGCTCAGGTCTCCGCGAGATGGGCCGAGGGAGCCGAGGGCGGGAAAGACGCGAGACCATCCAGGAGGCGCCCGATCTCCTCTTCCACGAGGACGAGGGCGCGGTGCTTGGGAGACAGAAATCCGGCCTCAGCTTGGTGGTCGAAGAAGGCCAGGAGAGGATCGAAAAAGCCGTTCACGTTCAGGAGCGCGCAGGGTTTGGCATGAAGGCCGAGCTGGGCCCACGTGAGCATCTCGCAGAACTCCTCCACGGTGCCAAAGCCGCCGGGCAGGGCCAAGAAGGCATCGCTGAGCTCGGCCATGAGGGCTTTGCGCTCGTGCATGGATCCGACCACCCGCAGCTCCGTCACGCCCCGGTGGCCCAGTTCCAGGTCGTTGAGGAACGCGGGGATGACGCCCACGGCCCGGCCCCCCGAGGCCATGACCTCGTCGGCTAAAATCCCCATGAGGCCGATGGAGCCGCCTCCGTACACCAGTCCTGTGGCGCGGGAGGCCAGCGCCCGGCCCAGGTGCCGTGCCGTCTCGGCATACACGGGGTCCCTGCCGCCGCTCGACCCGCAAAAGACGCACACGTTCATGTTGGAAGGCCTCCGGGAAGTGAAAAGTCAAAAGTGAAAAGTTAAAGACAAAGGAGCCCAACACGAGAAAGAAACCTTGTTGTCCGCCATAGGTGCTCGTGCCTCGCCTCAGTCCGCCACGGGGCGGAAGCCCTCTCCGAGAACCTCGTGGGCTTCGGAGACCACCACGAAGGCGTCCGGGTCGATGTCGGCGATGAGGCGTTTGAGGGCGCTGATCTGGGACCTCGAGACGACCACGTAAAGGACGGGGCGGGGCTCTCTGCTGAATCCGCCCCAGCCCTGGAGGACCGTGAGGCCCCGCCCGATCTGGTCCAGAATCGCCTGTCTCACGTCCTCAGGTTTCTCGGAGATGATGGTCACCGCGCGGGCGTAGCCCAGCCCCTCCTGGACCGTGTCCAGGACCCGGCTGGAGATGTAATTCACGATGAGGGCGTAGAGCACCGGCACGAGGCCCACGACGGGTATGGCCACCAGGAGGATGAGGGTGTTGCTGAGGAGGAAAACGGTCCCGAAGGACACCCGGCGGTACCGGTAGACGAGCTGGGCCAGGATGTCCGTTCCTCCCGTGGTCCCGCCCGCGCGGAGCACCAGGCCGATGCCCAGGCCGTCCACGAGCCCTCCGAAGAGCGTGTAGATGAGGGGATCGCCCTGAATCGCCGGTAGGAGAGGTTGGAGGGCATCGATGCCCAGGCTCATAACGGTGGTGGCGTAGAGGGTCTTGACCAGTAGCCTTAAGCCCCCTCCCCATCGGATGGCCGCGAGAAAGAGGGGCACGTTGAGGAGGAGTGCCACGGCGCCCACGGGCCATTTCCAGAGGAAGTGGGCGAGCATGGCGAGGCCCGTGACACCCGCCGACACGACCTTGTTGGGCGTGAGGAAGAGGTCCACCCCCGCGGCGGCGATCAGGGCTCCGGCGGTGATGAGGAGGTAATCCTGCACGGCCCGGAGGGTTCTCCCCCGGCGGGACGCGGGCATCAGCGGCATGGGGCTCTCCCGGGGCTGCACCCAAGGCACGCCGTCATGAGAGCAGCTGCTCCACGTCCTTGGCCGGGGCCGGGGCCTTGAAATAGAACCCCTGGACGGCGTCACACCCGGCCTCTCTGAGGAACTGGAGCTGCGCCGCATTCTCCACTCCCTCCGCCACCACGTTGAGCCCCAGGCCATGGCCCATGGTGACCACGGCGCGGACGATGGCCGCGTCGTCGGGATCGTGAGGCACGTCCAGCACGAAGGAGTGGTCTATTTTGAGCTCGTGGATGAGGAATTTCTTGAGGTAGGCGAGGGACGAATACCCCGTGCCGAAGTCGTCGATGGCGATGGACACCCCCAGGTCATGGAGGCGCCGCAGCACCGCCGCGGTGTTGTCCATATCGGCCATGGCCGTGCTCTCCGTGATCTCCAGTTCGAGGTAGTGGGGATCGAGCCCCGTGGACCTGAGCACGAGGGTGATGGTATCCAGAAGGTCGCGCTGCTGGAACTGCCGGGCCGACAGGTTCACGGAGACCCGCACGGGCCCGTGGCCGGCCTTTTGCCACATCCGGTTCTGGGCGCAAGCTTCGTAGAGGATCCACTCTCCCAAGGGAAGGATGAGGCCCGTTTCTTCCGCCAGAGGGATGAATTTGTGGGGAAGGAGAAGCCCCAACTCGGGGTGCTCCCAGCGGGCCAGCGCCTCCATGGCCAGCACCCGCGTGCCCGTCAGGTCCATGATGGGCTGGTAGAAGGCCTTGAACTCCCGCCCCTCGATGGCTTTCCTCAGCCGGTTCTTGAGGGTGGCCTGCTCGGCGGCCTGGGCGCTCAGGTCCGAGGTCACCCACTGGAACGCGTTGCCCCCGTTGGCCCGGGCGCGAAGAAGCGCGATGTCCGCGTTCTTGAGCAGGCCCTCCATGTCGTCGCCGTCCGTGGGGAAGAGGGATAGGCCGAGGCTCAAGGTGACGTGGACCTCGTGCCCCGCCACCATGAAGGGCCGTCCCAAGTCCGCCAGGAGGCGCTTGGCCACTTCCTCGGAGACCGGTTCACCGCGGCGGCCCGGCAGGAGAATGGCGAACTCGTCGCTGCCCATGCGTGCTACCGTGGCCTCGCCGCCGGCCGCGGACACCAGGCGCCGGGAGACACCTTGAAGCACCAGGTCGCCCACGTCGTGCCCGAGGGCGTCGTTCACGTCCTTGAACCGGTCCAGGTCCACGAGGATGATGCCGAGGACATCTTCCTCAGTTTTGGCCCGCGCGATGGCCGCGCTCAGCACCTCGTAAAACAGAAGCCGGTTGGGAAGCCCCGTGAGGAAGTCGTAGTGGGCCAAGTGGTTCAGGCGCTCCTCCGCCAGCTTGCGGTCGGTGATGTCAAAGGCCGTGGCCAGGCCGGCGGGTTTCCCTCCCAGATCCATGGCCCCCGCGTTGAACTCCACCCATCGCTCGCTTCCGCTTTTCGTGAGGATCTTGATCTCGTAGTGGGTCGGCACCGGTTCTCCGCGCTGCCGGGCCAGGCCTCGTTCTCTCACCGCCTCCCGGTGGTCGGGGGCGACGATGTCCCAGAACCGCATGGAGAGCATCTCCTCGCGAGTGTATCCCGTGATCCGTTCCGTGGCCGGATTCACGTAGATCCATGACGTGCCCTGGTACATGAGAATGGCGGCCGTCGTGTTCTCCGCCAGGATCCGGAACCGGGCCTCGCTCTCCCGCAAGGCCTCGCTGGCCTTCAGGTGCTCGGTGAAGTCCTCCAAGTACACCAGGAAAGCGGGGCCGCCGGGAAGGGCCAAGGAGGTTACTTGGACGTGGGCCGAGAAGGTGGTCCCGTCCGATCTGAGTCCCACCGTACCGTACGTTTCGGGAGCGGGCTTTCCGATAGTGCGGTCTTGGATGAAACGCGCAACGCGCTCCCGGTCTTCGGGGCCGATGAAATCCAGGATGGAGCGGTCCTGCACCTGGGCCCGGTCCGGAACTCCGAACATGCGGAGAAAGGCGTTATTAGCGAATAGAATGACTCCGGCCCTGTGGAGGAAGATGGCCATGGGCGATTTTTCAATGATGTCGCGATAGTGCTGCTCTGACTGGGCCAGGGCCCGGAACCTGGATGTTCTGCGGTAGTACGCGAAGAAGAGCGCGGCGTGGAACGCCAGAAACACAAAGGCCGCCAGCCCCACGATCAGGAGGCGCTCCCAGTCCGCGGGAGGCCGCTCGGGAAGCCACTGTTGCACCACGTGCCCGTAGGTTCCGCCCTTCCGAAGCTGGCGCAGGGTCTCGTCGAAGGCGGCGCGTTCGGGCTCCATGCTCAGGCGCATGGCGAACGCGATGTCGTCGCGGCTGAAGAAATACACGCCGAAAAAGCCTCGGCTGATGACCATCTCGCCCGGGTACTTCTTGTGGATCAGGAACAGGCTGTTCAGGTAGTCGTTGAGGAGCCCGTCCACCTCGCCCGATTGGAGGCCTTGGAAGCACGCCTCCGTGCTGTCATAGGCTCGGATTTTCATGCCCAGATGCTTGGAGCCGCTGAGCTCCGAGGCCAGGGATTCACCCGTGGCGCCGCGCTTGACTCCCACGCGGAGGCCCGCCAGCCCCGCGGGCGGGCGTATCGTGCGGTCCGCCCGCGTGACGAGGACGAGGCCGCTGTGCAGATAGGGGTCCGTGAAGAGCATCTCCCGGCGGCGTTCAGGCGTGACGTAGATGGCGCCCATGGCCAGGTCCGCAGTGCCGGTCTTTACGCGGGCCAGCATCTCCGGAAAGGGCAGCCACTCGATGTCGTAGGTCCAGCCTCTGGCCGAACAGACCAGGTTGAGAAGGTCCACGTCCAACCCTTTGGCCGCGCCGTCCACCTGAAAGGCGAAGGGTTCATAGGAGGCGGCCACCACCCTCAGATGCACGGGCTTGGGATCGCGAACCTGGCCCCAGGGGAGGGCGGGCGCCAGGGCGCAACAGAGGGCCACTGCCGCGAGGAATCCTCGGCGGCGGGGCGCGCTCCCTACTGCAGCCCGTGGGCGCGGTTCCATGGTGCGTCCTCCCCTTCCTGGCTGGCCCGGCCGGTCATACGACGTGGCACACACGGTTCTTGCCCGTGCGCTTGGCCCGGTACAGGGCCAGGTCGGCCTGTTCGAGCACCTTGTGGTGATCGTCGCCCTGCTCCGGGTAGGCCGCAACGCCCACCGAGAGGGTGACCCGGACGGGGCCGCCCGCGCCGGGAACGAGGGTTCTGATCTGGTCCACCGAGGCCCTGATGCGTTCGGCCACGAGCCGGGCTTGTTCGCCCGTTCTCCTGGGCAGAAACACGGCGAACTCCTCGCCGCCGTATCGCGCGGCGATGTCTTCCTTCCGGATGGATGCCGCGAGGGCTTCGGCCACGGCCCGGAGCATGGCGTCCCCCGCGAGGTGGCCGTGGGTGTCGTTGACGTCCTTGAAGTTGTCCAGGTCCATCATGAGGACGGCGTAGGGTTGGTGAGATTCGGCGTGTTCCCGCGCTCCTGCCGCGAGCGCTTCCTGGAAATAGCCGTGGTTATAGAGCCCCGTAAGGCCATCAATGACGGCTTGCCGCTTGATCTGGGCGTGCACCTGGGCCGTTTCCAGGGCGTGGACCGTCTGGTTGGCCAGGACCTCCAAGGCCCGGAGGGTCTCCATGGAAGGGACCTTGCCGTCCATGGGTTCATCCACGGAGATGATGCCCAGGAGGCGGTCGTCCTTGTCCACGAGAGGCACGAGCAGCATGTCCATGGGGTCCCAGTCGTCCAGGTCCTTCGCCGGCCGGGGGTTCTGAGGAAGAATGTCGTAGGGACGAGGTTGGACGTCCGTATGGCGTATGAGGTAGCACCCGCCCACGCGGTAGGTGTCCTTGATGTAGTCGAGAAGGTCCGCGGCGGGTGGGTGCACGGCCCGAATCTCCTCCCAGCGTTCGTCCTCGCCCGCCTGGGCGATACGCTCGAAGCAGCCCTCCTCCTCGTGGTACAGGCTGATGAGGACGGTCTGGAAGCCGATCCCTTCCCTGATGCCCAGGGCCACCTTCTGCAAGATGCCCTGGATGTCCAGGTGCACCCTGAGCAGGTTGGAGATCTGGAGGATCTGGGAAAGGTAGTCGGTCTGGTGCATGAGCTTCCTGTTGGTGGCCAGGAGCTGCTGCTTGAGGATCTCATCCTGCACGTGGCTGGCGATCTGGGTCAGGGCCATTTCCAGGAACTTCACGTCGCTGTCCAGGAAAGGCTCGGGGTCGTTTCGCTCGACCACGAGGATGCCGAAGGCCACCTCTGAGGTAGCCAGGGCGAGGATGAGCTGATGCCTCGCCTCCGGGTCCAGAAGAGGTTTGAGGCGGGGTTCCGACGTGATCCTGGGCTGCCGCAGAGCAGCTTCCTCCAGGAGATCCATGAGGGTTTCCTTCACGCCATGGGGATCCTCTGGCAGGTCCCCCAGGCTATGGAGGAACGGCTCCTCCACATGAAGAGCTGGAAGGACCAGGAGGAGCTCCCGGTTCCACGGCACGAACTCCTTCAGGCCCCGAAGGAGGTCGCTCAGAAAGGTTCCCTGCTCCAAGGAGCCCGAGGCGGTCATGGTGAGCTGCTGAAGGAACTCCTGGCGCCCGCCGGCGTGGATGAGGGCGAGGTTCTTCTCCTCCATGTCGGCGTTGAGGTGGAGGGCCCAGACGATGACCAGGAGGGGAATGCTGGCCAGCGCAAGCTGGATCATGTTGCGGTGGAGGATCTCGAAGACGACGAGGGTCATGAACGGAAGGGAGAGCGGCAGCCAGACCGCCATCTGAAGGAGGTAGCGCCCCAGAAACGCGGGAGTGATCGGCGTTCCGACGGTGATGCGGTCCAGAAGGTATCCCGTCAGGTTGATGAGGGCGAAGGCCACCATCCCGAAACCCAGGTCGAGGAACCAGAGCAGGGAATCGGGCGGGAGCCCCGCCGACATGGCCAGCAGGAGGTGGCCGGCCAGGGTGAAGGAAAGCGCCGTGTTGAGGGTGTCGAACACGTTTACCAGCTTTACGCCCCTCAGGCCCCGGGTGTAGGCCCGGTTCAGGAGCAGGCCCAGCCCTGCCAGGAGCCCCGAGATGAGCGGATTCTGGAAGAGGATCACGGCGGGCAGGGCGATGGCGTAATCCACGCTCATGCGCGAGGTGGACCCGGGCAAGCGAACGTCGTATCCGTAAGCCAAGAAGAAGAGGGCGAGGACGACGGGTGCCGCCCAGAGATCTCGCCCCTCGAAGCCGGTGTGGGCGGCCAGGGCGGCCACCCCCGCTCCGAAGAGCACAATGAGCAGATAGTGCCTTTGCCGGTGCCCCTCTCCCATGATAAGAGTTCCTTAGCGTCTCAACATACTACAAGAGGCCGGGCGCCGCCAGACGCCCAGCCTCCCGCGGAGAGACTCTTCTCTGCTCGCCAGGACCGTGGAGGCTCAGCGGCTCCCGCGCCGCGGAGGCGCCTTCCTTTTCGGGCCGCCCTTGGCGTTGGTTCTCGCGCGCTTGGGCCGGGGCTGGGGCTTTGCCTTCAAGGCGATCTCCAGGGCCTGCGGGATCTCGGTCACGAAATGGAACTTCAGCGATTTTCGGGCAGCTTCCGTGAGATCCTCCAGGTCGCCCCGGTTGCGGTCCGGGAGGATGACTTCCGTCATGCCGGCCCGTTTGGCGGCCAGGACCTTCTCTTTGACCCCTCCCACGGGAAGGACCTTGCCCGTGAGGGTAATTTCGCCGGTCATGGCCACGTCGTCGCGCACCAGCCGCCCCGTGAGCAGCGACACCATAGCCGTGGTGAGGGCCACCCCGGCCGAGGGGCCGTCCTTGGGAATGGCTCCCTGAGGGACGTGCACGTGGAGGTCGTATTTGCTGAACGCCTCTGGCTTGATACCCAGGCCGGCGGCGTGGGTGCGGATCCACGAGAGGGAAGCCTGGGCCGACTCCTTCATGACGTCGCCCAGCTGGCCCGTGAGCGAAAGGCCGCCCCTGCCCCGCATGGACGTGCTTTCGATGAAGAGGATGTCGCCGCCCACGGGCGTCCAGGCCAGGCCCGTGGCCACCCCCGGGCGGTCGATGCGCTCGCGGCTGTCCAGGAAGACCTGCCGGGGACCCAGATAGCTGCGCACCAGGTCGGGCGTCAGGGTGACGCGCTTCTTCTCGCCGCTCACCCTCGCCTTGGCTATTTTGCGGCACACGGCCGCCATCTCGCGCTCGAGGTTCCGCACGCCGGCTTCGCGGGTGTATTCCCCGATGATCACGTTCAGGGCCTCGTCGGTAAATCTCACTTGCCCCTTGGTCAGGCCGTGGTTGCTCAGGACCCTGGGGAGGAGGTGCTCGGTGGCGATGTGGAGCTTTTCCTCCTCCGTGTAGCCCGGCAGTCTCAAGATCTCCATCCGGTCCAGGAGGGGCTGGGGGATGGTGTCCAGGATGTTAGCCGTGGCGATGAACATGGTCTTGCTCAGATCGAAGGGCACCTCGAGGTAATGGTCAGAGAAGCTGAAGTTCTGCTCCGGGTCCAGCACTTCCAAGAGGGCGGAGGTGGGATCACCGCGGAAGTCCATCCCCACCTTGTCCAGCTCGTCGAGCATGAAGACCGGGTTGTGGCTGCCTGACTTGCGCATGCCCTGGACGATCCGGCCCGGCAGCGCCCCCACGTAAGTGCGGCGGTGGCCCCGGATCTCGGCCTCGTCGCGGATGCCCCCCAGGCTCATGCGGACGAATTTGCGCCCAAGGGACCGGGCTATGGAGCGCCCCAGACTCGTTTTGCCCACACCGGGAGGGCCAACCAGGCAGAGGATGGGCCCCTTCAGGTCCCGCTTGAGCTGCTGGACGGCCAGGTACTCCACGATGCGGTCCTTCACTTTGGTCAGGCCATAGTGGTCTTCGTCCAGGAACCGCTGGGCCCGCTTGATGTCCAGCCGGTCGCTCGTGGATTTGCTCCAGGGCAGTTCCAGGAGCCAGTCGATATAGGTTCGGGACACCGTATA
>JAKAKG010000179.1 GCA_021813555.1 Acidobacteriota bacterium
CGATGACCAGGGCGGGAGCGGCGCAGTACCGGACGAGGATGGAGGCGAAGGAGATGCTCGCGAGCCCGAGGGCCAGCAGCCACCTGGCCTTCCCGGGCCCGGAGGCGCTCACGGACCGTCCTGGGAGCCCGCGCACGAGGGACAAACCGATTCGGTCCCGCCAAGAGCCCTCGGGTTTTCGCGCGAGATGCGATGATCGGGGCAGATGATCCGCCCGCAGCCGGCGCAGATCCCTTTGAGGTCCGGCTCGAAGGCGGCCTCGCACAGGTCGCACCGCCAGGGCTGGACGTTGCCCTGCAGCGTGAATTTGTCGCTTTGAAGTCCCATGGACGGAGCCTCCTGAAGGACAGTGTAGCGAGCCGTGATCCCCGGAACAACCGGGGAGGCCTGCCTGAGAGCCATCGGTATGGTACTCTGAGGAAGGAGGCAGTATGTCCGACGACGTCACCCCGGCCCCGAAACCGTCCAGCCTCCCAAACGGGAGCCCGGCCCAAGCCCCCAAACGCCCCAAAGCCATCGTGCTCATGTCGGGCGGCCTGGATTCGACCCTCGCGGCCAAACTCCTTCAGGAGCAAGGCATTGAGGTGCTGGGCGTGAATTTCTCCACGGGCTTCTGCACGACCGACCACAAGCGCGCCACGGCCAAGCCCGGCGCGGACCCGAAGAAGCTACGGCACGAAGGCCTGCGGGCGGGCGCCGACCTGGGCGTTCCGGTGGAGATCGTTGACCTGCGCGAGGACTACCTCGACGTGGTCTTCAACCCCAAACACGGCTACGGCGCCCATATGAACCCCTGCGTCGACTGCCGCGCCCACATGCTGAAAAAGGCCAAGGCCATTATGGAGCGGGAAGGGGCCGACTTCGTGGCCACGGGCGAGGTGCTCGGGCAGCGCCCCATGAGCCAGCGCAAGGACACCATGCGCATCGTGGAAAAAGACTCGGGCCTGGAGGGGCGGCTCCTGAGACCCCTCTCCGCCAAACGGCTCAAGCCCACCGTTCCCGAGCAGGAGGGCCTGGTGGACCGGGAGAAACTCCTGGGCCTGCAAGGACGAGGCCGGCGCAAACAGATGGACCTCATCGAAGCGAGGGGGATCACCGATTATCCCCTCCCCGCCGGCGGATGCTGCTTTCTCACGGACGAGGCCTACGCGCGCAAGTTCCGCGACAAGATGGCCCACCGCGGGCAGGGACGCATGGACTGGGACGACGTGGCCCTGCTCAAGATCGGGCGCCACTTCCGCCTCTCGCCCTCACTCAAGCTCGTGGTGGGCCGAAACGAGGAGGAGAACGCCTTCCTGGAGCGGTTTGCCGAGGGCCGGGTGAGGTTCGAATCGCCCGACGTGAACGGACCCGTAGGGCTCACGGACGAAAGCCTCCCTTCTCCCGATGAGGAGCGCTTTTGCGCCGCCGTCCTCGCCCGCTACACCGACGGAAAACACGCGGAACGCGTCTCCGTGCACGTCTCGGGGCCCGGATTCGAGCGTACCCACGAGGTGACGCCCTTCTGGGACGAGGCTGTTCTGGGCCCCATGAGAGTGTAGGGGGAAAAGAAAGTTGAGAGTTGAGAGTTGAGAGTTGAGAGTTGAGGGTTGAGAGTTTAGAGAAACGGCGTTCGGGGATGGGCGACGTCTGGCGAAAAGGTGGGCGTGTGCGGGGAAACGTGAAGAGGTGCCGCGCCCAAGCCACGTTGTTCGTTCCTGTCCCCTGTCCCACTGCCCCACGGCCACCAGCCGTTAGTCACTGATCACCCGTCCCATCGGAGGATTCCCGCGCATGAACCACATGGACTTTTCTCCTCTCGGCCTCCTGACCATTGCCCTGGACATCCTGATCATCCTCTTTTCTCTTTCGGTGCACGAGAGCGCCCACGCCTGGATGGCGGATAAGCTCGGGGACTCCACGGGACGGATGCTGGGGAGGATCACCTTGAACCCCATCCCCCACATCGATCCCATCGGAACGATCCTCGTTCCCCTGGTGATGTCGCTCGCGGGAGGGCCCATCTTCGGGTGGGCCAAGCCCGTACCCATGATCACCCGCAACTTCAAGCACATCAAACGGGATACGGCCCTGGTAGGCGTTGCCGGCCCCCTGAGCAACCTGCTCCTCGCCATTCTCTCCACGGCCCTCATGGGCGTCCTCTTGGCGGTCCTCGGCCCGGCGCAGTTTTTCACGGACCTGGGCACCGCCGGTACGGGACCCTACTGGATTCTCCAGCTCGCCTTCATCAACCTGGTCCTGGCGGCCTTCAACCTCATTCCCGTGCCGCCCCTGGACGGCTCATGGGTCCTCGCGGCGGTGCTGCCCCGCCAGGCAGAACCCTTTTTTGACGGCATGAGGCGCATCGGCCCGATCCTCCTGCTGGTCCTGTTCCTCACCCCCATCCTGGGCCTGGTGCTGACCCCCATCATCCGGGTCCTGGCGGGTGTCATCATCTTCCTGCCCCTCCACCTGCTGGGAGCGCTCCTGGGCTGAAACACGTATAATGGCCGCGGGAGGACACCCGGCGTGGCCGACGCGGACACCACATCTACATCCCATATCCCCGTGGCGGCCCTCTCCGCCGGCCTGGTCTTGCGAAGCCTCCTGGTGCACCTCACCGTGTGGTTCCTCGTGGTCGTCTTCGGAACCACCGCCATCCTGCTCAGCCCCCTCACCCGAGGCCAGATCGTGTTCTGGCTCGGCCGTCTGTGGGGCGTGATCATCCTCAAGGTCGCCGGCGTCACCCTGGAGGTGGAGGGACTCGAGCGCTTCCCCGCGGGCCAGCCCTACGTCCTGGTGGGCAACCACACGAGCAACTTCGACATCTACGTCATGATCCCCGCCTTGAAGGGCCGCTATTACCGCTTCCTGGCCAAGCGCGAAATTCTGTACATCCCCATCTTCGGCTGGGCCTTGTGGGCGGGAGGTTTCCCGTTCATCGACCGGAGCGACAACGCCAAAGCCCGCCGCACCATGAGACGGCTCGCCGCGCGGATGAAGAGAACGGGGCTGAGCATCCTGGCCTTTCCCGAAGGAACCCGAAACCACACGCCCGACCTGCTCATGCCCTTCAAGAAGGGGCCCTTCATCGTGGCCACGGAGGTGGGCGTCCCCATCCTCCCCTTCGCCATCCACGGCGCGCGGCAGGTCCAGGGGCGCCACGAATACCTCGTGCACCCGGGAACCATCCGCGTGGAGTTTCTGGATCCCATCCCCGTGGCGGGTCTCACGTACGTCGACCGCAACGCCCTCGTCCGCCGAGCCCGGGGCGCCGTCGAAGAGGCTTTGCTCAGAGGGCCAAGGGGAAAAGGGCAGTGATTGGGGATTGGGGATTGGGGATTGGGGATTGGGGATTTGGGAGTTGCTGATTATGGAGCACACGGCATGAACGGGAGTCCTTCACCCTTCCGAAATTCCAAATCCGAAATCCGAAATCCTTTTTGGGTTTTCCTCCCATGATCCTCTACCTCGACCCCTTCATGGGCATCGCCGGAGACATGGCCGTCTCCGCTCTCGTGGACGCGGGCGCCGATCCGGCGGCCATCAACGCGGCCCTGAGCCGTCTCGGCATGGAAGGGCTGGCCTTCTCCTTCGACAAGGTTCACCGGCAGGGCCTTCAGGCCACCCACGGCACCGTCACTTGGAGGGGCGCCAACACACACCGGAGCCTGTCCCACATCCTCGGCCTCATCACCGGCGCCGGCCTCGAACCGGCCATCTCGGAGGCGGCCGCCAAGGTCTTTGCCCGGCTGGCCAGGGCCGAGGCTAAGGTCCACGGATGCCCCGTGGAGGACGTCCACTTCCACGAGGTGGGCGCCGCGGACGCCATCGCCGACATCGTGGGCGCCTGTGCCGCCTGGGCATCGCTGGGATGCCCCGCGGTGGAATGCGGCCCCATGAACCTGGGATCGGGCTTCACCGTGATGGAGCACGGCACCTTCCCCGTGCCTCCGCCCGCCGTGGCGGAGCTGGTGACGGGCTTTCCCGTCTTCGCCTTCGGCCCCCCCACGGAGCGCACCACCCCCACCGGGGCGGCCCTCGCCACCACCCTCGCCCGCCGCTTCGGGCCCCTTCCTTCGGGCACCGTCAAAGCCGTGGGGTACGGCGCCGGCACCAAAAACACCGAAGGCGCGCCCAACGTGCTCAGGGCCATCCTCCTCGTCGAAAGCCCCGCCGAGGGCCTCGTGGGTGTCGTGGAAGCTCAGGTGGATGACATGAGCCCCGAACTCTTGGCGGGAGCCGCCGACGTGCTGCGATCCCAGGGCGCCCTGGACGTGTCCCTCGCCCCCGTCCAGGCCAAGAAGGGACGCCCCGCATGGGCCGTGACCGTGCTCTGCCCCGCCGGCGCCGAACCTCGCTTCGCGGATATGCTCATGGAGCACACCAGCACCATCGGCGCGAGATTTTCCCGCTGGGAGCGGCGAGAGCTGAAGCGCGCCATCATCACCGTGGAGACACCCCGCGGGCCCCTCCGCGTCAAGGCCGTCATCACCCCCTCGGGCCGCCGCCGCCTCCACCCCGAATGGGACGACGTGAAGGCGCTCAGCGAGAAGGCGGGGATACCGGCGCAGCAGTTGCTGGAGGAGATCGGGCCTTACCTGGCCAAGTGAAGAGCGCCGACGGCGCCGGACCTTCTGCGTCGTCAGGCTCGCGGTCCGAAGCTCAACGTACCCTGCGGGTACGCCTCCGCCCGGCCCGCTTGCATTCCTAGCCCAAAGCCCAATCCGAGCAGGACGCCGCCTTCCGCCGCTACGCGCCGGAAGGCGAAAAACAAGGACACGCCGTCTCGGAGATACTGTTCATCCTTCGGGGCGAGGGGGCAGCATCCCCGCCGGGCACGCTGGCGTCACGGCTGGCGGGAGGGCACGGTGGGCCTCCCATAGCCGGCTTGCCTCCGTATCCTTCGCCTCCGCGTGGTGAATCGTCTCCCGGAGCGTAGCGGAGGGCGGGGAAGAGAAAAGCCGCGGCCGTAAGGACGCTGGCAATGCGTCCGGAGACGCCCTCCCGAAGGAACCCTCGCGGTAACAGGCATAGGCTTTTCGATGCCGCGCCCTATGCTCCCTGCCAAGGCGCGAAGCGCCGGGGGCCATTCCGGGGAGGTCAAGAGGCGCGGCATAAGACTATCGGCGTCGCCGCTTACCCCGGAATCCGCGCGAGGCGTATACTGTTATTGCCTTTCGTGGAGGAACTCATGGCCATCATCGAATCGACGCCGGACTTCGTGAGCGCCGCCTACGCCAAGATCGCCGCCAACCTCGCCGTCGTCCGCAAACGCCTCGGCCGTCCCATGACCTACGCCGAGAAGGTTCTCCTCGGGCATCTGGACAACCCGGAGAAGGCCGGCTTGGAGCCGGGGAAAAGCTATCTCTACCTGCGGCCGGACCGGGTGGCCATGCAGGACGCCACGGCCCAGATGGCCATCCTCCAGTTCATGCAGGCGGGCCGGCCGTCCGTAGCGGTGCCCACCACCGTGCACTGCGACCACCTCATCCTGGCCTACGCGGGGGCCGCAAAGGACATGGCGGCGGCCCTGGACTCAAACCGTGAGGTGTACGATTTTCTCGCCACCGCCTCCTCCAAGTACGGCATCGGGTTTTGGAAGCCGGGGGCAGGCATCATCCACCAGGTGGTTCTTGAGAATTACGCGTTCCCCGGCGGCCTGATGATCGGCACCGACAGCCACACGCCCAACGCGGGAGGCCTGGGGATGTTCGCCTCGGGCGTGGGGGGCGCCGATGCCGTGGACGTCATGGCGGGCTTCCCCTGGGAAGTCCTCTACCCCAAGCTCATCGGCGTCAGGCTCACGGGAGAGCTGAGCGGCTGGGCCTCCCCCAAGGACGTGATCCTCAAGCTCTGCGGTATCCTCACGGTGAAGGGCGGGACGAACCGGGTGGTGGAGTACTTCGGCCCCGGCGTGAAGTCCCTCTCCTGCACGGGGAAGGCCACCATCACCAACATGGGCGCCGAGCTGGGCGCCACCACCAGCATTTTTCCCTTCGACCGGCGCATGGACGCCTACCTGCGCGGCACGGGCCGCTCGCCTCTCGCCGATCTGGCCCGGCGCCATCCCGACCTGCTCGAATCCGACCCCGAGGTGGAGAAGGCCCCGGAAACGTTCTTCGACCGCGTCGTGGACATCGACCTCTCCACCCTCGAGCCTCACATCGTGGGTCCGCACACGCCCGACCTGGCGCGCACCGTGTCCCAGATGAGCGCTGCCGTGAAGAAGGAGGGTTACCCCGACCACCTCGCCTACGCCCTCGTGGGGTCCTGCACGAACTCCTCCTACGAAGACATGGGCCGGGCCGCGGAGCTGGCGGATCAGGCCCGGGCCGCGGGCCTCAAGGTGGTCACACCGCTTCTGGTGACGCCGGGCAGCGAGCAGGTCCGCGCCACCATCGAGCGGGACGGCCAGATGGCCTCGTTCCAGGCCGTGGGCGCCACCGTCCTGGCCAATGCCTGCGGGCCGTGCATTGGGCAGTGGAAGCGCGACGACCTCAAGCCCGGCGAATCCAACTCCATCCTCTCCTCCTTCAACCGGAACTTCCCGAAGCGGAACGACGGCAACGCCACGACCCTCTCCTTCCTGGCCAGTCCCGAGACGGTGGTGGCCTATGCCTTCGCCGGAAGGCTCTCCTTCAACCCGCTGACGGACGCCCTTCCCGTGGACGGCACGGTGTTCAAGTTTTCCCCGCCCCAGCCGGCTCCGGACCTCCCCCCCAAGGGCTTCATCAAGGACGAGCACGGCTACGTTCCGCCGGCGGCGAACGGCGAGGGCGTGGCGGTGAAGGTCGTCCCGAACAGCGAGCGCCTCCAGGTCCTGGCGCCCTTCCCTCCCTGGGACGGGAAGGACTACGTGGAGCTGCCGGTCCTCCTCAAGGCCAAGGGCAAGTGCACCACGGACCACATCTCCCCCGCGGGGCCGTGGCTCCGGTTCAGGGGCCACCTGGACAAGATCAGCGACAACATGTTCAACGGCGCCGTGAACGCCTTCACGGGCGAGGCGGGCAAGGGAAAGAACCTGGTCTCCGGGGAAGGAGGCCTCTCCTTCTCCAAGATCGCGCGGGAGTACAAGGCCAAGGGCATCCGGTGGGTGGCCGTGGGCGATGAAAACTACGGCGAGGGCTCCAGCCGCGAGCACGCGGCCATGTCGCCCCGGTTCCTGGGCGCCGCCGCCGTCATCAGCCGGTCCTTCGCCCGCATCCACGAGAGCAACCTCAAGAAGCAGGGCATCCTGCCCCTCACCTTCGCGGCTCCGGCGGACTACGACAAGGTGGAGGAAACGGACCGCGTCAGCCTCCTGGGCCTGAAGGACCTGGCGCCGGGCAAACCGGTGAGGGGCGTCCTGCACCACGCCGACGGGACCAGCGAGGAGATCCAGCTCCGGCACACCCTGAACCAGGAGCAGATCGAATGGTTCAAGGCGGGGTCGGCCCTCAACGTCCTCAAGGGAGCGTGATTTGGCTTCGCCATGGGACGCGCTGACCCGGAGGCCCCTCCTGCTCGAACCCGTGGAGCGGGCCATGGCCTGGGGCTCGGAGACGTGGCTGGATTCGGCTCAGGAGGGGGGCCTCGCGCGCATCGCCGGCGCTCCAGAACCGGCCACCCTGAAGGAACTCGTGCGCCTCCATCCGGAGGTCCTGGGCCGGTGGTCCCGCCTGCTGTTCGGCGAGGGCGTACCCCTTTTCGTCAAGTTTCTGCGCACCGATTTCCCCCCCTTCGTCCACGTGGGATTCAGCCGGGACGTGGACCGCACGGAGTTCCTCTCTTGGCTGGTCACGGAGCAGAACCTGCTGCGCGAACTTCGCGGAGCTCTAGGCATTCCCGATGAGGCCGCCTTCACCGCCTTCCAGCGCGCCTATTCGAACTGGGCCACCGCCGAGGCGGCGCACCGGTGGGCGGGCGAGGACCGCGAGCCGGAAGCGGTCATGGCCCGGGCGGTTTTGCCCTTTCTGCCGGGCTGGACGGAGGCGAAGCTGGCGGCGTGGGCCGACATCCTGCGCGCCAACCGGGCCAGGATCGCGGGGGCCATGAACGAGGTGGACCTGCGGGCCGAGGAGGGAAACCTCCTCCTCACCCAGGCGGGGTTGCCCCACTCCATCTTCGGCCTTTCCCACCAAACCCACCCCGTGGACCATGCCAAGGGAGCCCTTCAGGCCCTCTTCGCCCAGTTTCGCCGCCTCCTCGCCCAGGGCGCCGGCGACGACGCCCTTGAGGCCGCCGCCGCGGGCGCCGGCTTGTCCTCGCTCCGGTCGCGGAATACGGGGGCACCCAAGAACGAGGCCTGGCTGCCCATCACCATGGACGGCAAGCTGGTCCTCGTGGAGCCCCAGCAGACCTCGGACGTCACCTACAGCTTCGCGGACTTCTACACGCCCTTCACCTGGAAGGGCCGCCTCGTCTTTCGAAAAGGCGATCCGGCGGCGGGCCTGGACCGGTCCACGCTGGCCTCCTATATGGATTCGCTCCTTCTTGCTCGGACGGCGCTGGAGTCGATCCGGCACTCACCATCGCCCCGGCCCTCGGGCCCCGGCGCCCAGCTGGCCGCTGCCTTCGCTCTGGCGGAGGATCCCGAGGTCTGGCCCTTTTTCACGGTGCGGGAAGTGGTACTCCAAGGCAGTGACGGCACCGAAGCACGCTGGCTCGGGCGGCACGCGGAGGGCGCCTTTCAGCACGTGGTCGTGACGGAGGGGCTCGTCCGCCTGAGCTATCCGGGTGCGCAGCCCCTTGCTCTGTCGCCGCGGGCGCCCGCCTTCGTTCCCGCCACGGCGCCGGGCGATTACCTTCTCTCCTCACCCGGTCCCGCCCGGGTCCTCCTCTTTTCCGTGCCCGTCCCCCAAGACGTGGCGCCCCGAAAGGCTGTGCCCATGCCCGCCCCTGGCTCCCGTCCCGTTTTTCTGAATGAAACCCCCAGGCCCCTGGCCTTCGGCACGAGCGGCCTGCGCGGGCTCGTGGCGGACATCACCGACCTGGAGGCGTACATCAACACCAAGGGATTCATGCGCTTCGCCCTCAAGAACGGCGACGTCACACCCGGCGGATCAGTGACCGTCGCCGGTGACCTGCGCCCCAGCACGGGCCGAATTCTCGCCGCCGTGGCCAGGGCCATCGGGGACAGCGGCCTGAGCGTGGAGCACGCCGGGCGCATCCCCACGCCCGCCCTGACGAGCTACGCCATCGAGCACGGGCGGCCCAGCGTCATGGTGACGGGCAGCCACATCCCCTTCGACCGCAACGGCATCAAGTTCAACAGAAGCGGCGGTGAAGTCCTGAAGACCGACGAGGCGGCCATCCTTCGGGAGGTGGCGGACGTGCGCGCGGAGGAGTACGCCCGGGCCAAGGGCGAGACCCCCTTTGACGCCCAAGGCATGCTCGGAGCGGCTTCGGCGAAGGAGCTGCCCCCCGCGTCACCGGGGGCCAGGAACGCCTACCTCAAGCGGTACCTCGGGCTCCTCCCCGCGCGGTGCCTGGCGGGCATGCGTCTGGGAGTCTACCAACACTCCGCCGTGGGCCGGGACATCCTCGTGGACGTCCTGGGCGGGCTCGGCGCCGAGGTCTTCCCCACGGGCCGCAGCGAATCCTTCGTGGCCCTCGACACGGAGAACGTGAGCGAGGAACAACTGGACCGGCTGGACTCCATGGCCCGGGACCTCGCCTCGGCGCACGGGGCCGTCCACGCCATCGTTTCCACGGACGGGGACAGCGACCGGCCCCTCCTGGCGGCGGTCCTGAGCGGGGGCCGAACCGATGAGAAGGGCCGTCTCATCCGGTTCTACGGAGGCGACGTCCTGGGCCTGCTCGTGGCCCATTTCCTCAAGGCCGACGCCGTGGCCGTGCCCATCTCCTCCAACGACGCCATCGACCGGTTCCTGGACGGGCGGGGCGTGACGCTGGTCAAGACGAAAATCGGCTCCCCCTACGTCATCCAGGCCATGAAGGACATGAGCGCGGCAGGCTCCCACGGCCGGGTGGTGGGCTGGGAGGCGAACGGCGGGTTCCTCACGGGAAGCCCGCTGGCCCTCTACGGAGGCATCCTCCGGCCCCTGCCTTCGAGGGACGCGCTCCTACCGCTCCTTTCCGCCCTGCTTGCCTCCAAAGAGTCGGGCCTGCCCCTGGAAGACCTCTTCGAGAGGCTTCCCAAGCGGGAGAGCCGGGCCGGCCTCCTGGACCATTTCCCGCGAGAGGTGGCCCTCGCCATGGAACGGCGGTTCTCCCCCTCCGATCCGGACGTTGTGGAAGCGGCATTTTCGGACGGGCGGGTGACGGCCGTCGCGTTTAAGGGAGTCAAACGCCTCCTGCCTCCCGGCGATCCGCTCGCCACGGAGATGGAGGCCAAGCGAGCCGAGATCGAAACTTACTTCTCCCCCGAGGAGGGGTTTGGATCGGTGGTGAAGATCAACGTCCTGGACGGCGTCCGGATATACTTCAAGGGCGGGGACGTGGCCCACATGAGGCCCTCGGGCAACGCGCCCCAGCTTCGGGCTTACTCCAACGCGGACACGGCACGGCGAGCCGAAGCCATCGTGGCCCTCTGCCTGAAGGAACCGGACGGAATCTTCAGGCGCATGGAAGCGGGCTTAAAAAAGTCCCCTTAGGAGAGATGAGGCCCGGCGCTCTCGGGCTTGGTCCGAGGCGCCTGAAGGCACGGGGCTCCTTCCACGGGACCGGCCTCGAGGCCGAGGGCTTTCGCCAGGAGAACCAGCGGATGGATGGCGGGAAGCCCCAGCTTGGCTTGGTCTTGGGCCCTGCACGATCCGCACGGGGTAACGACCAGGTCCGGCGTGGCCTTGCGGATCCGGTCCATGAGCGGCGCGGCGACGGCGTCCGAGATCTCGGCGTTGCGCGCCTCGGCTCCGTAGGAGCCTGACAGGCCGCAGCACTCCTCTGTCACGTCCACCACGTCCAGCCCGGGGATGCGTTTGAGCACCTCCACCTCGTCCTTGTAGGTTCCGAGAACGGCCCCGTGGCAGGGAGTCTGGTACACCGCGCGGGCTTCCACGCGAGCCAGGGGGACGTTCCGGCGGTCCATGACTTCACGGATGAAGCCAAAGAACCCCGTGCAGGCGCCCGCCAATTCCTGTCCCTCGGCACCCTCGAAAAAGCGGGGCTGTTCCCTCTTGAGGGCCAGCAGGCACGAGGGCGCAGAGGCCACCACCTGAAACCCCTGGCGGACGTAAGGCAGCAGGCTCCTCCGGTTGTACGCCACGTCGGGGGCGGCCATGTCCAGGAGCCCCCGCGTCATTTTGCTGACGCCGCAGCACGCCTGCGGCGGCACCACCACCTCGACGCCGAGTGCGCCCAGCACCGCCACGGCCAGTTGGGCCTCACCGCCGGGGTTGTAGGTGTTGCCGTAGCAGCCATAAAAATAAAGGGCCTTGCCCGCTCCGGTTCCCTCGAAGTGATAGAGCCGCCCCGGATCGAACGCGAAGGCGGGAGCCAGCTCGGGAGCGGCCATGTCGCGCCGAAGCCCCAGGAGAGCGCCGCCTAGGGCTCGGGAGGGTGCCAAGTTTCCGGCCCTCAGCGCGAGCCGTCCCGGGCCGGCTCCCGCCACGTATCCCAACGTCGGGAGGGACGCGAGAAACGTATCCCGCATCCTCGCCAGCCGCGGCGTAAACGCCTCGCGGAAAGCCGAGGCCAAGGGCGCGATGTCCACTCCCGTGGGACAGTGGAGGGCGCACATGGAGCAGCCCAGGCACGACTCGAAGATGGCCCTGATCTCCGGCCGGCGGGCATGCGCCCA
>JAKAKG010000099.1 GCA_021813555.1 Acidobacteriota bacterium
CGAGATGAGGGGGGCCGCGGCCGCTACTTGGGCTTGACCGAATAGCCCGCGGGATTGGGGAGGGCCGCCGCCTCGATCTTTGTGGTGGCTCCAAGGCCGAACCGCTCCCGGTTCTCTTCCAGATAGCGGACCACCTCGGGCGAGGCGGTCACGGTGGCCGGCCGGGACTGCTTCATCCCCGCGACGGTTTGGGCGATCTGCTGGGCAACCCGCCAAGCCGCGGGCACTCGTCCCCGGCCTTCGCAGCAGGGGCACACGCTCGTCATGACGCGTTCGAGGCTGCGGTGGCTGCGCTTTCGGGTCATTTCCACGAGGCCGAACTCGCTGATGGTGAGGATGCGGGACTTGGCCCGGTCCGTCTTGAGCGCCTCGTTGAGGTTGGCCACGAGGGCTTCGCGGTGGGCTTTCTTCGTCATGTCGATGAAATCGATGACGATGATGCCGCCCAGGCTTCGCAGGCGGATCTGCCTTACGATCTCCGCCACCGCCTCCATGTTGATGGCGAAGGCGGTCTCTTCCAGGGATTTCTTGCCCATGTAGCGTCCCGAGTTCACGTCGATGGCCACGAGGGCCTCCGTGGACTGGAGGACGATGCATCCGCCCGAGGGAAGCCAGACCCTCGGCCGGAGGGCCTTGTCGATCTCCTGCTGGACCCGGTAATGGTCGAACAGGGGCACGGAAGCGTCGGCCCACCCCCGTATTCTGGACGGGCTGAGATCGAGGGTCTCCATCAGCTCCCGGCAACGCTGGGCTATCTCCTCGTCGTCCGTAATGACCGTTCCCTCGCCCCGCAGCAAAATCTCTCTGACGGCGCGCCCCACCAAGTCCGCTTCCTGGTGCACCAGGGCGGGCGCTTCGCAGAGCTGGCTCTTGAGCCGGATGAGGGACCATAGATCGGCCAGCGCCTGCATCTCGCCGGCCAGTTCCTCCTCGGCCACCCCTTCGGCGGCCGTCCGGACGATGAATCCCCCCACGGCCTCCCGCTTGAGGCGCCGCAAGATTTCCTTCAGTCGCCCCCGCTCCGTTCCGCCGATCTTCCGCGAGACGGCCAAGTGGTTCATGAAGGGCATGTAAATCAGGTAGTGGCCCGGAAGGGCGATCTCGGTGGAGAGCCTGGAGCCCTTGGCCCCCATGGGTTCTTTGATGATTTGCACGAGCAGGCGCTCGCCCTCGTGGAGGTTTTTCACGGTGGAGCTTTTTCGGTCGGCGAAGTCGCCGACCTCCTCGTCCACCAGCCCCGAGGGGCCCATGTCCCCTTCGTAGAGGAAGCCGTCGCGCTCCAGACCCACATCCACGAAGGCGCTCTCCATCCCTTGAAGGATGCGGTTCACCCGGCCTACGTAGAGGTTTCCCACGAGGCCCTCAAGGTGGGTCGGCTCGTGAAAATACTCCACAAGCCTGCCTTCCTCAATCACGGCGATCTGCACTTGCCACCGGTCCTTGGTGACCAGCAACTCCTGCTTCATCGGCTCCAGTCCGCCGCCGAAATCGTTAGGCGGCTCAAAGGGTTATTGTACTCGAAACGGACAAGGATTACGAGGCGGACCCCGGGGACGAGCGCGAGTCCGCGCACCCTCGTCAACCGCGGGCCCTTCCTGCCGGCCTCATGGGTCAGGGGGGAAATTCGAACCGCAACCGGGCCAGGGCGAGGCGGTCCCGTTCGGGGCCGGGGCACAGGAGGCCCACGAAGTCCATGAAGCCGCCTTGGACGAGGTGCACCTCGATTCGGTCGCGTTCGGAGGTGGCGGCGAGCACGCGGGACTTGAGATCGTACGTCCTGCTGGTTCCCTTGGATACCCGCGTGACGGGCCACTCGGGAGCAGCGTGGAACCCCGCGAGACGCTCCTGCAAGGCCAGCTTCTCGCCCTCGTGAAGCCGCCCCGTGCCGATCTCGTACACCTGGACGGTGAGCGCCGAGAGGGGCGGGGAGCTGGGTGGAATCATGAAGAGATGTTCCGCCGTCAGGCCCGCGGGAAGGAGGCCGTCCAGGCGCTTCATGAGCACGGCCCGGTCAAGCGGGGCGGCTTGGAACTCCATCCATTCTTCCCGGCCCTCCACCCCCAGCGGCAAGGGCGCAGGCAGTTCGACCTTGGGCATGGGATGGTAGCCCTGGGAGTAGGCGAGGCTGATCTCGGCACGGCGAAGGGCCCGCACGAGGATGTCCACGAGGTCCAGGTGGCCCACGAAACGTGCTAACCCCTCTTTGCGAAATCGGAGCCGGTATTTGATCGATGCCATGGCCTTGGCTCCCCGGCCGGGTTTGGGGGGCGGCTCGGGCACGGGAGCGCGCTCAAGCTCGCCCGAGAGGCACGTCTTGGCAAAGAACCCGCAGCCATGACACGCGTTGGGCCCGCATTTCTCGGTCACCTCGGCGGCGAGCGCCTTCTCCCATTCCCGCCACAGGAAGGCCCGGGTGAGGCCCACGTCGATCACGTCCCACGGCAGGCGTTCGTCGCGTCCGCGCTTGCGGAAAAGGTAGTCATCCATGGAGAGCCCGCACGACGCGAAGGCTTCTCTCCACTTGGCCGCGTCGAAGTGCTCGGTCCAGCCGTCGAAGGCGCACCCGAGTTCCGCGGCCTTTTCGAGCACCGGAGCCAGGCGCCTGTCGCCCAAGGAGAACGCCCCCTCCACAAGGCTCGCATCCACGTCGTGCCAGCGGTAAGAGATGGGGCGCCTGAGGGCCCGCTTGAGGGCATCCTGTTTCTCGCGGAGCACCTCGGGGCGAGCCATGGCGCACCACTGGAAGGGCGTGAAGGGCTTGGGGACGAACGAGGAGGTGGAGAGGGTCACGCCCGGGTTCCGGCACCCCGCTTCTTTGCCCGCCCTGGCCACGCGTCCCCCCAGCCGCGCGATGGCCTCTACGTCCTCGTCTGTTTCCGTGGGAAGGCCGATGATGAAGTAGAGCTTCACCAGATTCCAGCCCGAGGAGAAAACCACCTGCGCCGCCCTGGCCACGTCTTCGTCCGTGAGCTGCTTGTTGATGACGTCCCTGAGCCTCTGGGTACCGGCCTCAGGGGCGAGCGTGAAGCCCGATTTGCGCCCCGAGGAGAGGGAGCGAGCCAACTCCTTCGTGAGTGAGGGCACGCGCAGGCTGGGCATGGCCACACCGACGCTTTGGGACGCCCCATCCGCCGCCACGTTCGCCACGAGGTGCTCGATGCCGTCGTATTCCCCGGCGTTGAGGCTCAGGAGGGTCGTCTCGTTGTAGCCCGTGGCCCTGAGGCCCTCCCTTACGGAGGCGCGGACAGCCTCGGGCTCTCGCTCGCGCACGGGGCGGTAGATGTATCCCGCCTGGCAAAACCGGCACCCCACGGCACAGCCGCGGGCGATTTCTACGGAATAGCGGTCGTGGACGACTTCGTGATGGGGCACCAGTACCCGCGCCGGAAAAGGGTACGGAGCGAGGTCCATCAGGATGCGCCTCCGCACGGGGAAGGGTACGCCATCCTCCAAGGGGCCCGACACCACCTCCATCCCCGTGGCCGGGTCCCTTTCCGTGCGGTAGAGGGCGGGAACATAGGTGCCTTCCACCTGTGCCAGGGCCCGCCACACTTCGTCGCGGGGCCGGCCCTTCGTGGCGCGCACCACCTCGCAGAGGTCGAGGATGCCCTCCTCGCCGTCCCCCACGAAAACCGCATCGAGGAACGGAGCGATGGGCTCGGGGTTCACGGCGCAGGGGCCGCCCGCGAGGATGACGGGGTCGCCGGGACCCCGATCCGCCGCCCTTAGCGGAATGCCCCCGAGGCGAAGCATGTGCAGGATGTTGGTGTACGTCAGTTCGAACTGAAGGGTGAAGCCTATGGCGTCGAAACTCCGCAGGGGCCGCTTGGACTCCAGCCCGTAGAGGGGGAGCCCCCGTGCCTCCAGCTCTTTGACCATATCGGGCATGGGCATAAATACCCGCTCCGCCCAGATGTCCTCCCGGGCATTGGCGATGCCGTAGAGGATCTTGAGGCCCATGGTGGACATGCCGATGTCGTACCCGTCGGGAAACGCGAGGGCGAGGTGCAGGAGCCCCGGGGCGTCCTCCTTGACCACCTCGTTCACTTCCCCGCCCGTGTAGCGCGTCGGCTTGGCCACGTTCCGCAGAAAATTCAGGTCCATCGGGCCTCCGCAAAGCGGCTAAGTATACTATGGATGTCGGCATTTGCGAATTGGGAAGGGTGGAGGGCGAAGGGAGCCAAGTGCCCAAGAGAGGGGAGCCGAAGTGTCACAAGACCGGCACGCAGGAGAGGCGATCGCGAGGTGCCCTTAGGGATAGACGCGGCAACGCCCCAAGCGGACTGGGGCGTCGGCCTAAAGCAGGGGGGCACGGCGCCCTCTCTTTCCACCTTTCACGTTTCACTTTTTACTTTTCACTTTTTACTCTTTGCTCCTGGCTCCGCTCCACCTTCCGCACGATGCGGCTGATCGTTGCGGGATGAAGCCCCAGAGCCTCTCCCAGTGCGGCGAGGGTGTAGCCGAACCGGAGGTAAGCCTCCGCGACACGCCGGTCCCGTTCGGCGTGATCGTCGGCGAGCGCGCGAGGCAGGAGCCGCGAGAGGGGCGGCCGCCCCGGGGTGGCCTTGGACGCGGGTTTCTTGGCCCCGTGGCCGGGTTCTAACTGAGATCCAAACGCCTCCGAGCCCACAAAACGGACCCGGCCCACGGGGGACGGGGCCTTTCCCTGCCCCGCCTTCACAAACTTTTCGTAGCGGTTCCTCGCCTTCTTGGGTCTCCCGCCGAACTGGGCCAGGAGCCAGGAGGGATTGACCACGTGGGCCGGATCGTCGGCCCCTGCCGTGACCCCGAAACTGCTCCAGCGCCACTTTCCCGCCTTCTTCACGTACCCGGCGCGGACGGGAGCCAGCACGACCTCCCTGCACACGTCCACGAGGGGCGTCCCCTTTTCCACCGGCCAGGAGCTAAATCGCCCTTTGAATACTGGCCCTTTCCGGCCCCGCCGGCGGTTGTAGCTCTGCGTAAACTCCCCGCTCAGGTCGCGCATGCCCCTGGAGAGGTTCGCCTCGGGCGTCTCCACGACCAGGTCGTACCCAGCGTCCAGAACGCAGTAGGCGTGGCAGATCCACCTGTGGCGCGTCACCACGTGGCCCAGTATCTTCATGAAGCGGTCCCTGTCGGCCGCGTCGAGGGCATGGCCCGCTCGCTCCATGCATCGGGTCTTCACCCAATAGACGGCCCCTGGCGATTCCAGTCTTGCGCGTCTTGCCATGGCGCCCTCCGAGATGATACCTGCAATGTACCGCAAACCTATTGACAGTGACAGGCACCTTGACAGAGTATGCTGGAGGGCCGTAAGGAGCAAGCGCAGGGGCACCTGCTTGCCCTTCATCCACTACAACTAGAGGCGAGGTACACGTGAGGCAGGATAAGAGACACCGGCGGCGCGATGGTTAGGATGGCCCCAAGACCGGCATGGATCGGGTGGCGCCGCCTCCTCGTCCTGGCGGCTTTGCTGTGCCTGCCCATGTCCGCCTTTGCGTCCCGTGCCCGGGCCGTGCTGGACCTGGGTACGGACGCTCCGGTCCTCCTGCCGGGGCAGGACCTTACCCTTTCATGGAACACCCTGCCTGAAGGCACTGAGGAGTTCGAGCTCCTCCTCGTCTGCGAATCGCCCGTGCCCCTCAAGCTCCGTCTGACCACGTGCCTGGACCCCGAGCTTCGGACGTACCGCTGGCGCGTTCCCAATCTGCCGTGCGACGTGGCGCGCCTCCGCATCCGCGCTGGGGTGGAGGGCGAGGAGCTGGCCTGGGCCTGGAGCGCGCCGTTCCGAATCGCTTGGGAAGCCCGCGCCCCCCTGCCGAGGGTCTCCCTCGAAGGAGGCGAACTGTGGCTGACCGAAGGCCGCTGCCGAGGTGATTCGGCTTCCTTTGAAGGATCAGAATCCGCCGATCCGAGCGCGTTTCCTGGCCGGGGCGAGACCCTCGCCCCGGCTCCGCCATCTCAGGGCCTCGGGCTGCCGGCCGCTCCAGGGACAGGCTTCGCGGAGGTTCGCCAAAGGGAGCCGTCCGCGCGGCCCCGCGCAGAGAGCGGTTCCGGCCGTCCCCTCATCATTCCCCTCAGGATTTAACCTCCTCCCGCCCACGAAACGAACGTTCATCATCGCCAGCGATTCGCCATTCGGGGCCGCGGTTCGAAGCGCGGCTCCGAGTGGGAGGGCATCATTCATCATGCGTGGGAGGACCATGTGCATTTGAAATCATCCGTGCGTTTCCCGGTCATCGGCGGGGCGATCCTTGCGTCACTTTTCCTCCTGGGGCCGGTTCGGGCCTCTGGCCAAGAAGCGCCCCCCCAGGACAAAGGCCAGCAAGGCTCCATGACACCTGCTGGCTACAGCGAGATCGTCGTCACGGCGCCCCGCATGGGCGTTCCCTACAAAGAGGCGCCGGGGGCCACGTCGGTGGTGGGCGAGGACACCCTTGAGGCCATGCCCAAGGCCATCTCCCCGGGCGAAGCCCTCGCCCTCGTGCCGGGCGTGAAGGTGGATACCCAATATGACAGCGAGAAGTCTCACATCTCCATTCGCGGCCAGGGGATCCTTACGGAGAGGGGCATCCGAGGCATCCAGGTTCTGCTGGACGGCATCCCCCTCAACGACCCCAGCGGCTTCGCACCGGACTTGTACGACGTGGACTGGTCCACCGTGCAGCGCATCGAGGTGATCCGCGGCCCCTCGGGAGCCTTTTACGGCGGAGGCTCGTCCGCCGGCGTCATCAACATCATCACGAAGGACGGCCGCTCCGACCCGAACGCCGCCGACGTCATGGCCGAGGGCGGCACCAACAGGTTTTGGAAGGCGCTGAGCGAGTTCGGAGGAACCACCACCTCCACGGACTACCGCGTCTCCGCATCGCGCTCCATGGGCGACGGCAACCGCGACCACTCGGCCTTCTTCTCGACCAACCTCTACGGCAAGTTCAGATTTGTCGTGACCCCTTCGTTCCAGCTCAGCGCCGTGATCATGGGAACGAGCTATTTCAACGAGAACCCCGAAGGGCTTAATGCCCAGCAGGTCCGCGAGAACCCGAACCAGGCCAACCCGGATTCGGCCCGGCAGAACGAGTTCGCCCAGACCCGCCGCTTCACCGCGGGCATCGTCGGCACCGCCAAGCTCGCCTCCAACCAGGACCTGAATTTCACGGTCTACGGACGCAACACCGACTTCGTGGAGTCCGTGCCCGCCACGGTCCAGCACCGGACGCTGAAAAACCCCGGCGCCATGCTCCAGTACACCTTCCACAGCGGTACCGGCCCCGTGAAGAACCACTTCAGCCTGGGCACCGACGCGTCGTGGCAGGACATCGACGAGTACCGCCGTCCCAATCTCGGCCACGCCGTCGAGGGGCCCACCAAGGTTTCGGACGAGACCATCAGCCAGCACGGGTACGGCGTCTACGCCCTGGACCGCATCGAATTCGGACCCCAGTGGGCGGCCACCTTGAACCTTCGCCACGACAGCATCCGCAACGAACTGAACGACCGCCTCAAGCTGGGCGGCGTGGATCTGAGCGGAGCCCGCGAGTTCAACAAGACCACGGGCCGCGTGGGCCTCACCTGGAACCCCCGACCCGACTTCGGCGTCTACGCCACGTGGGGACAGGGCTTCATGCCCCCGGCCACGGAGGAGATGCTGGCCAACCCCATCCACCAGGGAGGGTTCAACACCACCATCCAGCCCGCCACCTCCGTGGGCGAGGAGCTGGGCATCCGCGGAACCTTGATCGGCAAGGTCTCGTACGACGTGGCCGGATTCTACCTCCACACGAACGACGACTTCGAACGGTATCGCGTGCCCAGCCGTCCTCTGGAGACCTTCTACGGCAATGCGGGAGATACGCGCCGCTACGGCCTGGAAACGGCCTTCGGCTGGTTCCCCGTGGAGAGCCTGGCGGTCCGCTTGGCCTACACTTACAACCACTTCACGTACACGCAGATCAGCAGCAAGGTCTTTCCCACGGCCGCGCCCGGAAACTGGCTGCCCAACAGCCCAGCCCATCAGGCTTACCTGGACGTCCAGTACACGCCCGTGACCCACTGGATCCTCGGACTATCGGGGGAGGTTCAGAGCCGCAACTACGTGGACCCCACCAACATCCCGGCTACGGGCGGGTACACGCTTGTCCACGCCCGGGTGGCCTATCAATGGCAGGCCGTCCACAGCCGCGGCGAGGTCATGCTCTCCCTGCGCAACGCCTTCGCCAAGAAATACATCGCCTTCACGGAGCCGGATCCGGACGGCAACTCCTACCAGCCTGGACCCGGCCGGGAAGTCTTCATGGGTGTTCACTTCTGGTTCGGGAAAAAGTAGGCCGAGTCCGACGATCCACGAAAAAGGAGGGGCGCTCGCCCCTCCTTTTTTCGTTCGCTCGTAAGATGGGACCCAGCGGAAGAAGGCCGAACCTATCCCTTGGCTTCGAGCCATCAAGGGTAGGTCTTGTCCCCTGTCCCCGCCCTACACCGTGACCGTTTCCCCGAATCCCACGACCCGGCCCTTCACGCCTCGGGCCGTGAGCCGGCGCAGGAACTCGCGGGGATCGGACTCAATCACGGGGAAGGTGCCGTAGTGGATGGGCATGGCCTCGCGGGTCTGGCAGAGGACCGCCGCTTCCACGGCGTCGTCGATGCCCATGGTGAAATTGTCTCCGATGGGAAGGAGGGCCAGATCGATGGGGTTCAGGCGCCCGTAGAGGGCCATATCCGAGTGGATGCCCGTATCGCCCGCGAAGTAGACGCACTTCCCGCCCATCCAGATGAGCAGGCCCGCGGGGTTTCCGCCGTAGGTTCCGTCCGGCAGTGAGGATCCGTGCAAGGCGGGCGTGAGTTTGACCCTGCCCCACGGAAACGTGTGGGCCCCCCCGATGTGCATGCCGTGGGCCTTGGCCCCTTGGCCCTGCATCCAGTTGGCGATCTCGAAATTGGTGACCACCTCGCAGTCGTTGCTCTTGGCGATCTCCACCGCGTCTCCCACGTGGTCCCCGTGCCCATGGCTCACCAGAACCGCCTCCACCTTCACGTCGGAGGGCTTGATCTTGGCGTGCATGTTGCCGTTGATGAAGGGGTCCACGATGACCCGGTGTCCCTCCGCCTCTAACTCGAAGCAGGAATGGCCGTGATAGGTCAGCTTCAGCATCCTTCACCTCCTCGCCGCCCAGGCGGCTCATGCGCAGAACCCGGTCAGGCTAAGGGACGGGCCACCGAGGACTCTCCCTCGCCGATACTCCTCACCGCGACGTGGCCGCGCCGGTTCGCTCCCGCTCAGGGCCCGCGGCGTTCGCGCCCGGCACGTTTTGCGTCCACCACGGCGCGCCGAAGCGCTCCCGCGCGAGCACCCGGGCGGCGCTTGCCTCCGCTTCGTTGGGAGGCCGGTCGTCCCACGCCTCGGGAAAGGTCCGCCTGAACCCCTCTGCGAGGGCCTCGCGCAGGGCTTCTCGCGTGACGGCGGGGTTCAGGTCAGCCACTCCCGCGAAGGCCGCACGGTAGGCCGGGATGCTGGCCTCGGGTTGCCCAGAGGCAAGAGCCAGCGCCCGGTAATCCAGATGCAGGGGCACGGCGCCGTGCTGGAGGAAGGCCCTGGCGCCCCGGCGCTGGGCGCTGCCCACGACCTTCCGGCCGCCCACGGTGATTTCACTTTCGGAGGGCACGAGGAAGCAGGGCGCGCCGCCGCGGGGGGCCACCGCCGCAGCTCGCTGGCTCAGCGCCACGTCCAGGCCAAGGGAGGCGAGGGCGTGCGCCAGCCCTCCGGCGATGAAGCCGTAGGTCTCCCCGAGGCTGAGCCCCGCGAAGGGAGGCAGGTCGTGTCTCCCCACGACGGCGTAGGTCACTTCGTCGTCGTGAAGGACCGCCTTGCCGCCCGTGGAGCGCCTCACCACGTCGTATCCCGCGCGGGCGCAGAAGGCTGGGTCACACGTCTCATGCAGGGCCTGGTGGAACCCGATGGAGAGGCAGGGGGGGGACCAGGTGTACAGCCGCAGCACGGGGCCCTCCGCCCGGCCCTCCTCGGCGGCCCGGAAAAGGACCTCGTCGAGGGCCATGTTCCATGCCCCGGGCTTGGGTTTGAGATCGTCCAGAAGGCGCCAGCGGACCATCAGGACCGCCCGCACTCGTTCAGGAAGCGATCGAGCTGGTGAGTTTCCACATCGGACAGGGGAACGCCCTTGGCGCTTTCCAAGACCAGCACGGGCAGCCCCAGGTTGGCCCGGAAAAATCCTTCGTCCCGGATGTTTTCGCACATGTATTCGACTCCGAGGATCACGCCCCTGATGCGGCGTGAGGCGATTTCACGGAGGGCCCGCTCCTGCCGCCGTTTCAGCCCATAGGGAATCGGGCAGCGGTTATAGAGGCTCACCAAATCGTTGGCCGTGGCCATGGGGTTGTTCTCCACGCCCCATTCGTCGTAGACCACCACGGCCTTGCGTTCCTCCAGCGCATCGTAAAACCCCTCGCGGTAGGGGGTCAACCCCAGGATGCCCACCCGCGTCCACCGGTCGCGGCCCACGTCCTGGTAGGTCAGGATCCCTGCTTCCACTTCCCTTCGGATGCTGTCCACGTCGCGGCGCGGGTCCATACACAGGGCCAGCATGGAGACATACTCTCGCGAAGAGAACCCGGCGGACCGCTGCTGGAGTCCATCGAAGCGCCTCAGGGACGTCCGCACCTCGGCCCAGCGAGCGAGAACCGTCTCCAGGATGCCGGGTGCCACCTCCAGACTTTCGGATAGTTTGGCCAGTTCATCCCGGAGGCGGCCCTCGTTGCGAAGGATGGGGAAGCTGAAGGGAACGACCCGCACGTCCTGCTCGCCAAGGAGTTGCATGACTCGCGCCACCTCCTTGGGAAGGCCCGGCTCGGGGTAGTAGACCGTTTGGGTGGCCGTCTCGAAGACCATGCCGTAAAGGCACCGCGCCCAGAGCGAGAAGTTATCCGGAAAACCCGCCAGGCGAGCCGTCTCCACCCAAGGCTCGCGGTCTCTGGCCAGAAAGAAGGCGCTCCAGAGGTTGGCCGCCTCGTGGGGCGACGCCGAGAAGGGCTCCATGGGCACGGGCGGGATGACCCCAATCTTCATCCGGCCTCCGTCTCATATCTTGCGGGCAAAGGCATGCCTCATGGGCTTTACGCGCACCCGCCACACGCCAGACTACTTTCTCCGCTCCGACTCGGATTCCTGCTCGGGCGCCGCCACTTCAAGGGCCACGTCTCCCCCCTCGAAGAGGAGCTGGAGGAGGATCCCGCCATCCACGCTGGCCACCCGAACGGCCACGGCCCGGTCCCATTCGGGCTCCAGGGCCAGCTCCGCCATGGGTTCGAGCACCTTGCGGCGCAGGATCCGCCCGAGGTTGCGGGCTCCGTATTCGAAGGAGTATCCCTCACTGGCCAGAAGGTCCCTGGCGCCCTGCTCAAGGATGAAGGCCTTGCCCTGGTGCGCCAGGCGCCCGGTGAGGTCTTCAAGCTGGAGGTCGACGATCTTGTTGAGGGAGTCCGCCGTCAGGCTCTTGAAGAGGACCACCTCGTCCACCCTGTTGAGGAACTCAGGCGTGAACTGGGCCCGTACCTCGCGCATGACTGCCTCTTCGTCCGCCAGGGCGCCGCTCCCCTCGCTGTACCCCACCCGGCCCTTGGAGAAGAGATGGGTGCCCACGTTGCTGGTCATGATGATGGTGGCGTTGTGAAACCGGACGGTGCGGCCTTTG
>JAKAKG010000006.1 GCA_021813555.1 Acidobacteriota bacterium
GGCCAAGGACGGCTGCCCGGCTACCACCGCGCCGTAGGCCGCCAGAAGGACCAGGGAGGCCCAATCACGCCGCCGGGGATGGAGGCGGAAGGCGTGGGCCAGGACCGCCAAAGCGATCAGGAGAAGTCCCACGTTGAAGCCCGAGAGGGCCACCAGGTGGTAGAGGCCCGAGGCGCTCAGCACGTCCACTTGACCCGGCTCCAGGAGGCCCCGCTCCCCCAGGAGGATGGCCAGGAGTGCCCCTCCGCTTTGCCCGCCGTCGGCCAGCAGCCGCGTCTCCACGGCGGCCCGGTACCTCGCCAGGAGGTGCCACCCCGAAGGCGGGGCCCCTTGAAACAGATTCGCCGACCTGCACGAGGCGGTCAGGCCGAAGCCCTCGCGGGCGAGGTACTGCCGCATGTCCCATTGCCCGGGGTTGGTTCCCCGCGGAGGCACGGAGACCTTGAGGCTTGCCTCGAAGGCGGAGCCGGGCAGGGGCGCGGGGACGGGGAGGTAGGCCCTCAAGCGCGTGCCGCAGGGGACCCAGCGCTCTCCGTCCCGGAAGGCCTCCGCGGCCAGGTCAGCCCGGGTCCCGTCGGTCCATGGTTCCGCCGCGAGCACTCGTCCGCGGACCCACAGGAACGCTCCTTCGGGAGACCGGCGCGCCAGTTCAATGAGAGGATCCTGGCTCAGTACGGGAATGCGCCAAGCGCCCCATGCCAGACCAAAGACCACCAGGAGGACCGGCGTGGCCCAGCAAAGCGGCGGTTGCCGGCGCGCCCCGACCATGAGGAGGGCAGCCACGGGGGCCCAGTAGAGGGGGACATCCATCCACAAGGCCCCGGCACACCCGGCGGCGAAAGCCAGGTAGAGAAAGGGCCGGCTCACCGCCCTTTGCACGGGGTCTCCCTTGGTCCGCCTCCCCTAAAAACGGGGAAGGCCCCGGCCGGGCAAGACGCTTCCCGGCCAGGGCCCCTGAAGGTTTGCCCTCCCGCGGGGGGAGGGATCGTGTCATGGCTTCGGCTTGGCTTCATCCTTGGAAGAATACTTGTCCTTCAGCGTCTTGATGAAGGTCTCGTCAGGAGCGAGCTTCAAGGCGCGGTCCACGGTTTCCAAGGCCGCAGGCTTGTTGCCCGACTTGTAGTACACCTCGGCCAGGACGGCCAGCGTGTCCGCGTCGTCTTTCTTGAGCTCCGCGGCTTTCTGAGCGGCGGCCAAGGCCTTGTCCAACTCAATGCCCTCGCCGGCGCAGGTCCAGGCGTACTCGGTGAGCACGTCAGGATCCGACGGGCGCGCCGCCATCACCTTGTGGAACACGTCCAGCCGCGCCTCGTTGGCCTGCTGCTTCTCCTGAGGGCTGGTGGCGTTCCTGGCCTGGCGCTTGTAGAACGCGGAGAGAGCCTGAAAGGCTTCCACGCCAAGGGCGTTGTCGGGGGCTGTAGCGAGCCCCATGAGCGCCTCGGCGCCCTTGGGCGGGTCGGTGAGCAGCAAGCCCTGTCCCTGGATCAGGGTCAACTTGTTGGCCGTGCCGGCGTCGGGCTTGAGGCTCCGGGCTTTTTCCACCCAGAGAAGGGTGCTGGGCCCGTCCCCTCGGTCCAGGTATTTCTGGGCAAGGTCGTGAGCCATCACCACGTCGGGTTTGGCCGCGTAGCGGTGCTGCATGTCCTCGATGGTGTCGATGCCGTAGAGATACCCGAGGAGGGTCTTGAGCCACGCCGAGCGGTCGTCGTCGTAGCCGATGATGCGGTCCACTTCCTGGCCCTGGGCGTTGAAAACGATGACGGTGGGGATGCCGCCCACGTGGTACTGCTTGGAGAAGGGCTTGGTGTCGGCCTTGTCGATGTTCAGGCGAACCATGACCACCGTTTGGGAGAGGCGGTCGATCATATCGGGCGTAAGGACATCACGGTCCAGTTTTTTGCACGCCCCTCACCAGTCCGCGTAGAACTTCAGGACCAGTGCCTTGTTCTGGCCCTTGGCCTCGGCAAAGGCTTGGTCCAGGGTGCCCTGATGCCAGCTCAGCTGCCCCGCCATGAGGGCCGCGGGGAGCAGGGCCAATACAACCGCGAGAAACTTTCTCATGAAGGCCTCCTGCCTAGGGGTCGGTCCCGGGAGGCAGGATCCGCGCCGTGCCCCTTCAACGGGGGAGGCTTACCTCGAACCCTGCGCCGCCCAGGGCGGACTCGAAGTATACCAGATCCCCGCCGTGCTCGCGGGCGATCTTCCTTGCAATGGCCAGCCCCAAACCGGTGCCGCCGGGTTTCTGGCTGACGAAGGGGGTGAAGGCGCCTTCCCGGGCTTCCTCCGGGATCCCCGGGCCGCTGTCCTCCACCCGGAGGCGGGCCAAGGCTTCCTCCGGTCCGCACGACAGGCGGAGCGTTTTGGCACCTCCTTGAACTTCGGCCATGGCCTCGAGGGCATTGCGCGTGAGGTTTCTCAGCGCCCTCGCAAGGGCCTCGCGGTCGGCCTGGACGGCCACCGGCTCCCCCTCGACCCGAACCTGCACCTCTCCCACATGCGCGGCTTCGATGGCCTCGCGCTCCTCCTCCAGCAGGGCCACCAGGTCCACGGTTTCCCGCTCCAGGGGAAGGGGCCGGGCGAAAAAGAGGAGGTTCTGCATGACCTGCTCTAAGCTTCGCGCCTCTTCCGCCAGGGCCCGGAAGCTCGCGTTGCCGTCGAGGGAAGGCACGTCCTGGCTCAGGAGCCGAAGGCGCGCCGAGATGGTGCTCAAAGCGTTCCGGACTTCATGAGCCACGCCGGCGGCCACCTCCCCCAAGCGGGTGAGGGCCTCCCGCTCTCGCAGGGTGCGGCGCATCTGGTAGACGCCGGTCTGGTCGCGCAGGAGGAGCAGGTAGCCCTTGAGCTGGTGCAGCAGGTTGAAGAGGGGGATCCCCACGACCTGCAGGAGTATCCCCGGCGGCCCTGGCACTTCCTCTCGGAGGGCGAGGGCCCGGGTGGACCGCACTTCCTCCACGACCTGAAGGACACCTTCCCGCTCCTTGAGCAAGTGATCGGCGCGGTCCCCGATCCTGGGAACTTCCTGCAACCTCAGGAGGTTGCGAGCCGCCGCATTCACGCCCGTGAGGCGGCCGTCCTCGCCGAAGCGGAGATAGCCCGCCTCCAGGTTGGCGCAGAGGGCCTCGGCCATGCGCTCCACGTCCTCCGCTCGGGCGCGCTCCCGGCGGTGGAGCTCCTCCATTTCCTCCGTCCGCGTCCGAAGCTCTTTGAGGGTCTGCTGGAAGAGGGCCACCATGGCCTGCGGTGAGGCCCCCCCCTCACTTCCTGGAAGGACCGCGCCCTCCTCGCGGCCCCGGCGGTAGATGCGGCTGGCCAAGTACCCCAGGAGGAGGATGAGCGTCAGGAGGGCCGAGGCTTCCAGTCCCGCCGCGAGGGCCATCCGTCCGCTCCGGCGGGTGTAGAGGGGGAGCTCAAAGGTGGCGGCAAAGGACCGGCCGTCCGGCAGCCCGTATACATAGACCCACAGGGGGCCCGAACGCTCCACTGCATCGGCCGAGGCGAGAGGAGGCTCGGCGGGGGGCGAAGCGGTCCCCGGCGGAAGGGTCCAGATCGCACGGGTTCCGAAAAAGAGGGCCACTTGCCTGAGGTGCACGAGGGCTCCCGGTTGGAGGAGGCTGGGCCCCTCCAGCGCGGTGATGGACCCGCCGGGGGGGCGAAACCCGTCCGCCATCAGGTGCTGGCGCAGGGCGCGTCCTTGGGCGAGAACCTGGTCCTCGGCCAACTGGCGCTGGCCCGCCATGCTCTGGGTTATGACAAAAAGATGGCCTCCCAGCAGGACCGCCGCCAGGGCGCCTCCCGCCAGGAGGGCCACGAGCGCCGCCTTGGCCGGCCTTAGCGCGGACGAACTCATGGCGGCGGGAGGAGGCCGGCGTACCACCTCCATGCGGCGTCCCCGAAGAAGAGGACGAGCAGGGCCGCGGCGCACAGGAACGTGCCGAAGGGCAGGGGCGTCCGCCGTCCCTTACCCGATACCAGCAGGTAGCCGCCGCCGATGAAGGTCCCCGCCAAGGCGCCGGCCATGAGGGTCAGAAGCGCTCCTTTCCATCCCAGGAAGGCACCTATCATGGCCAGGAGCTTCACGTCGCCCCAGCCCATGCCCTCCTCCCTCCGAATCAGCCAGTAGGCCCCCATGACCATGATCGGCAGGACGGCGCCGGCCACGGCCCCCGCGAGGGCGTCTTGCCAGGCCGTGGCTTGGCCCGTGAAGGAGAAGAGGAGCCCCGCGGCTAACCCCGGGTAGGTGAGCCGGTCGGGGAGGATCTGGTGCTCCAGGTCGATGAGGCCCAGGGGCAGACACAGGAGGCAGAAGACGGCGCCCCAGCCCGCTTTCACGGTGGGCCCCCAGGCCCATGCGCAGGCCAGAAAAAGCAGGCCCATGGACGCTTCCACGAGAGGATAGCGGGGGCTGATGGGAACCTTGCACGAGGCGCAGCGGCCCCTGAGAGCGGCGAAGGACAGCACGGGAACGTTGAGGTACCAGGGAATGGGGGCGCCGCAGGCGGGGCAGTGAGAGCCGGGGAACACCACCGACTCACGCCGGGGCAGGCGGTAGATCAGCACGTTGGCGAAGGATCCGCACACGAGCCCCAGGCAACCGGCAAAGACCAGGACCAGCCCCGTCACCATTGGGCGTACTTCCCCCGGAACTTGAAGGGCGTCTGGCACGACACCTCCCCCGTGGCGTGGTCGTAGAGGTAGGGCTTGCCCGCCGGGTCCACCGGAAGCGCCTTCAAGAATCCCGCCGTTACGAGGGCCGGCAGGGTGGGCGGCAGGGTGCCTCGAGCCTTTTGGTAGGCCTGCACCGCCGCGTTCAAATCCCTCAGGTCGATCTTGATGGTCAGGTCGAAGATGTTTTTCTCCGCCGCGAAGGTGAAGAAATGGGCCTGCTCCGTGTCGCTCTTCTCATTGGTGGCCTTGAGATTTTCCCAGTAGAGGAGGGACCTCTCGTAGTCGCCCCTGTACTTGTAGGCATTGGCCAGGAAGTCTTTCAGGCGAGGGTCGCCGGGGTTGCGCTCCTCGGCGATGTGAAAGTACTTCAGGGCCACGGCGTAGTCTTTCTGCTGGAAGAAGGCATAGGTGCCCGCGTCCCAGGCGATGAGCCAGTTCTTGGGGTTCTTCTCGAGCCCCTTGTCGGCGAGTTTGTAGATCAGGTCCCACCGCTTGTCCAGGGAGAGGAAGAGGTCGCCGAAGATGTACGCCTCGTAGAAGTGCGGATTCAGGTCCGTGATCACGTCGTAGGTGTGGAACAGGTACGTGTCGCGCACCGATTGGGCATACCGGTCGAAATACTGGATGGACCAGATGAAGACCAGATCGGCCCAGAAATTCTGCTGCCCAAGGCTCAGGACGGAGAGGTACGCGCTGGAGGGGACGTAGTAGGAGCGGAACTCCGACGGATACGTGTTGTGAAGGGCCACCAGATCCTGGTGGAGAGACGCGCTCCCCACCATGAGGACGGCGATGAGGCAGATCCCCGCGAGGGTTTTCCACACGGCTACACCAGGTCGCGCCGCTTGAAGCAGAGCGCCGAAGCCAGCATGAGGATGGCCACCGTGAGGACCGTGTAGAGGACCGCACGAATGGCGAACCCGTGGGCCGTGGGGATGTTGTTGGACACGAGGTTGTTGATGCTCAGGAGATTCAAATCGGGCAGGATGTGATAGATCCCCACCGCGAGGCGCCGCTCCCACGTGGAGGTGAGGTAGGGCACCAGGAGGTCGGGCAGCGCCGAGCTCGTGTGGCCGATGATGTAGAAGGCCGCCGTGCACAGGGCGCTCACCACGGGGGAAGTGACGGACGAGAAGAACAGGGCCACGGCCGTGAGGATCAGCAGCTCCAGGTAGATGTACCCGGCGGCGGCGAAGACTCTTGGGGTGAAGCCGCCGAAAAAGGCCAGCACCAGGGAGAGGACGGCCGTCATGGCGGCCAGGTTCACCAGGAGAACCGCCATGAGCCCGGCATAGCGCCCCGCCAGAAAGACGGTCCTGGACACGGGCTTGGACAGAATGTTGTAGATGGTCTTGTGCTCGATCTCCCGGTAAATGAGCCCGACTCCCACGAAGATGGCGGTCATGGCGGAGAAGTAGGACACGGTGGAGAGGCCCATGTCCAGAACCACCCGCCGGATGCTTCCCACGGCCATGAAGCCCATGGCCGAGGAGAACAGAAGAAGGGCCACGGCGAAGGCCAGCAGGATGTAGAACACGCGGCTTCGGGTGGCCTCCTTGAACGTGTTGGAAGCCAGGGCCGTGATCTGGTGGACGACGGTGGACCGGTCCCCTCGCGAGGCCATCAGCGTCCCTCCCCGGGAATGTGCGACAGGAAAAGGTCCTCCAAGGAACTCTTGTGGGGAACCACGGCCCTGATGCTGGCCCCTTCGGCCCTTGAGCGGTCCAGCAGGTCCTGGAGGGTTTCCTCGCGGTCCACACGGATCAGGAGCTGGGTGCCCAGGCGGGTCAGGACGGAGCACCCCGGCGGGGGCACCATCCCCGCCGCGCCGCGCACCGTCACGTCCCAGAACTGCACCTCCGAGCTCAGCAGGCTCTCCAGGGGGCCCTCCTGCACCACCTTGCCCTTCACCAGGATGGCCACCTGGTCGCAGATCATCTCCGCGTCGGCCAGGATGTGCGAGGAGAAGAAGACCGTCTTTCCCTGGTCCTTCATGGCCAGGATCAGGTCCCGCACCTCGCGGCGCCCGATGGGGTCCAGGCCGCTCATGGGCTCGTCCAGGATGACGAGATCGGGGTCGTTCAAGAGGGCCTGGGCCAGTCCGATGCGCTGGAGCATGCCCTTGCTGTACTTCCGGAGCTGAAGCCGGTCCTTGCCCTCCAGGCCCACGGCCTTGATGAGCCCGGGGATGCGTGCGGCGAGCCTGGCGGCGGGCACGCCCTGGAGGCGCCCCATAAAGATGAGCAGCTCGTACCCCGAGAGGTAGTCGTAGAAGTAGGGGCTCTCGGGCAGGAACCCTATGCGGCCCCGGACGGACCGGTCTTCCACGCTCTGGCCCAAGATGGAGATCTCCCCCGCATCGGCGAAGAGGAGGCCCGTGATGACTTTGAGGGTGGTGGTCTTGCCCGCGCCGTTGGGCCCGAGGAATCCGTAGATGACGCCCCGGGGCACGGTGAGGGTCACCCCCCGAAGGACCTGATGGGAGCCGATGGAGAGGTGGCCCCGGAAGGTCTTGTCCACGGCTTTCAGGCGAAGCGCTTCGTCCATGCCTGTCTCCCTTTTTCAAATATATCATAAGGCCCAGATTCCGCCAGGAGATTCAGCCCGCGGGCGCGCCGCCCTGCACGAAAAGTGAGCGGGGAGCTGGGAGCGGGGAGCTGGGAGCGGGAAGCAGGAAGCGGAGGAGGGAGGGGCTGCCGGCGAGAGGCACCAGCGGGGTATACTTCCTGCCACAGATGGAGGTACCTCATGTCCCAGGATTGGGTGGACCTTAGATCGGATACGGTGACCAGACCCACGCCCGCCATGCGCCGGGCCATGGCCGAGGCGGAGGTGGGCGACGACGTCTACGGCGAGGATCCCACCGTCAACGCCCTCCAGGAAGAGGCCGCGCGCCTCATGGGCAAGGAGGCCGCCCTCTTCGTCCCTTCGGGGACCATGGGCAACGGCATCTGCGTCAAGGTGCACACCCAGCCCGGAGAGGAGGTCCTCTGCGAGGCCACGGGCCACGTCTACTGGTTCGAGAACGCGAGCATGGCCGTGCTCTCCGGCGTCCTTCCCCGGCTCGTGGCGGGTGACCACGGCATCCTCGATCCTCAGAAAGTGCGCGAGGCCATCCGTCCCGCCGTCTACTACTTCCCCCGCCCCGCGCTGTTGTGCGTCGAAAATACCCACAACATGGGGGGCGGCACCTGCACGCCCGTGAAGACCTGCGAAGCTCTTGGCGCCGTGGCCCGCGAGCACGGCATGGCGGTCCACCTGGACGGGGCGCGGATCTTCAACGCCGCCGCCGCGCTGGGCGTGAACGTGAAGGAGATCGCCGCCCCCTTCGACTCGGTCCAGTTCTGCCTCTCCAAAGGGCTCTGCGCCCCCGTGGGATCCATGATTTGCGGGTCCAAGGCCTTCATCGACAAGGCGAGGGTCTTTCGAAAGATGTTCGGAGGCGGCATGCGCCAGGTGGGCATCCTCGCGGCCGCGGGCTTGGTGGCCCTTCGCGAGGTGGTCCCCACCCTTCCGGAGGACCACCGCCGCGCCCGCCTCCTTGCTCAGGCGCTCGCCGTCCACCCGAACTTCAGCGTGGACCTGGACTGGGTTCAAACCAATATCGTCATGGCGAAGGTGAGGCCCCCCATGACGTCGGCCCAGGCCTGCGCCGCCCTCAAGACGCGGGGTGTCCTAGCCAGCCCGGCCTCCGCCGCGGCCGTGCGGTTCGTCACCCATCACGACGTCACGGACGCGGGCTTGGACCGGGCCCTGGAGGCGCTGGAGAAGCCTCTATAAGGGTTGTGAGTTCAGGGTTGAGGGACGAGATTCCGGGATTCCGGGATTCCGGGATGACGAGGTGCCGGGATGGGGCACGACCCCATGTCGCCTGCGATGCTTCCGCTCCCTGCTCCCCGCTCCCTACCCCTCCATCAAAAGGGCCCGCTCCAGTTCCGCGGGATCGCTGCAGGCCAGCTTGGCCGCGTCCAGGTCCACCTTCCCCTCTTTGATGAGGGCCAGAAGGTGCTGGTCGAAGGTCTGCATGCCGTACATCTCGGCGCCCTTCAGCATGTAGGCGGGGATGTCGCTCGTCTTGGCGGGGTCGCGGATGCACTCCTGGATGGTGCGGGTGACCCTCAGCAGCTCCACCGCGGGAATGCGCCCCAGCTGTCCCTTGTGGGGCAGGAGGCGGAGGGAGAGGACGGCCATGAGGCTGTCCGCCAGGCGGCCGCGCACCGAGGCCTCCTGGTCCGGCGGGTAGAAGCCGATGAGGCGCGCGATCGTCTTCACGGCATCGGTGGTGTGGAGGGAGGAGAGGACCAGGTGGCCCGTCTCGGCGGACTTGAGGGCGATCTCCACCGTCTCCGCGTCGCGGATCTCACCGATCATGATCACGTCCGGGTCTTGCCGGAGGCATGCGTGGAGGGCCTTGCCGAAGGAGGCCGTGTCGCTTCCCAGCTCCCGCTGGCTGATGATCGACATCTTGTGCCTAAAGAGGAACTCGATGGGGTCCTCGATGGTGAGGATGTGCGCCCGGCGGGTTTCGTTGATGTGCTCGATCATGGCCGCGAGGGTCGTGGATTTGCCGTTTCCCGTGGCGCCCGCCACTAGGACGAGGCCCCGCCGGAGGTTGCCGATCTGGTCCATGGCCGGCGGCAGGTTCAGCTCCTTGAAGGTCTTGATGGAGATGGGGATGACCCGGAGCACGATGCTGATGGAGCCCCGCTGGCGGAAAAGATTCACCCGGAAACGGCCCTGGCCCTCCAGGCCGTAGGAGACGTCCATCTCGGAGAGGCCGTCGACCTTCTCGCGCCGGTACGTATTGGCGAGGATCTCCTCGGCGACGGCCGAGGTTTCTTCGGGCGTGAGGGGGTGATATTTCACTTCGAGCAGTTCACCGTTGACGCGCATGAGGGGCGGGTACCCCGCCTGGAGATGGATGTCCGACGCGCCCTTTTGGATCGCGCTCGTGAGGAGCTTATGAAAGATGCCCACGTCCATGAGATCCTCCGTCTCGTTACCATAACACCGACCCCGTCTTCAGGCCACTTCGGCCCGAAAACTTCGGGACGCGAAGGGAGCCGTTCGCCTTTACTCCCCGAGGTTCGCGTGCTATAAATGCGACCTTAAAAAGGAGCGTTCATGGGCGTCCCCGTCCTTGATTTGACACGGCAGTACGCGAGCATCCGCCCCGAGGTTGAGAAGGCCCTTAAGGAGGTCTTCGAGACCCAGCACTTCATCCTTGGAACGCAAGGCCAGTCCCTCGAACAGGAGGTGGCCCGGCACCTGGGCGCGGCCCACGCCGTGGGGTGCGCCTCGGGCACCGATGCCCTCCTCCTGGGTCTTCGGGCCCTGGGGCTGCGCCGCGGTGAGGGCGTCCTCACCACGTCCTTCACCTTCTTCGCCACGGCGGGAGCCATTCACAACGCCGGCGGAAGGCCCTTTTTCGCCGACATCGACCCGGCCACTTTCAACCTCGACGCCGTCCACGTGCGCCGCTTTCTGGAGCACGAGTGCGTCCGGGGGGAGGGCGGCCTGCCCGTCCACAAGGCCACCGGTTGCATCATCCGCGTCCTTCTCCCCGTGCACCTCTACGGCCTGTGCGCCGACATGGACGGCCTGAACGGCGTGGCCAAGGAGTACGGGCTCGCGGTCCTTGAAGACGCCTGCCAGGCCTACGGCTCCACCTACAAGGGCCGGAGGGCCGGTGCTCTGGGCCACCTGGCCGCGTTCTCCTTCTTCCCCACGAAGAATCTGGGCGGGGCGGGGGACGGCGGCATCATGACCACGGACGACGGGGCCCTGGCGGACCGCCTCCGCATGCTCCGCGTGCACGGCAGCAAGGAGCGGTACATCCACGAGGAGATCGGCTACAACTCACGGCTGGACGAGGTCCAGGCGGCGGTCCTGCGCGTCAAGCTGCCCCATGTGGACGGCTGGAACCGCCAGCGCGACGTGGTGGCGAGATGGTACCGGCAAGGTCTCGCGGGAATCCCGCAGGTGGAGGCGCCCTCGGCGCCCGAGGGCTACGGCCACATTTACCACCAATACGTCATCCGCGCCCAGCGCCGCGACGAGCTCAAGGGCTTTCTCCAGGAGCGGGGCATAGGTTCCATGATCTACTACCCCATCCCCCTCCACCTCCAAACCTGCTTCCGTTTTCTCGGCTACCGCGAGGGGGACTTGCCTCACACCGAAAGGGCCGCGCGCGAGGTGCTTGCACTCCCTGTCTTCGCGGAGCTGAAGGAGGCCGAGGTGGCCGAAGCCTGCGAGGGAATTCGGGCCTTCTATTCGGGTCCCCGATAGATGTTTGCCGCCCTGTCCAGTGCGAAACGCGTCTGGGCGGTGCTCGCCACCAAGCCGCGCAAGGAAGCGCCGGCCCTCGCCTTCCTCGCCAAGGAGGGGATCGAGGCGTACGGGCCCCTTTGTCTCAACAGGCGCCGCAGCCAGAAGATACAGCCCCTGTTTCCGGGCTATATTTTCGTGTGGCTCTCCCCCAAGGTGGAGTTGCCGAAGGTGCGCTTCTACCCGTGCGTCACGCGGCCCCTCATTTTCGGGGACCAGGTGGCCTGCGTGGAGGCCGAGCTCGTGGACCTCTGGAAGTCGAGGGAGGGGGGGCGCGGGTATGTGACGCCCGAGCCCGCCGAGCCTTTCCGCGTGGGGCAGCGTGTGCGTTTTAAGGAGGGGGTCTTTTCCGGCCTGGAAGGAACCGTCATCGCCAGTCTTCCCGCCCGAGAGCGGGTGAAGGTCCTTTTAGATCACCTCGGGATGCAAATGCCCGTGGAGGCAGACCGGTCGCTCCTGGGGTAGGCGACGCGCGGGCCCTCCCCAATAAGGCGGAGTTATGGCTCCAGAAAAGAGAAAATACATTGAATAACGGTAATTCAGAGAGTTTATATATCGCTCTCCTCGCCGGAGGGTCGGGGACGCGGCTGTGGCCCCTCTCCACCCCCGCGTGTCCCAAGCCCTTCGTGCCGCTGGGAGCCATGGGTTCGCTGTACGCCCAGACCGTGACCAGG
>JAKAKG010000123.1 GCA_021813555.1 Acidobacteriota bacterium
GCCGGGGGCTTTGCTGCGTTCTAAGAGAAACGGGGGAGCAGGGAGCAGGGAGCGAGAATCCCCTGAAATAGTGAACTAGGGGGCTGTCCCCCCATCCTGGCGCCCCTTCATACCATCAACTCGGCCCTCGTCTGGCCGCCCCTTTCCGCTTTCCGAATTCCGAATTCCGCATTCCTCGTCCTCTGCCCTCTGCCCCCTATTCCCTTCAACTTCAGCTTTTCCTGCCTAACACCTTGAAATCCTTGACAGGCCTTTCAAGGGTTCCTTATACTTACCATGTTGCGGTGTATCCAGGAGGGGAGGGCGGGCGACTTCCATGGCCGAGCGTTTAGGCGAGCTCCTCATCAAGGCCGGACTGGTGACGCAGAAGCAGATCGAAGACGCGCTGCAGCTGCAAAAGACCAACGGCGGCAAGTTGGGGTATAACCTCGTCAAACTGGGACACGTGAAGGAGGAGGACATCACCTCCCTCCTATCGGAGCAGTACGGGGTCCCGGCCATTCACCTCGAGCACTTCGAGATCGACGAGTCCATCCTCAAACACATCCCTTCGGACGTGGCCCAGAAGTACCTCCTCATTCCCATCGAACGCACGGGCGCCACCCTCACCGTGGCCATGGCCGATCCCTCCAACGTGTTCGCCCTGGACGACGTGCGGTTCATCACGGGATACCAGGTAGAGCCGGTGGTGGCCGCCGAGGCCTCCATCCGCGAGGCCATCAGCAAGTACTACGGCTCCTCTCACGACATCCAGCTCAAGGAAGTCATGGACGAGTTCACCAAGCAGGAGGTGGCCGACCTGGAGGTGGAGGACGACGAGGGCGAAATCTCGGCGGAAGACATGGAGGCGGCAAGCCAGGAGGCCCCCGTCGTGAAGCTCTGCAACCTCGTCCTGACCGATTCGGTGAGGAAGGGGGCGAGCGACATCCACATCGAGCCCTACGAGAAAGAACTGCGAGTGCGGCTGCGCATCGACGGCGTCCTCTACGAGATGCTCAAGCCGCCCATGAAGCTCAAGGAAGCCATCGCCTCCCGCATGAAGATCCTGGCCAAGCTGGATATCGCCGAAAAGCGCCTCCCCCAGGACGGCCGCATCAAGATGCGCATGAAGCTGGACAACAAGACCAAGGAGATCGACTACCGCGTCTCCACGGTGCCCACCCTCTACGGGGAGAAAATCGTCCTCCGGCTCCTGGACAAGGAGGGTCTCAAACTCGACCTGACCAAGCTCGGCTTTGAGCCCGAAAGCATGGAGAAGTTCGAACGCGCCATCCTCAAACCGTACGGGATGGTCCTCGTCACGGGCCCCACGGGCTCGGGCAAAACCAATACGCTTTACTCGGCCGTGGGCCGTCTCAATACGCCCGAGACCAACATCATGACCGCCGAGGACCCGGTGGAGTTCAGCATCACGGGCTGCAACCAGGTCCAGATGAAGGAGGCCATCGGCCTGAACTTCGCCTCCGCCCTCCGCGCCTTCCTGCGGCAGGACCCCAACATCATCCTGGTGGGCGAGATCCGCGATTTCGAAACGGCGGAGATCGCCGTGAAAGCCGCCCTCACGGGACACATGGTCCTCTCCACCCTCCACACCAACGACGCCCCTTCCACCATCAGCCGCCTCATGAACATGGGCATCGAGCCCTTCCTCGTGGCTACCTCCGTGCACCTCATCCAGGCCCAGCGCCTCGTGCGCCGAGTCTGCAAGGAGTGCCGGGAAGAGGTGAAGATGCCCAAGAAAGCCCTGCTGGACCTGGGCTTCCGAGAGGACGAGGTGGAGTCGGTGACGATCTTCAAGGGCAGGGGGTGCCCCGTCTGCAACAACACGGGGTGCAAGGGCCGGACGGCCCTCATGGAGGTCATGGAGATGACGGACCAGCTCAGGGAGATGGTCCTCATGGGCGCCAACGCCGTGGAACTCAAGCGGCAGGCCCTGGAAGACGGCATGGTGACCCTCCGGCGCTCGGGCCTGATCAAAATCGCCGCGGGCACCTGCCCCGTCGAAGAAGTCGTTCGCGAAACCGTCAATTAGCGGAGTGAGGAGGGCCCCATGGCCGTGTCCATCCACCAGCTCCTGAAATACATGGTCGACAACCAGGGCTCGGACCTTCACATCACCGTCAACTCACCGCCCCAGGTGCGCATCCACGGCAAGCTCACCCCCATCCCCAACACCGAGTCCCTCACGGCGGCCGAGACGAAACAGCTCTGCTACTCCATTCTCACGGACCAGCAGAAGCACAAATTCGAGGAGACCCTCGAGCTGGACCTGTCCTTCGGCATCAAGGGCCTGAGCCGGTTTCGCGGCAACGTGTTCAGCCAGCGGGGCGCCGTGGCCGGGGCCTTCCGGACCATCCCTTACGAGATCCGGGGGTTCAAGGAGCTGGGCCTGCCGACGGTCGTGGAGCGGCTCGCCGAGAAACCGAGGGGGCTCATCCTCGTGACGGGCCCCACGGGTTCGGGCAAGTCCACCACGCTGGCGGCCATGATCGACAAGATCAACCGCGAGCGGAACGACCACATCGTGACCATCGAAGACCCCGTGGAGTACCTTCACCCCCATAAGTCCTGCATCGTGAACCAGCGCGAGATCGGGTCGGACACCTACTCCTTCAAGGCCGCCCTGAAAAGCATCCTGAGGCAGGACCCGGACGTGGTGCTCATCGGCGAAATGCGAGACCTGGAAACCATCGAGGCGGCGCTGCGCATCGCCGAGACGGGCCACCTCACCTTCGCGACCCTGCACACCAATTCCGCGGTGGAGACCATCAACCGCATCATCGACGTGTTTCCCAGCCACCAGCAGGCCCAGGTCCGGACCCAGCTCTCTTTCGTCCTCCAGGGCATCCTTTGCCAGTCCCTGCTCGTGGCCCGGGGAGGCAAGGGGCGCGTCATTTGCGTGGAGGTGATGGTTCCCAACCCGGCGATCCGCAACCTGATCCGCGAGGACAAGGTCCACCAGCTCTATTCCGTCATGCAGACGGGACAGGGCGGCAGCGGCATGCAGACGTTCAACCAGTCCCTGGCGGACCTCTACATCCACGGCAAGATCGACCTGGAAACGGCCCTGCAGCGGTCGTCCATGCCCGAAGAACTGCAGGAGCTCATCAACCGGAACGTGACGCTCGGGGGGCGGCAGATGAACGTCCCGGCCCCTGGCATGCCCGGAGCGCCGACGCGCGGGCCCGTCGTGGCGCGCAAGCCATGACCATCGAGTGAGGAGGGTGGGAGATGCCCCAGTTCGAGTGGAAGGGCCGCAGGCGCACCGGTGAAATGATCGACGGCTCCATGACGGCGGACAACAAAGACGCCGTCGTGGGCGCCCTCCGCCGGCAGCAGATCGTCGCGGTCAAAATCAAGGAGAAGGGCAAAGAACTGGCCCTGCCCAAGATCGGCGGAGGGGTCTCCACCAAGGACTTGGCCATCTTCACGCGGCAGTTTTCGGTCATGATCGACGCGGGCCTCCCCGTCGTGCAGTGCCTGGAGATTCTGGGTTCTCAGCAGCAGAACAAAGCCTTCCAGCGGGTCCTCTTTGAGGTGCGGGAGGACGTGGAAGCGGGCTCTTCCCTCAACGAGGCCTTTAAAAAGCATCCGCGGGTTTTCGACAATCTCTACTGCAACCTCGTGGCGGCGGGCGAGGCGGGCGGCATCCTGGACACGATCCTCCAGCGGCTGAGCGTCTACATCGAGAAGAACGTCAAGCTGGTGGCCGCCGTGCGGTCGGCCATGATCTACCCCATCATCGTGGTGACCGTGGCCGTCCTCGTGGTGGTCGTCATCATGTGGAAGGTCATCCCGACCTTCGCCAGCCTTTTCGAAGGGGTAGGGGCTAAACTGCCCCTGCCCACGGTCATCGTCATCACCATCAGCAATTTCCTGGGACGGTGGGGCTGGCTGTGCATCCTCTTCCTTATCGCCATCGGGGTCACGCTCCGGCTCTATTACCGAACGGAGAATGGGCGGTACACCATCGACAAAATCATGCTGAAGTCGCCCATCTTTGGCGTCGTCCTGCGCAAAATCGCCGTGGCGCGCTTCTGCCGGACCTTGGCCACCCTCGTGTCTTCGGGCGTTCCCATCCTCGAGGGGCTGGACATCACGGCCAAGACCTCGGGCAACGCCATCGTGGAGGAGGCGATTCTCAAGACGCGCAAGTCCGTCGAAGAGGGCAAAACCCTCACAGAACCGCTCGCCGCCTCAGGGGTCTTCCCGGGCATGGTGACCCAAATGATCAGCGTGGGCGAATCCACCGGCGCCCTGGACGCCATGCTCTCCAAGATCGCGGACTTCTATGAGGATGAGGTGGACGAGGCGGTTGCCAACCTCATGTCCCTGCTGGAGCCCGTGATCATCGTCTTTCTCGGCGTGACCATCGGCGGCATCGTCATCGCCATGTACCTGCCGCTCTTCACCCTGATTCAGCAGATCCAGTAAGGATGGAGTCAACGGGCCGACGAATCAACGAGTCAACGACAGGGCGCGGCGAAGGTTCACCACGCCGCGCCCTTTTTCTCCATGCCCCGACCCCTCCGGCCCACTGGCTCACCGGCTCGCCGGCTCGCCCCCCCTGCAGTACCCCCTCACGCAAACTCCCGACCCGCTTCCCGCTACCATGGAGCCGCTAGAGAAACAGGCCGTCCGGCTGATGGCCGTCCGGACGGTGGTGGCTCTCACTTTTTTCCTCAGCGCCCTGGGCATCCAGGCCTTCTCGGGGGCCGAGTTCAATCTCTGGCCCTTCTTTTATTTCACGGCCTTCGTGCTGGGCCTCAACGTCATCTACAGCGTCTTCTACCTGGCGTTCAAACCTTGGCGCCAGAGGCCCCTATTCATCTACATCCAAATCACCGGCGACATCCTTTCGGTAACCCTCTTGGCCTTCCTCACGGGAGGGATCAACAGCATTTACACGTTTCTCTATCACGTGCTCATCGTGGTGGGCGGGTATCTTCTGAAACGGCGGGGCGCCTTCACGGTGGCCGTCCTGGACTCGCTGGCTTACGGGCTCTTCTGCGTCGCCATGCTCTACAACTGGGTGGACCCGGAGCACTTCGGTGACCACCTCCCCTACGATGCCCCCACCGCCAGTTCGGCCTTCTATGCCCTCCTGGCCCATTACGTCGGGTTTTATCTCATCGCGGGCCTCATGAGCATCATGTCCGAGCGCATCGAAGCCACGCGCCGGGCCCTCGGGGCTATGGAGAAGGACTTCACCTCCCTGCGCAGCTTGAACGAGCAGATCCTCTCCTCCCTGGGCTGGGGCGTGGTCACGACGGACCTCCAGGGCCGGGTCACCTTCGCCAACCCGGCGGCCATGAGGCTGCTTGGCGAGACCATTCCCGCGGGCTGGAGCTTCAACGGGCGGCTGGCGGAACTGGGCTCTCCCGGCATCAGCTTCGCCCCTGAGGATCTGGAGCGGGAGCGGGACTACGACCTGGTGCTGGGCGCCAACAGCCGCTTTCTGGCCGTGGCCGTGGCTCCCCTGCGCACCTTGGAGGCGTCCCTGGGCCAGCTCATCTTCCTGCGGGACCAGACGGAGGTGGTCAAGCTCAAGGAGCAGGTCGCCCTCAAGGACCGCCTGGCGGCCACGGGTGCCATGGCCGCCGACATCGCCCACGAGATCAAAAACCCCCTGGGCAGCATCTCCGGGGCGGCCCAGATGCTACAGCGGCAGTCCTCTCCGGAGGGGGGCGAGTTCGCCTTGCTGGGCATCATCCAGGAGGAGAGCCGCCGCCTGAGCAGCACCCTGGACAACTTCCTCCGGTTTGTGAAACCGGCCCCGCCCAAGAAGCGGAGTCTGGACCTGGCTTCCCTCACGGACGAAGTGGTCACCCTCTTCCAGAATGATCCGGCCATCGCCGGCCATCTCCAGGTGGACCTCCACCTCGTCTCGACCCCTGCACAGGTCCGCGTGGACCCGGATCAAATCCGCCAGGCTCTGTGGAACCTCCTCCAGAACGCCCGCAAGGCCGTGGGGGAGGATGGACGCATCACGGTTTCCTTAACGCTGGAGGGTGAAGAGGCTATACTGGACGTGGAGGACAATGGGATCGGCATGCGCCAGACCGAGGTCGCCGAGTTCTTCCAGCCTTTCCGCCGCGGTTTCGCTCAGGGCTCGGGCCTCGGGCTCTCCATCGTTTACCGCATCCTCGAGCAACACGGCGGCCGCATCCGCATCGATTCCATCCCCGGCAAAGGCACCCGCTGCCGCCTCACCCTTCCGCTGGAACCTGCCCCATGAGCGGGCAGATCCTCATCGTCGACGACGAAGCCTCCATGCGGAAGATGCTGGACATCCTCCTCACCCAGGAGGGATATGAAGTCCAAACCGCCCAAAGCGCCGAGGCGGCCATGGACGCCCTCAACCTCCACCCCTTCGATCTGGTCCTTTCCGACATCCGCATGCCCGGCCTTTCGGGCATCGACCTCCTGCGGCGGCTCAAGGCGGAGGATTCACAGACGGAGGTCGTTCTCATGACGGCCTACGCCAGCACCGAGTCGGCCATTGAAGCCATCAAATTGGGCGCCTTCGACTACGTAACCAAGCCTTTCCAGGTGGACGAGCTCGTCAACATCGTCCGCCACGCCTTGGAGAAAAAGGCCCTCAAGGAAGAGAACGTCCTGCTCAGGGTCGAGCTGAGCCAGCAGGAGCGCTTCGGAGAAATCGTGGGCGGCAACCCCAAGATGAGGCAGGTCTACGCCCTCATCGAACGCATCGCCCCCGCCGCGAGCAGTGTCCTCATCCAGGGGGAGAGCGGCACCGGCAAGGAGCTGGTGGCCAAGGCCATCCACCAGCGTTCCCTCCGAAGCCGGCATCCCTTCGTCGCCATCAACTGCGGCGGCCTCCCCGAGACGCTGCTTGAAAGCGAGCTCTTCGGCCATGCCAAGGGAGCCTTCACGGGCGCCGTCGCCACCAAGAAGGGCCTCTTCGATACGGCCTCGGGGGGGACCCTGTTCCTGGACGAGATTGGCGAAACCTCCCCCGCCATGCAGGTGAAGCTCCTTCGCGCCCTCCAGGAGAAGCGGATCCGTCCCGTGGGCGGCAATGAAGAACACCCCGTGGACGCCCGAGTCCTGGCCGCCACCAACCAGGACCTCCAGAAGATGGTTCAGGAAAAGCGGTTCAGGGAGGACCTGTACTACCGCGTGAACGTCATCTCCATCGTCATGCCTCCCCTGCGCGAGCGGCGCGAGGACATTCCCTTGCTGGTGCGCTTTTTCACGGAGAAGTACGCGCGCCTCTGGGGCAGGGAGGTCCCGGCCCTCACCCAGGAGGCCATGCGGGCGCTGGAAAAATATGCCTGGCCGGGCAACGTGCGCGAACTGGAAAACGTCATCGAGCGCGCCATGGCCCTGGCCCAGAGCCCACGCATCGAGCGGCGCGACCTTCCCGACGAGGTTCGGGGCTTCCAGAGCCCCATGGACACGGGGGGCATCGACATCCCCGAGTCGGGATTCCTCCTGGACGACGTGGTGGAGCGCATTCGCGCCGGCTACGTCCAGAAAGCCCTCGAACTGGAGGGGGGCGTCATGGTGAAAGCGGCCCGGCGGCTGGGCATCACCTTCCGCTCCATGCGGTATCTCGTGAAGAAGTACGGGCTCAACGCAAAGGAACGGTAGTCATGAGAATTTCGGATTTGGGATTTCGGATTTCGGATTGGACTGCAAAATGCGAACCGCGAAGAGGTCTGAGGATCTTCTGGTCTATTCAATTCGCCATTCGCAATTCGCAATTCGCAATTATCCCTACGCCTTCAGCCTTCCCCGCGGGAGCCCGTCCCCATGAGTGATCCCGGTCCCACCCCCGAAATCAGCCTCATGGTTCCCCTCTACAACGAGGAAGGGAACGTGGAGCCCCTGCTGGACCGCATCGCGCAGGTGATGTCCGCCCTGGGCCGCACCTACGAGGTGGTTCTGGTGGACGACGGCTCCACGGACCGGACGGTGGCCCTTCTCAAAAAGGCCGTGACTGAGCGGCCCCACCTTCGCGTGGTTTTCTTCCGCCGCAACTCGGGGCAGACTTCGGCCCTCGCCGCGGCCATTGACCACGCCCGAGGCGAGATCCTCATCCCCCTGGACGGCGATCTTCAGAACGACCCTGGCGATATCCCGGTTCTGCTGGGCAAGCTGGCCGAAGGGTACGACGTGGTGAGCGGGTGGCGCAAGAACCGCAAGGATCCCTTTTTCACGCGCACCCTCCCCTCCAAGCTAGCCAACGGCCTCATCTCCCTCATCTCGGGCGTGAAGCTCCACGATTACGGCTGCACCCTCAAGGCCTACCGGCGCGAGGTCATCAAGCCCGTGGTCCTGGTAGGCGAGATGCACCGGTTCATCCCCATCCTCGCGAGCTGGCAGGGGGCCCGGGTCACGGAGGTGGTGGTCAACCACCACCCGCGCGTCTCCGGCAAGAGCAAATACGGCCTCATGCGGACCTTCAAAGTGGTGCTTGACCTGCTCACCATCAAGTTCCTGGGCTCCTTCCTCACCAAGCCCATCTACGCCTTCGGCGGCGCCGGCGTCATCCTTTTCGGCTTCTCCTTCCTCCTTGCTCTTTATACCCTGTGGGAGAAGTTCTTCGAGGTGCCCACCGTGTGGGTCCACCGAAACCCCGTCTTCCTCGTGGCCATCTTCTTCGCCCTCGCCGGCATGCAGCTCATCATGATGGGCCTTCTCGGCGAGCTCCTCATCCGCATCTACTTCGCCTCCTCCCAAACCACCCCCTACGTCGTGCGAGAGGTTATGGAATCGAAGAAAGTGAGAAGTGAGGAGTGAAGAGTGAAGAGATGGGCAAGCTTCGCGGGGCGCGAGAGGTAAGATGCAAGATGCACAGGGATGTTTCACCATTCGCAATTTTCAAATCCCAAATTCCAAATCTCTCCATGCTTCTACGCCTCTGTGGTGATCCTTCCCTTCCGAATTCCGAATTCCGAATTCCGCTTTTTATTGTCCCCCATGTGCGGCATCGCCGGTTTTAAGCTGAAGGAACTGGCTGACGCCAGGGCCCTCTCCGCCATGACCTCCGCCCTCACCCACCGGGGGCCCGACGGCATGGGGTATTTCATGGAAGAGGGCGTGGGCCTGGGCCACCGGCGCCTCTCCATCGTGGACCTGGCCACGGGCGCCCAGCCCCTCTCCAACGAGGACGGCTCCGTGGTGGTCGTCTTCAACGGAGAGATTTACAACCACCTGGAGCTTCGGGCGGAACTTGAGGCCAAAGACCACCGATTCTCCACGCGGTCGGACACGGAAGTCCTCGTGCACCTCTACGAGCAGGAGGGCGACGCCTTCCCCGCCCGCCTCAACGGCATCTTCGCCTTCGCCCTCTACGACCGAACCCGGCGCCGGCTCCTCCTGGCCCGGGACCCCTTCGGCGTGAAGCCCCTCCACTACGCGGAGGTACCAGGCGGGCTGCTCTTCGGCTCGGAGATCAAGGCCCTTCTCACCCACGGCGATTGTCCTCGCGAGCTGGACCACGATGCCTTGCGCGCCTTCCTGGTGTGCGAGTACGTCCCAGCTCCCTTGACCATTTATAGAGGAGTGAAGAAGCTCCTTCCGGGCCACCTCCTGGTGGCTTCGGACCACGGCCTCCAGACGACCCGCTACTGGAACCTGCCCTACCCCATACCCATACCGGCGGACCGGCGCGAGGCCGCCGCCCTGCTCCGGGCAGAGATCCAGCGTAGCGTCAAAGGCCAGCTCATGTCCGACGTTCCCCTCGGCGTCTTCCTGAGCGGCGGGGTGGACAGCAGCGTCGTGGCCGCGGCCATGTGCGCCGCCGGAGGGCGCGTGGAGAGCTTCTCCATCGGCTTCACGGATCCTTCCTTCGACGAGAGCGCCTTCGCCCGGCAGGCCGCGCGGCACCTGGGCTGCGAGCACCACGAACACACCTTCTCGGAGGCGGAACTGCTGGCCGAAGTACCCGGCGTCATGGCTCGCCTGGACGAGCCCTTCGCCGATCCGTCCATCTTCCCCACGGCCCTCCTGAGCCGCTTCGCCCGGAAGCGCGTCACGGTGGCCCTGGGGGGCGACGGCGGAGACGAGCTCTTCGCGGGCTATCCCACCTACTGGGTCCATGCCGGCTACGGGCGCTACGCCTCCCTGCCCCGATGGGCGAGAACCCGTGCGCTCGCCATGGCCGACGCCGTCCTTCCCGTGTCCCACGCCAACCTCCCGCTCCCCTACAAACTGCGCAAGTTCAGAGACGGGGCCGAGCATCCCATGCCCCTGCGGCACCACCTCTGGCTCGGCGCATGGACCCCCGGCCTCCTTTCGGCTCTCATGCCAGGCACCAAAGGCGCGCCAGTCCTTCCCGAAGACTGGATCCCGCCCGCCCCGGCCACCGACCCGGTCACGGAAGCCCAGTGGCTGGACGTGCACACCTACCTCATGGAGGACATCCTGGCCAAGGTGGACCGGGCCAGCATGATGGCCTCCCTCGAAACCCGCGTGCCCCTCCTGGACCCTGGCGTGGCGTCCCTCGCCTTCTCCCTTCCCGTGGCCTGGCGCCTTCAGGGAAGGCGGGGCAAGGTGCTGCTCAAAGAGGCGTTCGCGCAAGACCTGCCCCCCGGCTTTCTCGACCGGCCCAAGAAGGGCTTCGGCATCCCCATGGCGGCGTGGCTCTGCGGCCCCCTCCGGCCCATGGCCGAGGAGCTTTTGTCCGACGATGTCCTGGGCAAAGTCCCTTTCCTCGATGCCGCCGTCCCCAGGCGCCTCTGGCGCCAGCACCTGAACCGCAAGGCCGACCACCGCAAGCCCCTATGGGCGCTGTTATGCTTCTTGGACTGGTGGCGGAGAGAGCCACGATGAGTTTCGGATTTGGGATTTGGGATTTGGGATTTGAAAAGCGGGAGCGGGAAGCGTGCGGCTGAAGAATCCTCTTCCTCCGCTACCACCCATTGAAGGGCCCGCGTGGCGTGAGTATGGCCTGCTGGGCTTGCTGCTCGCCGCGGTCTTCCTGGCCTGCCTCAAACCCATAGCGGACCCGGACACATTCTGGCACCTGGCGGTGGGCCGGGAGATGTGGCAGACCCACGCCCTGGTGCGTACGGAGACTTTCTCATTCACCGATGCGGGTGCGCCGTGGACCGATTTCGAGTGGCTCTTCCATGCCTTGGCCTACCCGCTGTGGGTAGCCAGCGGCAACACGGGCGCGAGCCTCTTCACGGCGCTGTGCGGCCTCCTCGCGGTGGCCTTGGCCTACCGATGCGCCAGGCTCGCCGGCGGCCAAGCCTTGTCCTTCTCCATCTTTCTCCTGCCTTTGCTCGTGGCCTATGCGGACCGTGTTCGATTTCGGCCCGATGCCCTCTCGCTGGTCTTCTTCGCCTTTCTTCTTGAGGTTCTGCTGCGGTGGCGGCGTAGGTCCTTCGCCCCAGGAGCAGAGCGCTGGCTCCTGCCGCTCGTGTTCCTGGTGTGGGTGCAAATTCACGGCGGCTGGGCCTACGGTGGCCTTCTCATGGCGGTCTTCCTGGCGGGGGCACTCCTGGATGCGTGGAAGTCAGGCAGCCACGTCGCAGGCCTCCTTCGCTCCATGGCCGTGCCTTCGGCCCTCTCCGCCGCGGCCCTCTTCGTGAACCCCTTTGGATGGAACCTGCCGCTCCTGCCCATCCGGCACCTTTTGAGCTTCTCGGACAAGGGCTTCGTCCCCATCGCCGAGTGGGGGCA
>JAKAKG010000119.1:0-2663 GCA_021813555.1 Acidobacteriota bacterium
GGACGAGCAGTTCGCCCTCGGGCTCGGGGCCGACCGTTACATCATCAAGCCGGCGGAGCCTCAGGTTCTGGCCCAAGCGGTCAGCGAGGTTCTCGCCGAATACCGAGAGAAAAAGCTCGTCTCAGCCGAGCCGGTTCTCGGGGCCGAGATGGAGTTTCTCAGGCAGCACAACGAGGCGCTCTTCCACAAACTGGAACACAAGATGGCCAAGCTGGAGAGGGCCAACCAGGAACTGGAACGCGAGATCGCCGAGAGAAAGCAGGCCGAGCTGGCGCTGAGGGAGAGCGAAAGATTCCTCGATAGCATCGTGGAGAACATCCCCGACATGATTTTTGTGAAAGATGCCAAGGATCTCCGGTTCGTGCGGCTCAACAAGGCCGGGGAGGCGTTGTTGGGATGTTCCAGCGATGAAATTCGAGGGCTGAGTGATGACGATTTCTTCCCCGCGGATGAGGCGGACGGCTTCACTCGTATGGACCGGGAAGCGCTCTCTAAGAATCATCTCGTAGACATCCCCGAGGAGACGATCCAGACCCGGCACCGAGGTATGAGGGTTCTCCACACCAAGAAAATTCCTATCCTCGGCGAGGAGGGAACCCCGCGGTATCTGTTGGGGATCTCAGAAGATATTACCGAACTACAGCAGATGCGGCAGAACTTCGAGCGCGCCCGGAGGTTCGAGACCATCGGCATGGTCACGGCCGGGGTGGCCCACGAGGTGCGCAACCCGCTCAACGCCCTGCAGATCATGGCTGCGGTTCTAGAGAAGAAGCAGGGAGACGATCCCGACGTGCGCCAGTGCATCCTTCACATCCGAGAGCAGGTGAATCGCCTCTCCCTCCTCATGAACGACCTGCTGGAGCTGGGGCGTCCCGTGGAGCCCGAGGGATTCACCACCTGCAACCTTGCGCTCATCCTCCAGGAGGTGGTGAACCAATTGTCCGCGGCCCACGAGGGTGCCCGCGCGCGCATCTTCGTGGAAAGCCCCGAGGGCCCCGCCAACGTTCTCGGGGCTCCGAGCCGCCTCATGCAGGTCTTCGCCAATCTCCTTCAAAACGCCCTGTCATTGAGCGAGGAGAGCACGGAAGTCAAGGTCGAGGTGATCGTGGAGGGTAACACGGCGGCCGTCCGCGTCCGCGACCGTGGGCCGGGGATTCCGCCAGACCTTTTTCCCAAGCTGTTCCAGCCCTTCCAATCGAAACGAAAAGGCGGTACGGGCCTGGGCCTAGCCATCGTCCAGAAGATCGTCGTGGACCACGGCGGCACCGTGGAGGCCGCCAACAACGACCCCGGGCCGGGGGCGTGCTTCACCGTGAGGCTGCCGCTGGCGGGGTGAGGCGGGGCGGGGGGGCGGAGGAAGGACGAGATGAGGGGATGAGGAGATGCCGAAATGAGGGCGCCGGCGGGCCTTCGAAGGCCGCCACCCGATCCCCCGTAGCGGCCGATCGCCGATCGGCCGAACCCATCGGCCTAGGGAGAGGCCTCCTACGGCCGCCATGCACCGTTGCAGCAGCGCTCTCCTGAGCGCGATCGTTTTCCCGATTGGGGGCCGATGGGGGATCGTGAGTAGGGGAGTAGGTAAGTAGGTGAGTAGGTGAGTAGGTGAGTAGGGCGGGGGTCTGCCTTTGTGGGAGACACCGCCAAGAACGTCATGGCGTTGCTGCAATGCAAGGTGTGGCCCTAAATTTCCGTCGGTGTAGTGCGTGCCCTTCATTGACTCGCCACACCATCCTCAGTAAAATACAAGCGATGGGAACTGGCCTGTTACCCGCCTTTATTCGGCGCAACTATGAGGTTCACGAATATAAGCATGCGTGCTCGATTTTGCACAACGACTTCCCCGACGAGTGGCAGGATATCGTTCTACTTCTGAGGGAATTGAGATTTAAAAAAAAGCTGGATCGACACAGGCGGTGGACGTAAATCCAAAGTCGCTGGCGCGATCGATCAGAAGCTTTTCGTGCATGGGTGGGTAGAAAAGGACTTCTCTACTCAGCTTGTAGTAGATGGGAACATTATGGATTCGCCCACTCACAAGGTTGATTGTTACAAGAATAGGATTGCCTTGGAGATCGAATGGAACAACAAAGATCCCTTTTTCGACCGGGACCTTAATAACTTCCGACTCTTGTTCGATCTTCGAGCCATTAGCGTGGGTGTTATTATTACGAGGTGTGATGCGTTGCAGAATATCTTTGATACAATCGGTAGAGGAAAGTCCTTTGGCGCCTCAACCACCCATATGTCCAAACTGCTGCCGAGATTGATTGGCGGAGGAGGTGGAGGTTGTCCAATTCTGGTCTTTGGGATCAGGCCAACCTTGTATTTAGATGGTGAGTAAGATGCATAAGGTCTGCGATCCAGCGAGAGACTTCGTCACAGAAGTGCAAGGCGAGTTCGGGACGATCCTGGCCGATCCTCCATGGCAGTTTGCCAATCGCACCGGGAAAATGGCCCCAGAGCATAAGCGTCTTAGTCGGTACGCAACGATGAGACTGGAGGAGATTCTGAGGCTTCCAGTACCTCTTGTCACAGCAGCGCAATGCCATCTTTACCTGTGGGTTCCAAACGCTCTCTTGGCTGAAGGCATGCAGGTGCTCCGTAAATCCTCGCTGTACCCCGTCTAGACATGGCTGCGGGTGCGTTGCCATGCTGGGACCTTG
>JAKAKG010000119.1:2673-11532 GCA_021813555.1 Acidobacteriota bacterium
CAACCGAGTTCAACTTGAGCAAATGATTCAACGGACTCCCCCACAAAGGGCAATGCGTGCAGCAACCCCACGGACCGGTCCGGTGCCACTGCTTGTTAGGTGCCTTGAGGAAAGGCTGAAGCATTGTAAATCCTCGCTGTACCCCGTCTAGACATGGCTGCGGGTGCGTTGCCATGCTGGGACCTTGTGAGGAGGTCAGCGGATGGCGAGGGTCAAGACGGTTGGGCATGGCTGTGCGGTGGCGGCGGTGGCGGGGATGGCGCGGGGCTGCGTCCGCGCGGCGGCGTTTTGCGAAGGTCTCCGGGACGGGCTCCGTGCAGGGCTGAAGCGTGGCGGCGGAACGGGCCGGGGCGGGTTCCGGGAGGTCCGTCTCGCGGGAACGCGCCCGGGCGTCTTCGGGGAGGCCAGCCTTCCACTCGCACGTCCGGCCGATGCGCGGGGGCTCTGCGCAGTGCTGCCGGGCGGCCTTCGGGTTGAGGGGCTGGACGTTGAAGGCGCGGCGGCGCTGGCGAGGCTGCTTCAGTGATCGGCTCCACGGGCCGGGTCCGGGCCTTCGCGTGCGGCTCGCCGGTGGACATGCGCAAGGGGTTCGACGGATTGTTCGCTCTGGTCCGGCGGGACCTGCGCCGCGACCCGCTCTCGGGAGACCTCTTCCTCTTCGTGAACAAGACGCGCAAGCGGGCGAAGGTGCTGCTGTGGGACGGCACGGGGCTGTGCATCTACGCCAAGCGGCTGGAGAAGGGCTCCTTCGCCTGCCTCTGGCGGGAGGGCGCGGGGCCGGGGCTGGACCTGACGGTGACGGAGCTCCAACTGTTCCTGGAGGGCGCCACGGTGGTGGGGAGGATGGCGCTCAGCCCGGCGCCCTTGCTCTTGACAAACCACGGCGCTTCCTCCGGCTAATCCATGTCTTTCTACACGCGATAGGGCATTGACATACCAAGCTAATCATGCTAACATGTCTGCATGGTTGATCTCCGCTCCGAACACGACATCGAGACCGTCCGCCAGGTGGCCCTCCTCCTCGACAAGGAGAACGGGCGGCTCGTGGAACAGAACAAAAAGTTCCGTCTTGAGATTGCCAAACTCCAGGGCCGCGACCCTTCTTCCCTCCAGCTTGAGCTGGACCTCGCGAAGGAACTGCTTGCTCTGCGGGAGCGGGCCCTCTTCGGCCGGTCCTCCGAGAAGCGCCCGGCCCCGGAGGGCGAGGCGGATGGCCCCGTTCTAGACCCTCCCAAGCCCAAGACGGGCCACGGCCCCACGCTCCAGCCGCTGCTCCCGGTGGTTGAAGCGGTCCACGATCTGCCCGGGGACGAGCGCGCGTGCCCCGTCTGCGGCGGGACGCTGAGACCCCTCGGGGACGAGGCCGAGGAGTCGGAGGAGATCACCGTCGTGGAGCGACGCTTCGTCAAGGTGACGCACCGCCGCCTCAAGTACCGCTGCACCTGCAACGCCTGCGTGGTGACCGCCCCGGGGCCGCCCAAGCTCATCCCCGGCGGGCGCTACTCGGTGGAGTTCGCCGTGGAGGTGGCCGCCAGCAAGTACCTGGACCACCTGCCCCTGGAGCGGCAGGCGAGGATCATGGCCCGCGAAGGCCTCGATGCCACCTCCCAGACCCTCTGGGACCAGGCCGAGGCCCTCGCCCGGCACCTTCGGCCCACGTACAAGGCGATCCGGACGATCGTACTCCGTGAGCCCCTCGTGCACGCCGACGAAACCACCTGGCCCTACCTCGGCAAGCGGTCGGAGGAGAGGCCCGGCAAGTTCTGGACATGGTGCGCGGCCACGGGGCGCGCCGTCTTCTACACGATCCTGCCGTCCCGCTCGGCCGAAGCGGCGAAGACGGTGCTGAACGACTACACGGGCATCGTTATGGCCGATGGCTACAGCGCCTACGAAAGCCTGGCCAAGGGGGACGGGGCCTTCGCCCTCGTCCACTGCTGGGCCCACGTGAGGCGGAAGTTCGCCGAGGCGGAGGCGTTCTTCCCCGAAGAGAGCGGGAAGATGCTCGATCTCATCGGGAAGCTCTACACCGTGGAGCGGGAGGTGCCCCGGGCCGGGCCCGAAACGGGAGGCGGCGTACGGCGGGAAGCGGAAGCCCTGCGCCTGAAGCTCAGGCAAGAACGCGCCAAGCCGGTGGTCCGGGAGATCCAGGCCCTCCTCATGGAGCTCAAGGGGAGCATCCTGCCCCAGTCGTCCCTCGGCAAGGCCGTGGCGTATACCATGCACCTGTGGACCGGCCTGACGGCCTTTCTGGAGAACGGTGCCATTCCCCTGGACAACAACGGCGCCGAGCGCGCCCTGCGCGGCGTGGTCGTGGGCCGCAAGAATCACTACGGCAGCAAGAGCCTGCGCGGCACCCAGGTGGCCGCCCTCTTCTACAGCCTCCTCGAAACCGCCAAGCTCTGCGGGGTGGAGCCCAAGGCCTACCTGCGCCAGGCCGCCCTCGCCGCCATCCGCACCCCAGGCGCCGTCACCCTGCCCGAGCCCCTGGCCCGCTGACCGGTCCACCCCCGTATCCTCCTCACCCGCCCGCAGTGCCGGGACGACGATCGCGTCCCGGTTCCTCAGGTTCTCCGTGCGTCCCGGGGCCAGGGGCCGGGGGTCCCAGACTCCCCGGCACCATCCCAGCCACCGGACCCGCCACCTAAACCCGCCCCAGGCTATCCCCGAACCACCCCACCCCGCCAGACGGGGTAGGGCGAGGATTTACATAGCTATATGGATCGCGGGACTTCCGGTGGCAAGATCTAAAGTCTTTACGGGCTATGCCGTGAAAATCTGGCAGCCGCATGCTGACGGGCGTCCCGCCCAGATTGGGCCTTGGGCTAGGAAGGCGAGCGGGCCGCGCTGAGGTGTATCGGAGTGTACGCCGCAGGCGCTGGACCGCGCGGGCTAACAACGCCCGAGGTCCGAGACTGGCGGTGCGGCATAGGGCCGGCGTCCCAGGTCGTGGCAATGCCTGATGATTCGAAGGCCCGCCCGCGCCCGCATCTCCTCATCTCGGCATCTCCTCATCTCGTCCTTTCTCCGTGTCCTTCGCGCCTCCATGGTAACGTGGTGTCTGCTCTCACGGAAAACCGCGCGGCAGCAAGGCTGCCGCACTCCGCAGCATAAGCCTCCCCGCTTTTCTTGGTGTTCTTCGTGTCTTGGTGGTGCATTTTTCGCGTTTCCCGTCTCGCGTCTCGCCTCACTTCGCCGCGGGCAGTCTCACGGTGAAGCACGCCCCCGGCCCAGGGTCGTTGTTGGAGGCAGTTAGGGTGCCGCCGTGGGCCTGGACGATCTTCATGGCGATGGCGAGGCCGAGACCGGTTCCGCCCTTGCGGAGGCTGGCGAAGGGGACGAAGAGTTTGGGCAGGAAGTCGGCGGGGATGCCGGGCCCCGCGTCCTGGATGGCGAGAGACACCTGGCCCCCTTCCCTCCGGAGCCGTGCGGTCACGGAACCCTCGCCGCTTGACAGGCTCAGGGCGTTCTCGATGAGGTTGACGGCGACCTGGACGAGCCTCTCCTTGGACCCCATGACGGGCAGGGGCGAGGCCGGCAGGTCCAGGACGCACCTCGTGCGGACCTCGGGCCAGGCGGGCAGGAGGGCGTTCAGGCTCTCCTCCAGCACGTCCGTGAGGAGGAGCCGCTCGAAGGCGGACGGTTCCACGGGGCGGCCCAGGAGGAGGAGGTCGCTCATGAGGGCGTTGAGGCGCCCCGTCTGCTCCGCCACGTGGCGGACGTACTCGTCAAACTCGGTCTTGCCGGCGAGCTTCTTCTGGAGGGCCAGGACGACGGTCTGGATCGCGAAGAGAGGGTTGCGAACCTCGTGGGCGACGCCGTTGGCGATCATGCCTATGGTTTCGAATTTCTTCGCCTCCGCGAGCTGGGCCTCCGCTTCCATCCGGCCGGTGATGTCGTAGGCCGAGGCGATGGCCGTGGGCGTGCCCGCCTGTTCGACGACGGAGGCCGTGTACTCGACCCAGCGCAAGGCGCCGTCCTTGCGGACGATGGGGAACTCGTGGCGGTCCGGGATGCCTTTCTCTCCCGCCAGGCGCCGGCGGCCCAGGTCCCGGACCCTCTCCCGGTAATCGGGGTGCACCAGGTCATCAAAGATGTTCAGCCTCAGAAGCTCCTCTTCGGTATACCCCGTGTAAAGGGAGGTGGCGGGGTTGGCGTAGATCATCCGCTCGCCCTGGTACATGAAGATGGCCGTCCGGGTGGTCTCGGCCAGGGTGCGGAAGCGCAACTCGCTCTCCTTGAGGGCGGCCTCGCTGGCCTTGAGCGCCGTGATGTCCACGTAGAGGATGCCGACGAGGGCCATGCGGCCCGAAGGATGCCGGATGGGGAAATGGCTCGTGAACCACCGGCGTGCGCCGTAGCTGTGATGGAGTTCCACTTCGCCAGACACCGCCTCGCCCGTTTCGAGGACGCGCCGGTCATCGGCCAGAAGCTTGCTCGCGTCCTTCGCCGGGAAGCAATCGTAGGGCGTTAGGCCCATGAGGTCTTCCCGACGGAGGGCCATGGCCCGTTCCCACGCCTCGTTCATGTACACGTACCGCCCCTGCGGGTCGCGCATGACGGCCACGGCCGGGAGGTAGCTCATGAAGGCCGCGAAGCGCTCCTCGCTCTCGCGCAGCGCCTGGGCGGCCTGCCGTTCGGCGCGCATGCCCCGGGCCACGGCGCGCTTCAGGAGGATGACCCAGGCCGCGAGCGCCGCAAGGGCCACAAGGACGATGAGGGCGGTGGTCCGCACGGAGGTCCTGTTGTACCAGGGCTCGGGATAGAAGTCGTGGCCCGTCCACTTCTCGAACGCGGCGGCCTTTTCCTGGGCCGTCAAACTGTCCAGGCCCTTTTGAACGATGGAAAGAAGGATGTCGTTGCCGCGGCGCACGGCGAGGCACTGGGGAACCTCGTAGACCGTGCCGGGGAGCATCTTGATGTTGGTCAGGGACTTCTCCCGGACCACGTAGAGCCCCACGGGCAAGGTTTCGAGCATGGCGTCCAGGTTTCCCGAGGCGAGGCGCGTCATGCCCGTGGCCACGTCGGGAACGAGGACGGGCGCGAGACCGGGATGCTTCGTCCCCAGCCAGGACAAGATGCCGTAGCCGTCCACGACGCCAAGACGGAGGCCCTCCATATCCTTCAGGCCTTTGATGCGGGGACCTCCGTCGCGAACGAATAGGGCATAGGGAACGGACATGTAGGGCTTTGAAAAGAGGAGAAAGGCTTCGCGCTCGGGTGTTTGGGTCACGGTGCCCAGGAGGTCCGCATCGCCCCGGCGGACGGCGTCGAGGGCTCCCGTCCACGAAGGACACGGCACCGTCGTGAGGGTGGCGCCCACGTGCTGGGCCATGAGTGCGAGGAGGTCCGGGGTGATACCCCTGGCCTTGCCCGTGGCGTCAAGAAATTCGAGGGGAGGAAACGCGGGGTCCGGCGCGTACCGGATGGGACCATGGGCTGTGAGGTAGTCCCGCTCGGCGGCGGTGAGAGGCGCCGCCCCGAAGGCCGCCAGGGCGTTCACGAGGGCGGCGGCCGAAATAAGTATCCAAAGGATCGTGCAGGACAGGCCTTTCATGGCGCTCCTACAAGGAACCCTGGACTCCGGTTTGAGCGGTCCACCGCGCGAATCCGCGCGGATCATGAAGCGAGTATAACCTTCCGCCTCCCCCTTCCACCATGAGAACGGCGTTCCACCCTGGGGGTGGCGCGGACCTTGGGGACGATCAGGCCGGCGGCGGCTCTGTACCCGCCCCCGGGGCGCCGCTCCCCGTGCCGGCCTTGTCTCCCACGACCACCCATACCAAAGCGGCGGGGTCGAGGACCCGCGCTCCCGCGAGCTGGACATCCTCCAGCGTGAGGGCCTTGAGGGACGCCACCACCGCCGCGTGGAAGTCCGCGGGCAAGCCGTGGACCCAAAGGGAGCCGAAGGTCTGAGCGAGCTGGGCCTGGGTCTCGAAGCTCTGGGGATAGCGCAGGACCAGCCCGTCCCGGGCTTTCTCGAATTCCTCTGGGGTCACGGGACGATCGGCCAAAATGGACTCGATCTCCTTGCGGGCCTCCATGAGCGATTCAGACGTCTTGTCCGCCTGAACGGCCGCCGAGAGCACCCAGGCCATGGGCCCGAGCTTCAGGTCCATGTAGGACCGCGCCCCGTAGCTGTAGCCCTTGTCCTCACGGAGGTTCATGTTGATGCGGCTCGTGAACTGGCCGCCGAGAACGGCGTTGAACACGATGAAGGCGGGATATCGGGGATCAGCGCGGGTGAGGGCCAACTGCCCGGCGGCGATGAAGGCCTGGGGCGCTCCCGGTTTGCTCACGAAGTGGAGCCCGGGCTCCGGCCGCCCGGCGGCCTCGGGCGCGGGGACGGCGAGGTCCCCGTCCTTCCAGGAGCCGAAGGCTCGGGAGGCGAGGTGCCGCGCCTGGTCCGCCGTTACGTCACCTACGAGAACGAGCACGGATCTGGAGGGCCGGTAGAAGGCCTGGTAGAAGGACGTGGCATCCCCCAGGGCCGCCGCCGCAAGGCTCTCTGGGGTTCCCTCGGCTCGGTGGCCGTAGGGATGACTCTCCCCGAAGAGCCGCTTCTTCAGCTCCCATTCACCCAGTTGCGAGGCCTCGTCCATGAGGCGCTGAAGATTGCCCAGGTGGTCCGTGCGCAGGCGCTCCATGTCCTCGGAACGGAAGTCGGGCCGAGTAGCAACGTCGCCCAGGAGATCGAGCCCTCCCTCCAGGTGCTCCGAGAGGAGCGTCATGGACAAGGCGGCGTAGTCCACGTCCACGCCGATGGAAAGGCGCGTGGCGAGATCTTTCTGGCGCTTGGCCAGCTCCAGGGGGCCCATGCCCGCCGCGGCCTCGTCCATGAGGTCCGCCGTCAGGTCAGCCAGCCCCGGCAGGGCTTTGGGATCTTGGGATGAGCCCGCCCGCACGAAGAGGGCCGCCGTGACCAGGGGCAGGTTCGGCTGGGGGCACACCCACACGGCCAGGCCGTTGTCCAGCGCCATGCGCTCCACCCGCGGAAACGTGAAAGGCCCAAAGGGGCCGGGCCCGGGGAGCTTGGTCCTGTCCGCCACGACGAAGGGCTCGCTCCGGCGCGGCACCACCGAGAGGGCCACGTACCGGTCCTCGTGGAGCCAGGTCCGGGCCGCCTCCGAGACCGCCTCCGCGTCCATGTCCTCGTACCGGGCCAGGTCCCGCTGGAGATAGGAGGGATCGCCGGTGAAAGTCTGGTACTTGTTGACCATGTCGCTCACGCCGCCGAAACCGCCGAGGGATTGGAGGCGCTTCACGACGGAGGCTCGTATGGCGTCCACGGCGGCCCGCACCTCGCCCTCCTCCACGCCGTGGCGCTTGAGGCGGCCTATCTCCTCCCAGACGGCGTGCTCCATCTCGTCCAGGCTCCTGCCCGCCTGGGCCGTGGCGATGACCGAAAAGGTCCCCGCCACCTCGCACGCCTGGTTGTAGGCCCACACGGCCTGGGCCACCGAATGGTCCACCTGGAGGCGCCGGACGAGGCGCGAGTCCTTCCCCGTGGCCAGCACGTACCCCAGCACCGCCAGGGCCGCCGCCTCCGGCGTGAACTGAACGGGAGTGGGCCACTGGAGGTAGAGCCGCGGCAGGCGCACGTTATCTTCCGCGCCGATGCGGCCGGGGCGGGCCAGGGAGGGGACCCAAGGCTGGACGGGGGCCACCACGGGCCCGGCGGGGACGGGGCCGAAATACTTCTCCGCGAGGGCGAGAGCTCCCTGGGGGTCCACGTCGCCCGCGATGCACAGGGAGGCGTTGTTGGGCGTGTAGAAGCGCCGGAAGAAGCCCTTCACGTCCTCCAGCGTGGCCCCGTCCAGATCGTCCATGGAGCCGATGATGGAGTGGTGATAGGGGTGGCCCTGAGGGTAGAGCGCACCCAGGAGGGCCTCCTCGGCCACGCCGTAAGGCTCGTTCTCCACCGTCTGGCGGCGCTCGTTCTTCACCACGTCCCGCTGGTTGTCGAGCTTGGCCTGGTCCATGGCGGGCAGAAGGAAGCCCATGCGGTCCGATTCGAGCCAGAGGGCGCGTTCGAGGTAGGCGGAAGGGACCACCTCCCAGTAATTCGTGCGGTCCTCGGCCGTGGAGCCGTTGAGGCGCGCCCCCACTTCCTCAAGGGGTTTGAAGAAATCCTCGCCGAAGTGCTCGCTGCCCTGGAACATCATGTGTTCGAAGAGGTGCGCGAAGCCCGTCTTGCCGGGCGCTTCGTCCTTGCTTCCCACGTGGTACCAGAGGTTCACGGCCGCCTGGGGCAGGCGGTGGTCTTCCACCAGGAGGACCGTGAGGCCGTTGTCCAGGCGGTGTTTGATGACGGGGATTTCCAAGCTCTTGCGCGCGCGGCTGTCCATGCGGTGGCTACCTCCATGTGCCAAGAATCTAAAATCTACCATATACCATATCGATCGCGGGCAACAGGGTTCGAGCCTCGCTCCCGCGTCCCCCGGGGCTTGGGCCACACGGCCATCGGGGGGATAATGGCCCTGGAACTAAGGGGGGTGCCGATGACGGAATCCGCGGCGGCGAAGGGGATGGCCCGGCCCTTGGCCAAGTGGTTCATCGCTCCGCCCGACTTTGAATCCTTCCGCCAGCAGGAGTCGGTCCTCATCCTTCTCAATCTGGCCGTCCTCGCGGGCACCCTCTCTATCCACCTTCTCTTCGAGCCCACCCTCGGTTCACCCTCCCGGTGGTTCTTCGGGGCCGTGGCCCTCACCTTCCTCGTGCAGACCCTCGAGCTGATCGGCCTTCACGGCATCGAGGCGCCGCCCTCCGCCGTGGCCCTTTTCGCTTACTCCCGGCTCTCCGTCTGGTCCAACATCGGGCTGGCCTTCCTCATCTCCGTCCTGGGCACCACGGTTGACA
>JAKAKG010000205.1 GCA_021813555.1 Acidobacteriota bacterium
GGGGAGCCCCCGGCTGCGGACGCCTCAACGCGTCGAACTGGGGCTTGTCCATGGGCGCCTCCTAGGGGCGAATGTACCACCGGCCAAGGGGGTGAGCAAGGATACCGCCCCTGCCGTGGGCGGATCCAGATCCTGGGAGCCTGTTGCGAAGCGAGGAGGCTCACGCGGTGGACGCATCATGCGAGGCGAAATAGAGACCTCCGGCGAGGCGTTGCCTTCTCCTATTTGGGGGGCGCGATTCGGGAGGTCCCCGTATGAGGCGGCCAGCCGAGCCATGAACCAGCTCACCCATCTCCTTCCTAGTCCAGAGGCCATCACCCACCGGCGAACCGGGAGGCCTTCCTTTTCGTGAGGAGATCCCTTTCGCCCAGGCGTCGCGAAATGCGACAGGAGGACACCATGACCACGAAGTCCAAGGTTTTCGCCGTCACCGGCGCTACGGGGAATACCGGCAGCAAGCTCACGGAGCTTCTTTTGGAACAGGGCAAAGAGGTCAGGGCCATCGCGCGGGGACGCGAACGGCTGCAGGCGCTGACCAAGAAGGGCGCCCTCGCCCATGCGGGCTCCCTGGAGGACGTCCACTTCCTCGCCAACGCGCTCAAAGGAGCCGACGGCGTCTTTCTCATGCTCCCCCCCAACTACACGGCCGATCACGTGCAGAAGTACCACCAGTCCCTCTCGGACGCCGCGGTTGAGGCCATCCGGCAGGCGGAAGTCCCGCGCGTGGTGGCCCTGAGCAGCTTCGGCGCCCACCTCCCCGAGGGCGCGGGGCCCATCTCGGGACTGCACTACCTGGAGGAGCGGCTCGGATCCCTCAAGGACGTGGACGTCCTTTGCCTCAGGGCTGGATTCTTCATGGAGAACTTTCTGCAAAACATCGAGATGATCAAGCACCGCGGCATCAACGGCAGCCCTCTGGCCCCCGATCGTGCCGAACCCATGATCGCCACCCGCGACATTTCCGCCGCCGCGGCCCAGCACCTGACGGCGGGGGACTTTTCGGGGAAAGAGGTCCGCTATCTCCTGGGCGCCCGGGACGTGACCTTCACGGAAGCCACGCGCGTGCTGGGCGAAGCCATCGGCAGGCCCGACCTCAAATACGTCCAATTCTCCTATGAGGACACCCGCAAGTCCCTCGTGGGGGCCGGCCTTTCTAAGAGCGTGGCCGAAAGCTTCGTAGAGATGTACAAAGCCTTGAACGAAGGCCGCGTCAAGCCCACGGAGGCCCGCTCTCCGAAAAACACAACGCCCACGAGCCTGGAGGAGTGGTCCCACACCTTCACCCTGGCGTACGGGGCTCATGCGCGCGCCAAGTCCGCCTAAGCGGGCCGAGAATCACTCCGGCGGCGCAGGGGCTTCGACGAGGAGGCAGGAGGCGGGCGCCGACCCCGCCTCCTGCTTCTTGCCCGTCCGGATCGTTTGTGCCACGGCCCCATGTTACTTCATGATCGGAATGAGCCTGTCGTTGGGAGCCTTGCGCAGAACGTTATAGGCGAGATTCGTGAACCGGTGGTGGGAGTTCCGGGCGACGCGGGAGAAAATCGAGTGCCAGGCGTAGGCGGCCTGGCGGGCCTCCACCCATCCCCGGTACAGGCGCTCCGGGCTCATGCGTTTCGGGCGGAACACGACGTCGCTGTGGCTGTACCGCTCCCAATCCTTGTGCAACAGGCGGCCCTCCGCCTCGAACTGGGCGTAGAGGGACGTCCCCGGGTAAGGCGTGAGGATGTGGAAGGTGGCCCCTGACGGCGCGCAGTCTTCCACGAACCGCAGGGCCTCCTCGAAGCATTCCTCCCCCTGGTCATCAAACCCGAAAATGAGGGAGACCTCCACGAGGATCCCCGCATCCTGAACCCGCTTCACAAGGTCCCTCTGGGGTTCCTGCCCCCTCAGTTTGGCCAAGTGCGACGCGGCTCCTCCAAGGGCCTCCACGCCCGCGAAAAGGGCGAGACAGCCCGAGCGGGCCACCAGTTGGAGGAGGTCTTTGTCCTGCGCGAAACGGAGGGTCGTCTGGGAGGCCCACTGCAGGTCGAGGCGCCCCATCCCTTTGAGAAACGGTGCCGCGCGCCGGGGATCTCCCAGGAGATTGTCGTCCAGGAAGATGGCGAGGCGTTCTCTGAAGGTGGCCAGCTCGCCGAGCACATCCCCGGCGGCGCGGTAGCGGAAGCGTCGGCCAAAGTAAGGCGTCACCGTGCAGAAGGGACAATCGTAGGGGCACCCCCGGCTTGCCTGGAGCGCCTGGGTCGTGACGTAACGCTTGCCCCGCAGGATGTCCCTCCGGGCCCAGGGGCCCTGGAGCAGATCGCCCGAGGGTTCGGGCGCCACGTAGGCGGAAGCCATGCGGCCCGCGAGGACGTCGTCCAACACCCGGCCCCAGACCGGCTCCGCCTCGCCCACCACGACGCAGTCCGCGTGAAGGGCCGCCTCCTGGGGCAACACCGTGGGATGGATACCCCCCAGCACGACGGGCACGCCCTCGCCCCGGAACCGCGCCGCGAGTTCGTAGGCCCGGGGGGCCTGCTCGGTCATGCACGTGATGCCCACCAGATCGAACCCCGACCCGGAGGGCATCGCCTCCTCCTGCACCTCGTCCACCAGCACCACCTCCCAGGGCTCCGGGGTGCAGGCGGCCACGTGCATCAGGGACAGGGGTGGGAGCTGGAAGCGCCTGACCCAACCCAGGCGGTGCCGGTTCGGATAGATGAGGAGCAATCTGGGAGCGCTCTTCTTACGAGGGAGGCTGCTGACGCGGCGATCCATCGGAAGGTTACCCCTTCCGTTTCGGCCCGGGCCCAGCATGAGGCCGGGCGGGGTCGAGAGCCAGATCAAGGACCGCAAAGAGCGCAGCTTGGGACTCCCGGCTCATCTCCAGGGTTGCCTCCGATTTTGCACCTAAACGTCGGGCTGCCCGTCCCCCGCGCTACACCTCTCGGAGGAAGACGCCTTCGATATCGGTGCAGCGCCCGGTAGCGTCGTCGAGCTCCGCGTAGAGGCCCGCAAGGCGGGGGCTGCCCTTGGCCACGTTGAGGATGGTGGGCATGCCCGTGATCAGGCGCTTGAGGGAATCCTCCGGCGCCATGCCGATGACGCTGTCGTAGGGGCCCGTCATGCCCGCGTCGGTCTGGTAGCCCGTGCCTTTCGGAAGGATTTCCGCATCGGCCGTAGGCACGTGGGTGTGGGTTCCCACGACGAGGCTGGCTCGGCCGTCCAGATAGTACCCCATGCCGCGCTTCTCGCTGGTGGCCTCCGCGTGCATGTCCACGAGGATGCACCGCTCTCCCGGAGGCAGTTCCGAGAGGATACGGTCGGCGGCCCGGAAGGGGCAATCCACGGGCGGCATGAGGATCTTGCCCTGCAAATTGATCACCCACAGGGCACGGCCGTCGTCCAGTCCGTGCCGGTGCACGCCCTTTCCTGGAACACCAGGCGCGTAGTTGGCGGGCCTCAGGAGGGGGAGCCCGCCGTCCACGAAGGCCAGCGCTTCCTTCTTGTCCCAGATGTGATTGCCCGTCGTTACGACGTCGATGCCCAGCCCGAGCAACTCGTCCAGAACTTTTCGAGTAAGGCCAAAGCCCCCCGCGGCGTTCTCCGCGTTGGCCACCACCACGTCGAGCCCGTACCGCTCCCTCAGGCCGGGAAGGAGGCGCGCCACGGCGTGGCGCCCGGGCCGTCCCACGATGTCGCCGATGAAGAGAATCTTCATGCTCTAGGTATGCTCCGAAGCCAGGGGTGCTCTTGTGACGTTTCCGCCAATCTCGTTGATCGTGAGTAGGTGATTAGGAGATGAGGAGAGTAGGAAGGACACATCGCTGATGCTCTCCATCCCTACCTACTTCCCTACTCACCTACTTTCCTACTCACGACCTCGAAGGTCATCTCCGAAGGCTACGTCGCATACCCCACGAACCGGCTTTCACGGACGACCTGAACCTTGATCTGCCCGGTGAAGCGGACTTCCCGCTCGATGCGCTCGGCGATGTCCTTGGCCAGCCATAGGGTGTATTCGTCGTCCACCATCTGGGTGTCCACCAGTACGAGGAGCTCTCGGCCCGCCTTCATGGCGTAGACCTTCTGTACGCCCTTGAAGCCGCGCACCATCTGTTCGAGGGACTCCATGTGCTCCACGTACTTCTCCAGCCCTTCCTTGTGGACGCCCGGCGCCGTGAGGGCCAGATTTTCCGCCGCCTCCAGGAGATGGGCTTCGGGCAGCGTGGAGGGATGGTCCGGGTGGAGGTGGGCGATGCACGCCACGACGGCGGGCGACTCCCCGAAGCGCTTGGCCATGTTGGCGGCCACGAGCGTCGGATGGCTGTCGTCCAGGTGTTCTTCGATGTGGCCGATCTCGTGGAGGATGCCCGCGCGCCGCACGATTTCCGTGTTGGCGCCCACGGCCTGGGCCATGTAAAGGGCGATCTTGGCCACCTCCATGCTGTGCTCCAGGAGGTTCTGCCCGTGGGCCATGCGCAGGCGCATGCGCCCGATGGTATCCACGAGGTGCTCGTGCATGGTGGGGATGCCCAGGTGGAAGAGGGCGTCCCTGCCGTACTGGGCGATAGCCTCGTCCACCGTCTCCCGGGCCTTCTCGAAGAACTCCTCAATGCGGGCGGGGTGGATTCGGCCGTCCTCCACGAGCTTTTCCAGCGTGAGCTTGGCGATTTCGCGCCGAAGCGGGTTGTGGCTGGCCAGCATGATGATTTCCGGCGTGTCGTCCACGATCACGTCCACACCGGTGACGCGCTCGAAAGCTCTGATGTTCCGCCCCTCGCGGCCGATGACCCGCCCCTTCATCTCTTCGTTGGGCAGGTGCACCATGCCTACGGCACCCTCCAGCGGCAGGTAGGGGATCATCTTCTCCACGGCCTGGGTGGTGATGATCCTGGCGAGGCTCTTGGCCCTGTCCCGGGCGTTCTCCTCGATTTTCTTGATGATGCGCGTGGCTTCCTTGCGGGCGTCGTACTCGAGCTGGCGCATGAGTTCGGCCTTGGCATCGGCGGTGGTAAGCCCGGCCATCTCCTCGAGTTTGGCTCGCTGGCCCTTGAGGAGGTTCTCCGCTTCCTTTTTCTCTTTGGCGACGATCTCTTCCTTCTCGGTGAGCTTTCGCTCCCGGTTGGTGAGGTCGTTCTGCCGGTCCTTGGCCTGTTGCAGGGATTTGTCGAGGGTCTGTTCCTTGCCGGCCAGCTCCGATTCGAGCTTGGACAGCTCCTTCCGCTTGGCCTTCCATTCCTTTTCGAGAACCTGTTCGCGGGCGAGAAAGCGCTCCTTGGCGGCCAGTTCGGCCACGGAGACGACCGTCTCGGCCTCGCGCTTGGCGTCGGCAATGATGCGCTGCGCCTCCGTCCCGGCCTGCCGGAGTTCGTTCCGGCGTTGGACGGAAAGGATGGCGTAGACGACGCCGGCCCCCAGCAGGAACGCGACGAGGGCGATCACGAGCGTGATGACGATATTCACAAAAGCCTCCCCTCGGGGATGCGGGGGGGACCGGGGCGGAAAGATCAGCGCAATGCCTGGTCGAGCTCCTCGACGACCTGCCTCGATGCGATCTGCACCTCGTTGGCCAGGGCGCTCTTCGACTCCTCCAGGATCAGCAGGCGGTCCGCCAGGTTCAGGGCCGCCAGGATGGCCACCTTGGTGGTGTCCTGGAGCCTCATCTGGGACTGGATCTCCTGCATGGTCTCATCCACGATCTTGCCCACCTTTTCAGCCCATTCTCTGGACCCTTGGATGCGGACGTGGTACGTCTGCCCCAGGATCTCAAGCTCGAGCAGCTGGTCCCCCGCAGGGTTCATCGAGATACCTGTTCGAACTCCTTCAGGAGTTCCTCCACGATGGCCTTCAGCTCGCCCCGCTCGGTCTCATAGGCGGCCAGCCTGGCTTTGTACCGGTTCATTTCGTCCTGAAGCGCCCCCAGCTCCTGTTTGAGGACCTGGTTTTCCTCACGCGCTTCTTTGAGAACCCGGGAAACTTCCCGGGCCTTCCCCTTGAGCTGTTCGAGCAGCTCCGAGGGGAAGGGCTTGTCTTGTTCGTCGAATAACATCGCGTGCTCCTTTAGCGCAGAACGGCCCCGAAGGCCTCCTGCAGGGCCCCCGTCACCACTGGGGCTACGGGGACGACATCCTCCTCGGTGAGGGTGCGGTCCGGCGACTGAAAGACCATGGACACGGTCCATGACCGCTTGTCCTCCGGCACGCCTTCACCTTCGTAACAGTCCACGAGATGGATCGCTTTCAAGTTGGGAAGGGGCAACGACGCGAGTTTGCCTCGCAGCGCGGCCCATGAGACGCCCTTGTCCGCCATGAAGGAGAAATCCCTCACCACGGAAGGATACCGGGACAAAGACGTGAAGGAAGGCGGACGGCACAGAGCCTCCAGCCCGCCCAGGGACCATTCGGCATAGTGGGCTGACCCGCCCTTGAGGCCTGCCGCGTCCAGCGCCCGCGGGGCCAGAGTCCCGACGGAACCCACACGCCGCCCCGCCACGCTCAGGTCCAGGCACAGGCCGGAGGCGAAGGGAAACCGCTCCGCCGCCGTGAAGACGACTTCGAGGCCCAGGCGATCGAGGGCCGATTCCACCTTCCCCTTCAAATCCAGCAGACGGGGCACCGGCGCGGCACCCCACGCCTTGGCCGGAGCGTCGGTGTAGAGCAGAACGGCGGCCCGCGGGTCTTCCCTGGGAAGGCCCGATTCGGCGGGCAGGTAGGCCCGGCCCAGCTCGAAGAGAGCCACCCTGCGCACCCCGCGAGACCGGTTCTTGGCGGCGGTCAGGAGGAGGGGCGGCAGCAGGGACGTGCGCAGGACGGAATTGGCGGGAGCCAGGGAGTTGGCCAAGGGAACCGCCTGCGCGCAGGCGCCTAAAGCCTTCTCCACAGCGGGGTCCGTCATACTCATGTGGATGGCCTCGGAGCACCCCGCGGCCACGAGCTGGTCACGAAGGCGCTCCTCGAACTCCAGCTCGGCGGGACGGCCGCCTACGGGGTCGATCCCCTGAGGCAGTTCCGCGCGAAGGCCTTCCAGGCCGTTGACGCGGACCACCTCCTCGATGAGGTCCGCCTCGCGGCTCACGTCCACTCGGAAGCTCGGCACCGTGACGGTCCAAGCTCCCTCCTCGCGGGCATCCATGCCGAAGCCCAGGGCCGTGAGGATGGAGGCGCACCGCTCGGGGGCGATGTCCATCCCAAGCAGGCTCACCAGCCGCCCGTGGCGCAGGACCACCTTCTTGGGGGCCGCCGGCGCGGGATAGATGTCTACCGGGGCCGGCGCGAGGGTCCCGCCGCACATGTCCAGGATGAGCTTCGCGCACCGGTCCAGGGCGGCCGCGGGGCCCTCCGGATCTACCCCCCGCTCGTAGCGGTGGGAGGCGTCCGTGTGGAGGCCCAGGGCCTTGCTCGTCCGGCGGATGTTCACGGGCTCGAAGACGGCTCCCTCCAGCAGAATGCTGCCCGTGCCGAAGGTGACGCCCGTGTCCTCCCCGCCAATGACCCCCGCCAGGGCCACCGGCCGAAGGGCGTCGGCGATGACGAGGCGCTCGGGGTCGAGGGTGCGCTCCACGCCGTCCAGGGTCGTGATCTTCTCCCCCGGCTTGGCCCTGCGCACCACGATGCGCCGCTCCTTCAACTTGTCCATATCGAAGGCGTGGAGCGGGTGTCCGAGTTCCATGAGGACGAAGTTGGTGGCGTCCACCACGGCGTTGATGGGCCGTAGCCCGCACTGGGCCAGCCGTTTCTGCATCCAGGCCGGGCTCATGCCCACCTTGATGCCCCGGATGACCCGGGCCCGGTAGCGCGGGCACAGCTCGGGGGCCTCGATCGTCACGGACGTGAGCTGGGCCGTCGGCGGGCCCGATTCTGAAACGGCCTTCTCTACGGCCTTCAATCCCTCGCCAAAGAGGACCGAAGCCTCCCGGGCCAGGCCGTAAACGTTCATGCAGTCGGGGCGGTTCACGGTGATGCCGAACTCCATTACCGTCTCGCCCTCTTCCGTCTCCCTGCCCTCCACCTCGCTGCCCGAGAGGGTGAAGGCGCGGGCCACGTCGTCGTCGCCGGGAAGCTCCGTGTACTGGCCGATCCAAGGGATGGGGAACTTCATGTCAGAACTGCTCCAAGAAGCGGACGTCGTTGTCGTAGAGGTGCCGGATGTGGTCGATGCCGTACTTGAGCATGGCGATCCGGTCGATACCCAGGCCGAAGGCAAAGCCCGTGTACGCCTCCGGATCGATGCCCACGAACCCGAAGACCGCCGGGTCCACCATGCCGCACCCGCCGATCTCCAGCCATCCCGTGCGCTTGCACACGGCGCAACCCGACCCCCCGCAGATGACGCAGGTGAGGTCCGTTTCCGCCGAGGGCTCGGTGAAGGGGAAGAACGACGGACGGAAGCGCACCTCCACGTCCCTGTGGAAAAGTGCGCCGTAGAAGTGGGTCAGGGTCCCCTTGAGATGGGCCATGGTGATGCCTCTGTCCACCACCAGGCCCTCCACCTGGAAGAACATGGGCGAGTGGCTCACGTCGTCGTCCCGGCGGAAGACGCGCCCCGGAGCGATGATCTTGATGGGGGGCCTGCGCGCCTCCATGGTGCGGATCTGCACCGGTGAGGTCTGCGTTCTCAGCAGAACGTCCGGAGTGATGTAGAAGGTGTCTTGAATGTCCCGGGAGGGATGGTCCGCCGGCGTGTTGAGGGCCTCGAAGTTGTGGTAGGCGTCCTCCACCTCGGGACCCGTGGCCACGGCGTAGCCCATGGAGATGAAGATCTGCTCGATCTCCCTGCGGACCCGCGTGATGGGATGAAGGTGTCCCAGATCGGGCCGGAGGCCGGGAAGAGTCACGTCCAGCCCCGCCGGGGCGCGCTTCGCGTCCCTCACCCGGGCCAACGCCTCGTCCACGCCCTGCTCGAGCTCGGACTTGAGGGCGTTCACCGCCTGCCCAAAAGCCGGGCGCTCTTCCGGAGCGACCTCCTTGAGGGAGGCCATGAGTTCCTGCAGGATACCGCGCTTCTTCCCCGTGTAGCGGCCTTTGATGTCCAAAACGTCCGATTCTGAGGCCGCCGAGGCGATGTCTTCGGCAAATCGTGCCCGGATGTCGTCGAATCTCTCCTGGTGCATGCGACTCTCCCCGTAACCTAAGGAGTATACACAAGAACTTGGCATGGAACAAACGCCAATCGGCCCGAGGACAGGGTAGCCCTGAGCGGGAACCTCATCCAAGGCCACGGCAACAGCCAAAAAAACCGTGATGGAGGATACTACGTTCACATCGCAACGCCTTGACACTGAGGCCCTAAGGCACGTATATTTCGCTCGTGTGAAGCCTATGCTTGTTAGGCCTTACGGTCCATTCATTACACGGTTAAGGGCGGGGAGGCGAACTGGAGGGAGGACTGGTTATGCTGTTCACACGACGTCTAGACATGTGGGTCTTCACCTTGGCCCTCTTTGGAATGTGCCCCGGGCTGTGGGCTTGGCCCGGGGACAATGTGGCCCCCACGACCCAGGCACCTTCACAGATACCCCAGGCTGCACCAAATACGGCGAATTCCGGACCCTCCGCCGGGGCAGCGGCACAGCAAGCCGACCCGTGCGCCAAAGTTGAGAAGGGCGCGACGGTCTATCCTGCTCAGCAGAAGCTCGACCTGCGCTTCATCCCGGTCGTGCCAGAAAAGCAGCAGCGGTTCGACTCAAGGGATTGGGAGGAGAAATTCAAGGAACCAGAAATCCCACTGAAGGGCCGGGCCGGGCAAGCGGTTCACAGATCCACGCTGCAAGGTCCCTCGGCACCTATGCCGGACCCCATTCGAACCTTTGCGGGGCTTGGTTTTTACGACACATGCACGGGTGGGCAGTGTGGGGCGGGCTGGCCGCCAGACACAAACGGCGACGTGGGCCCCAACCATTATATCCAAGCCGTGAACACGGCCTTCGGCATTTACAGCAAAGCCGGGGCCCCCCTTGCGTCCACGACGTTTAACAGCTTGTGGTCTGGCGCGAACACAGGCACGCCTTGCGACAACCTTCACGACGGGGACCCCGTTGTCATTTATGACCCCATGGGGGACCGGTGGTTTGTCACAGACTTCGCCTTCCCTATGTCGGGAGGCAGCCCGGCGGCGCCCTGCTACGAGTGCATTGCCGTATCCCAGACGCCCGATCCGGTGAGCGGCGGCTGGTACCTTTACGCCATCAACCAGACCCGTCCGCCTTCGGCCACTTCCGACCTCCTGAACGACTATCCCAAGTTCGGCATCTGGACCGACGGCCTGTACCAATCGGCCAACATGTTTAGCATTGCAACAGGGAGCTTCTGGGGTGTGGGATACTGGGCCTATAATCGCCTCGATATGGAGGCAGGGAAGCCAATCACACCTATAGTTGCGTCCTCCACGTCCAGCTCAGACTTCACGACTCTTCCGGCAAACCTCAGAATAGGTCCCCAAGCTGCATTTCCCCCAAACGGTACACCTGCATATTTCGTCGCGCAAACCAACGGCGCGTATAGTTTCCGAGTCCGCAAGTTCTCGGTCAACTGGAATGCTCTTCCTCCTTCCGGCATCCTGTCGGGAGCTACTACGGTCTCCGAAGCAAATGGGTGGGGCAACCCTTACTCGCCTTCTCAACCGGGTACGTCACAAACCCTCGATAGCCTGGGTTACCGAGCAATGGTGCAGGCACAATATAGAAATCTTGGCGGAGCAGAGTCTATTTGGCTAAACCATACTGGAGGAGGAGGATCGAGCCTCGATGGCATCCTTTGGGCACAACTAGGAGTGACCGGGGGCATTATCGCCACCTCCCCAGTACAACAACAATTCTACCAACCCGATACAACCCTACACCGATGGATGGGCAGCCTCGCCGTAGACGGCCAGGGCAACATGGCCCTTGGTTACAGCACCTCCAACGGCTCGGCACCTAACTACCCCAGCCTGAAATACTCTGGGCGACTGGTGGGGGACGCCCTCAACACTCTCCAGCAGACCGAAAAGACCCTTTGGGCTGGAACCGGCGTCCAGGATTACAACGGCTACGACCGTTGGGGCGATTACTCCGCCATGACGGTGGACCCGACGGACGACTGCACGTTCTGGTACACCAACGAATATTACCAGACCTCCGGCACAAATCCGACTCGAAATTGGCAGACCCTGGTTGGATCATTTAAGTTCCCCTCCTGCACTCTGTCATCAGGCACCCTCATAACAACGGTCAGGGACTGCTCGGGCGCGGTGGTCAAGAACGCCGTCGTCACCATAGACGGGCACGCGTACGGTGTCACACCTGACAGCGGCGTCTTCACGGCGTATCTTGCACCAGGTAGCCACTC
>JAKAKG010000024.1 GCA_021813555.1 Acidobacteriota bacterium
CCGCAAGCGTCCGGCTGGACCGTTGAACTGACTCGCCTCAAAGCGGAGCCTCATGTGTTCCCCGCACGCGCGGGGATGGACCGACGATGGCATGGAGCGCCGATAGGATGGTGATGTGTTCCCCGCACGCGCGGGGATGGACCGCCCCCCTTGCTAGTGCTCTAGGTCATGCGTGGGTGTTCCCCGCACGCGCGGGGATGGACCGTGTGCAGTGGGGTGTACTAGATGCGGTCGAATGTGTTCCCCGCACGCGCGGGGATGGACCGCAATCAGGATCTCCTCAATACTGTGGTCGTATGTGTTCCCCGCACGCGCGGGGATGGACCGGCATCCCTGTACCCCTCGTGAGCAGGGCTATCGTGTTCCCCGCACGCGCGGGGATGGACCGGTACGGGGTCAACAAGAACCCTAAATCTTACCGTGTTCCCCGCACGCGCGGGGATGGACCGAGTGCTCCAGATGTGACGGTAACAATGACACCGTGTTCCCCGCACGCGCGGGGATGGACCGATCATATCCACAAAATAGAATCCCGGCTGGCCGTGTTCCCCGCACGCGCGGGGATGGACCGACGGGGGCCAGAGTTGGGCGCAATGGCTTGCGGTGTTCCCCGCACGCGCGGGGATGGACCGGCATTAAACGCCCTGTCGAGTTGGGCAGGGGTGTGTTCCCCGCACGCGCGGGGATGGACCGTCTACAGTTGGCCTATTCAACGGCCTGGCTATGTGTTCCCCGCACGCGCGGGGATGGACCGGCCAAGGGGTTCACCACCGAGACCTTCGCCAAGTGTTCCCCGCACGCGCGGGGATGGACCGGTCACTAGCTCAGGAGAGGACCCATGCCATACGTGTTCCCCGCACGCGCGGGGATGGACCGCCTGTGGTGTGAGAACTAGGCGGCACACTGGGGTGTTCCCCGCACGCGCGGGGATGGACCGGCCGCTACTCGTGCGGCGGAGGCTATGCGGAGGTGTTCCCCGCACGCGCGGGGATGGACCGGGGGCCATGGAGGAGGAGCGCCAGTTCCGACAGTGTTCCCCGCACGCGCGGGGATGGACCGCCCTCGGCCTTGAGTGATTCGGCGAGACCCGGGTGTTCCCCGCACGCGCGGGGATGGACCGCCGTTGTCGTAGGGCTGGTCGATATACTCCCCGCACGCGCGGGGATGGACCGCCGTTGTGAAGCCCGAATTCGTGGGCCAGCATGTGTTCCCCGCACGCGCGGGGATGGACCGAACACCCGCATCGTCGGCGGGTTTGAGGGTGAGTGTTCCCCGCACGCGCGGGGATGGACCGCTCTGCCACATAGAGGACTTGGCCGAGCGCATGTGTTCCCCGCACGCGCGGGGATGGACCGAACGCATAATCCCCCGGCTTGCGTAACGCACCGTGTTCCCCGCACGCGCGGGGATGGACCGCTAGCGAGGAGTTGCGCGCCGCCTGTGTGGGTGTGTTCCCCGCACGCGCGGGGATGGACCGAAAGGAGGTGCCCTGCCGCCCACAAAACGTGAGTGTTCCCCGCACGCGCGGGGATGGACCGGGCTTGGAGAAATGGGGTCAGGTCTTTACTGTTAGCCTCATGGGAGCCTAACCCTAACGACAGCCCCCTGATTCGGTTTCGGCACCGGGTCTTTTGTACGTTGCCATTCCCTGCACGGGCGAGCGCTTCTCTGCCTCCGGAGGATTCGGCCGAAGACGAAGAGCAGGCCGGTTGAGCCGAAGCAACCATGAGGCACGAGGGAGGGAGGCGACCACAACGGGGGTGTGTGGCGGCCTGCCGTTGGCAGGCCGGGGGCGGCGGTGCTGGGCCGATGGGTTCGGCCGATGCGAGCATCGGCCGCTACGGAAGATGGGATGGCGGCCTTCGAAGGTTCGCCGTCGGCGACGGCTCCCACAACAGCGGTATGGAGCGGCCTGCCATTGGCAGGCCGGGGGCGGCGGTGCTGGGCCGATGGGTTCGGCCGATGCGAGCATCGGCCGCTACGGAAGATGGGATGGCGGCCTTCGAAGGTTCGCCGTCGGCGACGGCTCCCACAACGGGGGTATGTAGCGGCCTGCCGTTGGCAGGCCGGGGGGCGCTGTGCCAGGCCGGTGGTTTTCGGCCGATGCGAGCATCGGCCGCTACGGAAGATGGGATGGCGGCCTTCGAAGATTCGCCGTCGGCGACGGCTCCCACAACGGGGGTGTGTGGCGGCCTGCCGTTGGCAGGCCGGGGGCGGCGGTGCTGGGCCGATGGGTTCGGCCGATGCGAGCATCGGCCGCTACGGAAGATGGGATGGCGGCCTTCGAAGATTCGCCGTCGGCGACGGCTCCCACAACGGGGGGATGTAGCGGCCTGCCGTTGTCAGGCCGGGGGGCGCTGTGCCAGGCCGGTGGTTTTCGGCCGATCGGCGATCGGCCGCTACGGAAGATTCGCCGCCGGGGGGCGGGGACTGGGGCCGGCCACGGGCAGGTGCGCCTTGATGAAGGCGCAAATCTCGCTCATGGCCCGGGTGGCCTCGGGGAAGAGGGGGGCGCACACGGGATAGCAGTGAAAGAGGCCCTCGCCGACGCGCAAGGTGACGTCCACGCCGGCCTCGTTCGCCTTCTGGGCAAAGCGCACGGCGTCGTCGAGGAGGATTTCATCTCCTCCGGCATAGATGAGCAGCGGCGGAAGGCCGTGAAGGTCTCCGTAGAGAGGGGACATGAGCGGCAGGCCGGGATCGTGGGCGCCGGCGTAGTGCTTGCTGAAGGCCGTCCACGTGCCCTCGGGGGAGAGACATTTCCGTGCATTGGTGCCATAGGACGCGCCCGTGCATTTGAGATCGGTCCAGGGAGAGAGGGCCACGGCCGCCGCGGGAAGAGGGATGCCCTTGTCCTTGAGGGCGAGCAGGGTGGCCAGGCAGAGGCCGCCGCCGGCGGAATCTCCCGCGAAGACGATGCGGGAGGGCGCGACGCCCTGGGACAGGAGCCACCGGTAGGCCGTGACCGAATCGTCGAGCGCCGCGGGGAAGGTGTGCTCCGGGGCCAGGCGGTATTCATACAGCAGAGCCGCCACGTTGGCGCCTTTGACAAACTTGGCCGCATGAACCCGGTGGTCGGAACAGGACCCCGACACGTAGCCGCCGCCGTGGACGAAGAAGAGGACGTCGTCCTTCCCAGCCCCGGAGGGCACGATCCATTCCGCGCGAAGGCCGTCGGCCAGGACGGGCACCACCTCCATGCCCTCGGGAATCTTGCCGAACCGCTTCGCGCCCTCTTCGCATTGATCGCGAAAATGGAGGATGGATTCCCTGGCGTTCCAATCGACGGTTTCTTTCGTGAGCCGGAACCGCAGCAGGTGGCTGTTCTTCATGGTGAACAGCAACAGGCGGCTTCGAAGACTAGGCATGGGCTCCCCCCTAGGACGCAATGCTTGTTTGGGACGCACCCGGCAGGCCGCCGCGGCGAAGGAGCAAGCCTAGGCCTGGCCGCGGGCGGAAGTCAAGCGGAGGAACGTAGGCGGGGAAGGGCTCGCTCCTACAACGGCGGCTCGTTGCCGCAGGAGGCCTCTCCTGAGGCCGATGGGGTTCGGCCGATCCCCTTCGGTGGAAGCCCGCGAGGGTAGTCCTCAGGGCAAGCGAAATCGGCCGCTACGGAGGTTCGCCTTCGGCGACGGCTCCCACAGCGGGGGTCCGTAGGGGAGGGCCACCGTGCCCTCCCGTCGCCGTTCAGACACCACCCTTGTGCAGAGCACCCCGGCGGGCGGGGACAGGGCCCCGCCCCTACGGTGAGGGTAGCCCTTCGAAGGTTCGCCGTCGGCGACGGCTCCCACAGCGGGGGTCCGTAGGGGAGGGCCACCGTGCCCTCCCGTCGCCGTTCATGCACCACCCCTGTGTCAGGGGCCGCGGCAGGCGCGGGCAGGCCGGGGGGCCTTCTTGCGCGTGCCCGTTCCGGGCGATAGTCTGAGCGGGAGGTGAGCATGTGCGGACGCTTTACTTCGCGGCACGGGACGGGGGAGATGGGAACGCTCTTCGGGGCGGCGCCGGTGGGTGAAGCGCTGGGGCCGAGCTTCAACGTGGCGCCGGGCCAGCTCGTGCAGGTGGTGCTGGAGGCGGACGGCGCGAGGGTCCTCGTTCCCATGCGGTGGGGGCTCATCCCGTCCTGGGCCAAAGACGCGGCCATCGGAAACCGCCTCATCAACGCGCGGGCGGAGACGGTGGCGGAAAGGCCGGCCTTCCGAAAGGCGCTTCGAGAGCGGCGGTGCCTCATCGTGGCCGACGGGTTCTATGAGTGGAAGACGGAGGGAGGCCGCAAGCATCCCATGCACATCACCCTGGCGGACCGGGAAGTCTTCGCCTTCGCGGGGCTCTGGGAGCGGTGGACGGACCCCGGCGGGGAAACGGTGCAGAGCTGCGCCATCATCACAGTAGAGGCGAACGACTTCATGCGCGCCATCCATACGCGGATGCCCGCGATCCTGCCCCAGGAGGACGAAGCCGCCTGGCTGGACCCGTCCCAGAAGGACCCGGCGGCCCTCCTGCCCCTGCTGAGGCCATACCCTTCCGAGGCCATGCGGGCCCGGGAGGTTTCCACCCACGTCAACCGCCCGGGCAACAACTCCCCTCAGTGCGTCCTGCCCCTGGAGTGACGCCCTCGGCCCCGCTCCCTTCAGAAGCCGCACCCAGAGGTGATCGGGTCGTAGGGGAGGGCCACCGTGCCCTCCCGAGACCGCAGAACCGCCGAGCCCTCCCGGGGCCCCTCGGGCGGCGAGCTTGAACTTGTTCCCAAAGGTGATAGGGTAGGCGCAGCACGCGAGGCAAGGCGGCGGCGCGGGTTGGTGAAAACAGGAGGACCCTATGCACATTCTCTGGACGTTGCTGATCGGACTGCTGGCGGGAATCGTGGCCAAGTTCCTCACCCCTGGGCGCGATCCCGGCGGCTGCATCATCACCATGCTCCTGGGCGTCGCCGGGGCCTTCGTGGCCACCTATCTCGGCCAGATGATCGGGTGGTACAAGGCGGGCCAAGGCGCGGGGTTCATCGGCGCCGTGGTGGGCGCCATCCTCCTGCTCGTGGCCTACCACATCCTCAGGAAAATCGTGGCCTGATGCAGAAATGACGAGATGCCGGGATGAGGGGATGCCAGGAAGGGGAGCGGGGAGCGACCGCCCCTCGCATTCGGCTCCCTGATCTATCGAGCGAGACGCGAGACGCGAGACGCGAGACGCGAGACGCATCACGATGTACACGGCTATTTGTTTGACCTGATCCGGGAAGTTTGATCTCCCATGCGTGTGGAACGCTACACACCCTGCCAGGATCAGATGCTCCAGCAGGTATGAGCGCGGTGCCGAAGGGTCCGTAGCGAAACACGATCCTTTCCCGCCGCCCGCTCGCGGGGAGAGGCGAGTGGCGCCGCCTTATCCGCAATTCTTATGCTGCCCGCCGGGGACGTCCGGGCCACCGGAGGACATGAGGGGCCGAGCAAGAAAAAGGGCGGCCCGAAGGCCGCCCCATGGGTGCTTCCCTTAAGGGAACCTTACCTGGGTGAACAGGTGAAGGGATCGTCCTTCGTGGTGCGGTCGTAGAGCTGGGAGACGAAGTCGCTGCCACCCAGCGAACCCGTGGCCATGAACAATCGAGGATAGTAGGTGAGGAGCATGAGACGGGGCGAGCCCGCCACGGATCTGAAGGTCCATCGGTCGGTCGTCTTGGTGACGGTGCCCTTGCCCGAGTAGACACCCTTGCCGGCGCCGGAGAGGACCGTGTACTGCCAGTCTCCCGTCTTGCTGTTGAGGCATACCGAGGAGCGGCCGTTGTCGTCCCTGTAGGAAGAGTCGTACAGCCCGATGGCCATGAAGTAATTCTGGCTCCCGGTGCATCCGTAGACGTCCGTCGCCGTGACCGTGAAGGAGAAGTTCGCGTACAAAGACGGCGTGCCGGTGATGGCGCCCGTGGCGCTGTTGAGGAGGAGGCCGAGAGGCAGGGTGCCGGCCGTGACCGCGAAGGTGTAGGGCGGGGTGCCGCCGCCGGCCGAGACGACCTGCGAATAGGGGAAAGCCACGATGCCGCCGGGCAGTGTGGCCGGCGAGAGGGTGATGGTGGGGCAGAGGATGGTGAGGGTGTAGGGCTGGCTCCCCGTGCACCCGTAGGCGTCCGTCGCGGTGATCGTGAAGGTGTAGGTGCCCGAGGCCGTCAGCGTGCCGCTAAGGCCGCCCGTCGCGGGGGTCAAGGCCACGCCGGCAGGCAGCGCTCCGGCGGTCAGGGCATAGGTGTACGGCGCCGTTCCTCCCGTGGCCGTGACGCCCTGGCTGTAGGCCGTTCCCACGATGCCGCCGGGAAGCGTGGCGGGCGAGAGGACAATGGCGGGGCAAACGACGGTGAGGGTGTAGTTCTGGGTGCCGGTGCAGCCGTTGGAGTCGGTGGCCGTCACCGTGAAGGGATAGCTCCCCAAGGCGGTGGGCGTCCCCGAGAGGGTCGCCGTGGCCGCGGCAAAGGTCATGCCCGCGGGAAGCGCGCCCGACTCGGACCAGGCGATCGTGCCCACGCCGCCCGTCTGGCTGAAGACCACCGGCGAGTACGCCGCTCCCATCGTACCAGTGGGTAGCGAAGCCGGCGAGAGCGCCAGGGAAGTCACCGTGACCGTGAGGGGCTGCGTCGTGAAAGCGGGATCATGGTTGACGGCCAGCTTGGGGCTGTTCGTGGCGCCCGCCTCGCGGGAGTAGTAGAAACCGCTGTAGCCGCCGCCGTTGTGGATGCAGAAGGAGGCCCACTGGTCGCCCGCGAACTTGGTCTGGACCGTGGGGCCCACCTCCACGCCGAAGGTCCAGTAGCGCGGCGTGTTGTTGTTCCACGGCCACCAGTAACCCAGATAGGGGGTCGTATAAGCGGGGCGGTTGTTCCACGTGATGCCGGTCTCCGTCCAGGTGTCGTCGGGCACGAAGAACAGATAGTGGTTGCCGTCACCGCCGTAAGCGAATCCGTTGTAGAAAATGATCGAGAAGGTGGCGTCCGTGATGACGGCGCCGGGTGGCAGGGACGACAGGTCAAACCGGAGGTAGGAATCCCACGTCGTCGATCCATAGGTCAGGACCTGGAGGTTGCCCAAGGTTCCGTAGTTGGAAGATGGGTTCGTCGAGTCCACGTAAGAATCGGCCTGCGGAAGCAGGACCGCCTGCTTGGCCTCGCTGGCCTGCACACTCAAGGTGAAGGACAAGGTGCCGGCGGGGAGGGTGATCGTCAGGCCGGTGAGCTGGGCCGGGGTGAGCAGCCACGTACCCGAGCCCTGGTCCACGCCGGCCGAGAGGGTGGCGCCGGCGGGGACGTTGGAGATGAGCAGGTTGCCGAGGACCTCGGAGCCGTCGGTGACAGTCAGTTGGGGCGTGATGGAGAGTGGAAGGGTCTGCACTCCGAGGCACACGGTGGCCGGGGCCGCCGTGAGGCCGGGGGCCGAGGCGGGCACGGGCGGGTTGGCAATGACCAAGGAGTAGGCTTGGCTTCCCGTGCAGCCGTTGGCGTCCGTGGCCATCACCGTGACGGAGAAGTTGCCCGTCTCGGTGGGAGTGCCCGCGAGAGTCGCCGTGCCGTTCCCGTTGTCCGTAAACGTGACACCCGCGGGCAGCGCGCCCGTCTCGGTCCAGGTGGCCGTGCCCACACCGCCTGTCTGCGTGAAGGTTACGGGGCTATAAGCGGTGTTCGCGACTCCAGCGGCCAGCCGGTTCGGGCTCACCGTGATCGTGGGGCAGGTCAGAATCGTGACGGTGTACGACTGGGACCCCTCGCAATCGTTGGCGTCCGTCGCGGTCACCGTGAAGTCGAAGGTTCCGGCTGCGGAGAGAAGGCCGCTGATGGCGCCCGTCGCGGTGTCGAGGCCGAGCCCGGTGGGAAGCGAGCCGGAGGATACTTGGTAGGTGTAGGGCCCATCGCCTCCGCTGGCGGTGACCGTTTGGGAGTAGGAGGCGCCCGCGAATCCTCCCGGCAGGGTCGCTGGTGAGAGGGTGACGGAGGGGCACGTGTAGGTGAATTGATCGGCGGCCGACGTGGCGCTGGTCCCCGCGAGGCTGGTGACGGTGATGTCCACGACTCCGGGTGCGTGTGCCGGGCTGACGGCCGTGATCTGCGTGTCCGAATCGACCGTGAAGCCGGTGGCGGGTTCCGCGCCGAAGCTCACGGCGGCGGCCCCCGTGAAGTTGGAGCCCGTGATGGTCACGGTGGTCCCGCCCGAGGTGGACCCGCTCGCGGGAGCGATGGCGGTCACCACGGGTCCCACCTGGGTCATGGTGAAGACGCCCGCCTCCGTGCCAGCGAGAAGGTTGGCCCGGTTGGTGGGATCCACCATGATCGCGTGCGTTTTGGTGTTGCTCAGGCCGGCGTTGATGGCGGCCCACGTGGCGCCGCCATCGATGCTCTTGTAGATGCCCGTGTAGTAGTTGCATCCGCCCACGGCGGCGTAGACGGTTCCTGAAGTGACGGGATCGAGGGCCACGGCGTACACCCCGAGACAGGAGAGCCCCCCATTGGCGGGATTCCAGGTGGTGCCCCCGTCGATGGATCTCACCACGCCGTTCGCGTTGCCGTAGCTGGCCGCATAGACCGTGTTGGAATCGTAGGGGGCCACGGCGATGGAGTAGACTCCGAAGTCGGCGCCGCTGAAGACCTGCGTCCAGGTCGTCCCCCCATCCACCGTCTTGTAGATCGCGTCGCTGAACTGCGAGCCGGTGTAGAGCGTGCCGGAATGGTTCGGATCGAAGGCCAGGCAGCAGAAGTTCAAATTGGCGGGAAGGCCGCCGGTGCCGCCGGAGACGTCCGTCCAGGAGGTTCCGCCGTTGATGGACCTGAAGAGGCCGTTGCCGTTGGTGCCCGCGTAGAGAATCAAGGCGTTGGCCGGATCTTGCCCTACGCAAAGGATGTTGGTCAGGAAAGCGCCGTTGTTGAGGTTCGTCCAGGTGCCGCCGCCGTCGGTGCTCACGTTGACGCCCGAGCCCCAGACCGCGGTGTAGAGCCGGGTCGGAGAAACGCTCGCGTCGGCGATCACCGAATTCACGGTGCTCCCCGAGTAGGCGATCTTCGTCCAGTTGGCGCCGCTATCCGTGCTCTTGAAGAGGCCGTCGCCGCTGCCCGCGTACAGGGTCGAGGGGCTGGCGGGGTCCACGGCCTGCGAATAAACGGACAGGTGAGAGCCCAGGCCGAGGTTCTGGGCCGTCCAGGTGGTCCCGCTGTTGGTGGTCCCAAAGATGCCGCCGTTCGTGGTGCCCACGTGGAGCGATCCGCTCGCCGCCGGATTGGGGGCGACCGCGTTGACGTCATTGCCGCCGAGGCCGGCGGCGATGGAGGGCCACGTGGTGCCTCCGTTGGAGCTCATGAAGAGCCCCGCCGAATAGTCCGTCGCGTACAAGTTTCCGAAGCTGTCGGCGAAAATCTCGGACAAATTGCCTCCGGCGAGGCCGGCGGCGGTCCAGTTCGCGGCGCCGTCGGTGCTCTTGTAGACGCCGCTGCCGGTCGTGGCGGCGTACAGGGTTCCGGTCGCCGGGTCCACCGTGAGCCCCCGAGTCCCCAGGTTGGCCAGCCCGGTGTTGGCCGGCGCCCAGGTGGCCGCCCCGTCGGTGCTCTTGAAGACGCCGCCGCCGTCCGTGGCCGCGTACAGGGTTTGGGGCGAGCCGGGGGCCATGACGATGGCGAACACGCCGTTGTTGGTGAGCCCCGTGGTGGCTGGATTCCAAGTGCCGCCACCGTCCGTGCTCTTGTAGATCCCGTAGCCGTTGCCGCCGGCGTACACGAGGGACGGATTCGTGGGGTCAACCACGATGGTGTTGATGTAGGCCGCCGGATTGTAGAAGCCGGACCAGGTGGCGCCGCCGTTGGTGCTCTTGGCGATGCCGTACCAGGCGGCGTAGACGACGCTGGAGTTGGTGGGGTCCACGGCGATGGCCCCAATGGTGTTCATGGACGGAATGGAGAGGGAGAGCTGGCTCCAGTTGGCTCCCCCGTTCGTGGTCTTGTAAAGGGGGCCGTACAGGATGCTCGCGTACAGCGTGGCGGCGTTGTTTGGATCGGCCGCCATGGTCCAGACGGTGTTGCCCCCCACGGGGCCACCCGTGGTCCACACGTTGGTGCCGGCCAAGGCGGAGGCGGCCAGCGCCAGTGCGGCCACCACCACCGCAAAATACCGCGGCCGGCCCGGCGTGCCGCATTTCAACAGCTTGATTGAGTTCATCATGTTTTGCATGAGACGGGTCCCCCATTTGTCAAAAAGCATTCCGCGTTCGGACGCGCGGACATCTGCCGTTGTGTCTCTGTTTCGTCCAGATTCCTCCTCAGCGATTGGGCAGTCTGGCGTTCCCTCGAAAACTCATCCTGCATTCGTCACCCTGTGGAACAAGGGCGCGTCATCCAACGTGAATCGTGCTCATCTTACTACCAATTGGATCCGGTGGGAACTGCCGTTCTGCCCTCGGCCGCTTTCGCGCGGCCCATGCGAGATTCTCAACAGCCTGTCAGGTCCCTTGCCCTCGGAGTGACATCAGGCCGTCCTTTTTCGCGCGACGCGCCATGAGGCGAAGGCGAGGAAGACGAGGAGGAGGGCGATGGCGAGGACGGGGATGAGGACGACGAGGATGGAGAGGACGGATGAGGCGGCCGTCTCGGCCGTCGCCACGATCCAGTTGGCGAGGCCGCCGGTGAAGGCCGTGGAAAGGAGGCGCGTCTTCACCGTGAGCACCTGAACCAGGCCCGCCGCGCCTCCCCCGGCGATGACCGCCAGGGTCCATTTCAGAAAGGGGCTCACGTCCGTCATGGTTGAGGCGGAGATGAGGACACCGGCGACGACGGCGATGGGCGTGGCGGCCGTGTCCAGCAGGTTGTCCAGCCAGGGGACGTAGTAGGCGGCGACTTCAAGGGCGGTGGCCACGGCGAAGGCCGTGAGCGCCGGCCATGTAGCCACCCATTGGAATCCCGGGGTCAGGGGAAGGTGCCCCGCGATCGCCGCGATGCTCAGGACCAAGGGCGGCAGGAAGATCCGGAACCCGCACGCCGCCGCCAGCCCGATCCCGATCGCCACTCCGAGGATCCATTCCATGGAGGTAGCCCTCTGAAGAATTTGGGATTTCGGATTTCGGAATGAACCAGCGCGCTCGCGGGTCTTTTCCTGTTTCTTTCCCAAATCCCAAATCCCAAATCCGAAATCCGCAATCAAAACACGCTTGTTTCCCGGTACTCCCCGAACACATCTTTCATGGCGTTGCTTGTCTCCTCCACGGTGCAGTAGGCGCGGACGCAGTCGAGGATGGCGGGCATGAGGTTGCCGGATGTCCTGCACGCGGCCG
>JAKAKG010000085.1 GCA_021813555.1 Acidobacteriota bacterium
GCCATCGGCGGCCTCATCGAAATCCACGGCGAAGGAGGGAAGGGCTACGATTGGACCGACGGGTGCATCGCCCCTGATAACCGCGCCATGGAGACCTTGTTCAAGGAAGCGTCTGTCGGTACCATGGTGGCTATCGTGGGCAGCGACGGCGGGGATGGCCCCGTCCGTTCCGCCCTCAGGCGAGCGGGGAGAAGCTGATGGACTTCCTGGATTCCGCCCCGAGTTCCTCCGGAGGACCTTCGCTCGGCGTTGACAGGCCCGAGAAACGCAGAGCGTGGATCTTCCGCGCCGCGGGGCTCGCGCTCCTCCTGGGCACGGTGGGATTGGTGGCTCTGGCCGGCCTCTTTTACCTCTCCACGGGTTACGGCCTTCGAAAGCTGACCCCGGCTTACGTGAGTGATCACCTTATCCAAGGCCCCCTCCTGCTCACGGACGACAAGGGAGACCCGTTGCCGCCCCCAGACCCGAAGGCCCTGGCCAAGCTAGCGCCCAAAGGGGGCGTCTACATCGTCATCGACCGGGTCCACAACCGCCTCCACCTCTTCGAAGACGGGAAAAACATCCTGACCGCCGTCATTTCCGCTGGAGCCGGCTCGATCCTGGATGACCCGTCGGGCAAGAGGAAATGGGTCTTCGACACGCCCACGGGCCGTTTCTTCGTCAAATCCAAGAGGGAAAACCCCACATGGACGGCTCCCGATTGGGATTACATCGAATCGGGTGAACCCATGCCGCGAAACTACGCGGACCGTGTCCAGGAGGGGATGCTCGGCGAGTACGCCCTCGATCTCGGCGGCGGACCCTCGGGCTATATGATCCACGGGACTCTCTACACCCGTCTCCTGGGACGGAACGTGAGCCATGGCTGCATCCGCGTGGGGCGGGACGACCTGAGGATTATTTGGAAGAAGGCGCCGGTGGGCACACCGGTGTTCATGTACTGACATGAAAAAACTGATGATGTTCGTGTTGTTGCTGGCCCTCTCGCTCCTGGCCCTGGCGGGCAAACCCAAAGCCAAGCCGCAGCCGGCCCCAGCGCCGCCGCCACCCCCGGCGCCGGGCGAGCGGCTGGCCGATGAGCGTGGGCGCCTTGCCCTTTCAAACCAGTTCTACCTGGAGCTGGCCGTGGGCGCCCGGGAAATCCGCATCTGCCATTCCGGCGTCGCCGTAGCCACGTACAAGCTCGATTCCTTGGCCCTCGCCTACCCCCGGGTCTTCTGGGTGGCCCGCCAGCATGCGGGACCCTGGATTGACGACGTATGGTTCAACGCCCACCTGGATCCGCCCAAGGTCGTTCAGCGGGTCAGAATCATCCCCGGCGACGCCTCGACCATTCCCACGCCCGACAAGGCCGACGTCATCCCTCCCACGCTGGAAGAACTCACCCCCGTGCCTCCCGTCTTCGTGATCCGATGCGACGGGGGCCGCGCCATTCACCTCCACCTCGAGGGAATCGTGCCTGGAGCGGTCATGAAGGTCACGGACCCTCACAGCCGCTGGCACGACTTCCTGGCAGCCCTGAAATTCCGCCAGAGGGACGCGTTGCGGCTCACCGCGACCATCCCTTCGGCCGAAGGCGCCGCCCTCTTCAGGTCCTTCCCGGACGGAAATCTCGATCTGCTGGTCCTGCCCTGAGCCGCTAGAATCCGCCGGGCGAGATGCCGCAAAACTAGACGCAATAAGGAGGCGGGCCCGCCACGGGCCCGCCTCCGCAGTTTTGGAGCCCCCTCAATACCCCGGTGTGGACCCGTCCACCTTGCCCATGAAGACCGAGTAGATGTAGACCGTGTACCCCAGCACCAGAGGAACGCCGATGAGCGCCAGGATGAGCATGGTCTGGAGAGTCAGGGGCGACGAAGACGCATTGAAGGCCGTGAGGCTGTAGTCCAGGTTCGTGCTGGAGGGTGCCAGCATGGGATAGGCGGAGAGGGCCAAGGTCGAGGTGAGTCCGGCGATAGCAAGGGAGGACGACGCAAAGGCCCATCCGAACCGGCGCCCTTTCAGAAATACCGGGAGCGCCACCATCGCCGCCACGAAGAGCGCGATGGTCACCCAGTGCCAGCCGACTGAATAGTAACGGTGGTACAGGTGCGGGGACACCCCCAGCGTCCAAAAGGCCGCCACGAGGTACAGCACCGCGAAGGCCGCCCACAGCCGCACGGCCCAGCCTGAGACCCGCTCGCGCAGACCTCCGGCCGTGCGCAGCGCGAGGTACGTGGCCCCCTGGAGGGTGAACATGGCCAGGCTCACGATCCCCATGAACACCGAGTAGGGATTGAGCAGCCCCAGGAAGGATCCCGTGAAGGTGCCGGTCTCGTCGATGGGAATGCCCCTCATAAGGTTGCCCACGGCCACTCCAAATAGGATAGAGGCGAGGAAGCTCCCCAGGAAGAAGAATTTGTCCCAGAGCGCCTTGAGGGAGGGCGACTCCACCTTGCTTCTGAACTCCACGCCCACGGCCCGCATGATGAGGGCCACCAGAACCAGCATCATGGCCAGGTAGAACCCCGAGAAGACCGTGGCGTACACGGGCGGAAAGGCTGAGAAGAGGGCGCCCCCTCCCGTGAGTAGCCACACTTCGTTGCCGTCCCAAACGGGGCCGATGGACTTGATGAAAAGGCGCCGCTCCTCCTCGCCCTTGGCAAAAAGGTGCAAGTTGCCCACCCCCAGGTCGAAGCCGTCGAGGATGGCGTAAATGGTCATGAGGACGGCGATCAGCAGGAACCAGATGGTGTTGAGCATGGGCTACCCCCTCTTCCTGCTTGCTTCGGCCTCCGGGCCCGCCAGCACGTGCTTCCGGACGGCGTAGAAGCCCAGGGCGAAGAGCCCGGTGAAGATGAGCGTGAACAGGATGATGGAGAACAGAATCTGCCCCGCGGGAACCGTGGGCGAATAGGCGTCCGCCGTACGCAGAAGGTGGTAGACGGCCCAGGGCTGGCGGCCGATCTCGGCGGTAAACCACCCGATCTCGTTGAGGGCGAAGGGCACCGGAATGAGCCAGAACAGGGCCTTGAGAAAGCGCCTGCTGTCGTAGAGTCTGCCTCGCTTCAACAGCAAGGCTCCGTACAGCATCACGAACATACACATGAACCCGGGCCACACCATGGCGTGGAAGGACATGGCCGTGAAGGTCACGGGAGGAAGATCCTGGGGCGGGAAGGCGTCAAGTCCCTTGACCTGGGCGTTGGGGTCGAAGTAGACCATGAGGCTCAAAAGCTTCGGGATACCAAGATCGGGGAGTGGATAGCCCAGCAAAAGCAGGGGGGCGCCGCTCTGGGTCTTGAAAAGGGCTTCCATGGCGGCAAACTTCTCGGGCTGGGTGTGGGCCACCTGCCGGGTGTGCCAGTCCCCCACCACAGCCGAGCCCATGGTCGCGATGACCCCAACTACAATGCCGATGGCCAGCGACTTCCGGGCAAAGTCCACGTGCCGCCCCTTCAGCAGGTACCAGGCGCTGATCCCAGCCACCACGAAGGCTCCCGTCACAAGGGCCCCTGCAACGGCGTGAAAGAACCGCGGGAGGGTGGAGGGGTTGAAGATCGCCGCCGCGAAGCTCGTGAGTTCGGCCCGGACCACCTTGCCTGCCCCGTCCGTGACGAGCTTGTATCCCGCCGGTGTCTGTTGCCAGGAATTGGCCACGATGATCCAGAAGGCCGAGAGCACGGACCCGAGGGCCACCATGAGCGCCGAGAAGAAGTGCACCCGTTTGGAGACGCGGTTCCAACCGAAGACCAGGACAGCCAAGAAACTGCTTTCCAGAAAAAAGGAGAAAATCGCTTCGGCCGCCAGCGGCGCGCCGAAAATATCTCCCACGTATTTCGAATACGTGGACCAGTTCGTGCCGAACTCGAACTCCATGATGATGCCCGTGGCCACGCCGATGGCAAAATTGATGGCGAAGAGCTTGGTCCAAAACCGCATCATCTGGTCGTAGACGGGTTCCGCGCGTCTCAGGCGCAGCCAGGCCAGGACCACGAGGATCCAGGCCAGCCCGATGGTGAGCGGCGGGAACAGATAGTGAAATCCCGCCGTCAGTCCGAACTGAACGCGCGACAACGTCATCGCATCCATGCACACCTCCCCTCAGAATCTTGACCCATGACCACTCTCATCTTAATGGCTCCCTCCGCTGGGGCGCAAGGGTGAGCGCCTCACTGCCGGCTATGGGACGGATTGCGGATCGCGAATCTCCCTGGCCAAGTCACCGAAGGTGACTCCCGTAAGGAAAGCGGCCAGGTGCTGCGTGGCTCCAACCCAGGCCTGCTGAACCGGACACGTCACCGAGAGGGGGCAAATCGCCGGGGAAGCCACGCAGACGTTGAGGGACAGGGGTCCCTCGAAGGCCTCCACCACCTCCCGGAGAGTGATCTGCGCGGCGGGGCGGGCCAGGGCAATGCCTCCCCCGCTGCCCCGCACCGTGGCCAGGACACCCACTGCCGATAAGCGGCTCACGATGCGCCTGATGAACGCCGATGGAATCAGCCTTCTGGAGGCGATGTCCGCCGCCGTCACGCGGGCACCCGGCTCAAGGCAGGCCAGGTGAAGCACGATGCGCGAGGCGTAATCGGTGTTGCGGCCTATGGTGAACACGCCCCTCCCTTCGTAATGTTACCAGAATAGTAATCTTTATCTAAATAGAAAGAAGGTCAAGGACCAGTTGCCAGGCGTTCGCGCCATTGGGGTATTTGGCCCTTTTCCCCTGATCAGATTTCTCGGGGCACGATCTCGCTCAGGTCCGCCACTCTGTTGAAGAGGCCCACGACGCGCTGGAGGAGGGCCAGCCGGTTGTTTTGGAGCGCGGTTTTGCCGGGATCCTTACCCTCCGGGTCGCACATGACCAGCACGTCATCGAAGAACCTGTCCACGGACGGACGGAGGGTGGACAGCCGGCGGAGGGCGCTCTCGTAATCCCCCGCATCGAGCGCCCTGGACGCTTCCTCCGCGACAGCGCTGTAGGCTTGATAAAGGGCCCGCTCCGCGTCCCCCTCCTGATGACCCTCGGGCAGGAATTTCGAAGGATACAGGCCATGTTCCGGAAGGCCCTTGAGGATGTTCCTGACGCGCTTGAAGGCCACGGACAGGTGATCAAAATCCTCGGCCGCCTCGTTGCGTACCCCGTGCAGGGCCTGAAGGCGGGCGTGCGAATCGGCCAGATCGTGAAGTCCCGTGGCCAGGACGGCGTTCACCTCGTCGTAGGCGAAGCCTTCGCCCTCCCACTTGTGCCGCGCGCGTTCTCCAAGGAACTGAATCAGCGGCTCGCTCCCCTGCCCAGCCCAGCGGCCGATCAGGTCCGCTAGGTCTTCCCGTCTCGCGCCCGGCCGGACCGCTTGAAAACGGTCTGACAGGATGGCCACGGCTCCAGACGCGGCACGCCTCAAGGCGAAGGGATCCTTGGATCCCGTGGGCGCCTGTCCGATCCGGAAGAACTCCACGAGGGTGTCCAGTTTGTCGGCAAGGGACACGGTCATCGCGACCGGGCCAGCGCCGGGCTTAGGGTCATAGTGCACCTTGATGGCCTCGGCTACGTCCGGGTCCTCGCCCTGGGCCTCCGCATAGAGTCCCCCAGCCACGCCCTGCAATCCCGTGAACTCCTTCTCCTGGACCAGGAGGGAGGCCAGATCGCACTTGCAGAGTTTGGCGGCCCTTGCGGCCTTCGCGGGGGCAGCGCCGAAATAGGGTGCCAGCTCCCTGGCATGGGCCTCCAACCTCACCGCCTTGTCGAAGTAGGTACCGAGCTTGGGATGGTAGACGATGCCCTTGAGCTCCTCGAGCCGGCGTTCCAGAGGAACAGCTTTATCGTGCTCATAGAAGAATCGCGCGTCCGACAGCCTGGACCGGGACACGTTCTCCAGACCGCGCCGGACGAGGCCCTTGGGGTCCGCCGGGGCATCCATCACGGCCAAGAAGTAAGGCAGGGCGCACCCCTGGCCGCCGAGAACCACGAAGAAGCTCTGGTGTTCCCGCAAGCACGCCACGAGGATCTCGGATGGCAGCGAGAGGAATTCAGGATCGATCCCCCCCGTGAGCACGCGCGGCCCTTCGCACAGGTAGACGAGCTTCTCCACGAGTTCCGGGTCTGACGGCACCCGTCCGCCCAGGGCGGCGGCCTGCTCCGCCAGCTCTGCCCGGATTCCGCGGCTCCGCTTTTCCGGGTCCGCCACCACGAACTCCCGCTCCAGCAGCGGAAAATAGTCCTTCACCGCCGGGATCTCCACGTGCTCCGAGCCGAAGATCCTCCGCCCCCGGCTCGCGCGTCCGGCCGTAACGCCCTTCACGGCCAGGGGCACCACCTCGCCGTCCAGGAGCGCCACGACCCAGCGCACGGGGCGAACGAAGAGGTACTCCCCAGCTCCCCATTTCATTGCCTTCGGGAGATATATGGCGTCCACGGCGGCGGGAACCGCTTCGGCCAGGATGTGCGCCAAGGTCCGCCCCTTCACGTCGCGTTCGAACCCGATGCACATCCCCTTGGGCCCTTGCACTTCGATGCACGCGGTTAAATCCACGTTCTGCTTCCTGGCGAAGCCTTCGGCGGCTTTCGTCCAGGCGCCCGCGGCGTCCCTGGCGATGGAGAGGGCAGGCCCGACCACCGTCTCCCGCCGGTCTTCCTGCCGCGTGGGCAGGCCATCGAGAACGAAGCCGATGCGCCTCGGGGCGGCGATGAGGGCCTTTCCGGAGGGCGCCAACCCCGCGGCCTTAAGGCCGCCCGTGACGCGGTCGAGCAGGTCTTCGGCCAGGCCCCGGACCATGCCGGAGGGGATTTCTTCCGTCCCGATTTCTAGGAGGAAATCAGCCACGTGACACCTCCTCAGCCTGTGCTGGTTCGCTACGCTTTACGTAGGCCTCCGCCGCCCCGCATGCCAGCCGCCGGACGCGCTTGATATAGTCCGCCCGGGCCGCTACGCTGATGGCTCCCCTGGCGTCCAGGATGTTGAACGTGTGACTGGCCTTGAGGCAGAAGTCGTAGGCGGGAAGATAGAGCCCCAGGTCGAGGAGGCGCTTGCTTTCGGACTCGTATTCGTCAAACCAGCGGCTCGCCAGATCGGTCCGGGCCGCTTCGAAGTCGTAGGCGGAGAACTGCCGCTCCGCCTCCCGCCTCATGTCGCCGTAGGTGAAGCGCTCGTTCCACGGAATCTCGTAGATGTTCCCGATGCCGTTGAGGAACATGCACAAGCGCTCGATGCCGTAGGTGATTTCCACGGTGATGGGCCTCAGGTCCAGGCCCCCCGCCTGCTGGAAGTACGTGAATTGCGTGATTTCGGTGCCGTCCAGCATCACCTGCCATCCCACGCCCCAGGCTCCGAGGGTTGGGGCTTCCCAGTTGTCCTCCTCAAACTTGAGGTCGTGCTCCTTCAGCGTGATCCCGAAGGATTGCAGGCTTGCCAGGTAGCGCTCCTGGATATCGTCGGGGCTGGGCTTGATGATGACTTGAAATTGGTGATGCTTCTCGACGCGCTGCGGGTTTTCGCCGTACCGGCCGTCCCGCGGCCTGCGGCAGGGTTCCACGTAGGCGCTGGCGTAGGGATCGGGCCCCAAAACCCGAAGGAAGGTTTCGGGGTTCATGGTCCCGGCTCCCTTCTCCAGGTCGTAGGGCTCGGCGATGAGGCACCCTTCCCCCGCCCAGAAGTGCTTCATCTTTTCAATGAGGGCCTGCATGGTGAGCATGTTTGTTCTCCGAAGGAGCGTCTCGCAAGCGCGATCGCCTGATCACCCGATAACCGACTCATCCGCTGACGTGGTCCCCCGACGCGAGCGGCCTTCCCAGGTAGGAGACAAGCGCTAAATATACCACGGCTTTCAGGCCCTTCAAGGCTTCCGGGCCAGGGCTTCGGGCGGCCAAGCCGGGCAAGGACAAGCGGAACACGTCTCCGAGCGCCTCCCTGGTGGCGGAGGATACGTCGATGCCTTGCTCCAGACGGCTTCTCGCGCATTCCCTGCAGATCCATCCTCCCGCTCCCGCGTCGAAGTGGCCCGTTTCCTTGGCGGCGCCGCAATGGGCGCATCGGCCAGGGCGGCCGAGTACCCCGTGGAGACGGAGGAACCACGACGCGAAGTAGAGCCAGGCCAGAGCCGGAGAGACCCCTGACCGCATGGAATCGAGCACCGCGCCTACGAGCCTGTAGGTCTCCTCTTCGGTGCTGTGCTCCGCAAGCCCTCGGTCCAGCACCTCCACGACGGCCAAGAGGATTCCAGCGGCGGGCCACCGGCCGAAGAGATCCAAGGCGCTCTCCTCCAGGTCGGCTGACATCAGCGTGCCCAAGTCGCGGCCCTCTCTCAGGCTTATCTCAACCCGCACGCGGTTGAGCGGTTCGAGGGCTCCCCTGAAAGGCGACTTGGTGCGCCGCGCGCCTTTCGCTACGGCCCGCATCTTGCCCTCCCGGCGGGTGAGCAGACACACGATCCACGAGGATTCGGTCAAGGCGCTTCGGGACAAGACGAAGGCATCCGAGCGGAGGGAGGTCATGGGGAAGTGAGGAGTGAAGAGTGAGGAGTGAGGAGTGAGGAGTGAGGAGTGAGGAGGAAACGAGACGAAACCACCTCCGGCTGCTTTTCATGGAGGGGGCTTCGAACCACCGCACTCTGTCCGCGGAGGCCGGCCCACATTGTTCCCTTGCTTTTCACTTTTCACTTTTCACTATTTGCGTTTCACTCTTCTCGCACGCCAGCCCCATGAGGAAAAAGAGCAGCGTGGCCACCTCCACGTCTCCGCCGTTGTACTCGAAGAGTCCTCCTACCAAGAAGGCCACCAGGGCCGCGAGGACGCCCCATTTGAGTGCAGCTTCCGGCTGCTGCCAGATCCGGACGATCACGGCCGCAAGAAAACCGAGAAAGAGGAGGAGCCCGACGAGGCCCGTCTGGAGAGCGATCATGAGGTAAAGGTTGTGACAGTGTCCCGTGGTCTGAAAACCGGCGGGGCGTCCCGGGTAATGGATGAACCGGGCGTAGGGCGCCTTGTAGGGCCCCGCCGTGAGCGAGTAGGTGCCTGGGCCCCAACCCAGCAGCGGCCTATCTCTCCACTGTTCCAGCCCCGCCTTCCAGAGGTAGATGCGCTCCGCGCTGCTTGGATTGTTGAGATCCCACAGGGACCTGAATCGTGCTCGAACGGAAGGAGGGCCGGCCACCGCGAGGGCGAGCACCACGACGACAGCCAGCCCCGCCGCCTGAAGGATTTTTTTTCGCCCCCGCGGGTAGAGGAGCACGGGGATCGCCGCTGCGAACCCCACATAGTAGCTTCTGGCCAAACTCAGGATGATCCCCGCTAGGCCCGCCGCCATCCCCGCCCAGCGCATGGCGAGCCGTTTTCCATCTCCATAGAGGAGCAGCCCTCCGAGGAGGCAGGCTCCGATGACCATGGACCCCGCGTAGGTCAGGTGCTGGCTAAAAAAACCATAGGCGTTCACCGCGCCTATGGGAACCTTCTGCATCAGCGCCTGGTGGTGAAAGATGTCCGTTCCCAGAAAGAACTCGGTGAGGCTTGCAGGGATCGTGAGCACCATGGAAAAGGCCAAATAGCCGGACCACTTGCCCAGGTGCTGTCTTACCGTCCACGGGATGGCCGTGGCCGTGAGGAACGCGGTCCAGGACCAAAAATTGAGGACACCGTTCAGCGCCTCGGCCCGAAGGGGGCTCGCCAGGGCACAGATGGCCGACCAGGCAAACCACGCCATGAGCACGAGCGCGGGGACGTTCGGCCGCCACCGGCCCCTTGCGAGGCGCGCCAGGAAGAACAGGGTGAGCCCCCCTTGGGCGGCGTTGAGGGCCGCGATGCTCAAGGGGGCGGCTACGGCGAAGAGGTAGAAAAAGAAAAGCTCAACGCCGGCCACGGAAGGCTTCCCATTCTGAGGCTATGAGGGCTCGCATTTGCGCCACGTATCGTTCGGTGGAGAATTTCGCCGCCTGGGCTGCGGCCGCTTCCGGCTTGAATCCATGCCTCACCTTCTCGAAGCGGCGCAAGGCCTCCGCCAGCGACTCAGCGGAGGGTTCATCGAAGAAGAGCCCCGTGGCCGCAGAGGCGTCCTCTCCTTCTGGCGGGATGACCGTTTCCAGTACCCCGCCGCTCCCGTAGGCGATGACGGGGGTGCCCGCAGCCTGGGCTTCCACGGGCGTAATGCCGAAGTCCTCCTCGCCGCAGAAAAGGAGGGCCCGGGCGCGGGCCATTTCCGCCGCCACGTCCGCGTCCGAGATTCGGCCGAGGAACTGCACCGACGGTCCCGCCAGCCGCTTTAATCGGGCCAGCTCGGGCCCGTCGCCGGCGACCCTCAACGGAAGCCCCAGTCTCGTGCACGCCACCACGGCCAAATCGGTCCTCTTGTAAGGCACCATCCGCCCCACCACGAGGAAATGCTCTCCGCGCTCGGCGGCGGGCTTGAACCTTTCCACGTCGACGGGCGGGTATACCACCGCGGCCTCCTTGCCGTAGACGCGGCGAATCCTGCGAGCTACGCATTGGGAATTGGCGATGTAAGCGTCCACCCGTCCGCCGGCCGCAGCATCCCAGAGGCGGACATAATGGAGCATGGCCCTCGCGAGCCAAGATCTGGGCCCCGCCGCCAGCCCAGAGAGCTTGAGGTACGGGTGATACAGGTCCCACACGTACCGGATGGGGGTATGGCAGTAGCAGAGGTGCAGGGTGTCGGAACGCACGAGCGCTCCGTGGGCCACGCTGTGGCTGAAGGAGAGGACCACGTCGGGGCGCCCCACGTCGAGCTGTTCGATGGCAAAGGGATACAGCGCTAGAAAGGCCCTGTAGCGGTTCTTGAAGAGGGGCTTGTTCAGGAAGGTCGTGTGGATGAGGTGGCGCGAGATATGGGAGTTTCCAAACTGGCGCGGATCGTAGAACATGCAGTGGATGGGCGCCTGTGGAAACTCGGGACAGAGGGCGTCCAGGCACCGCTCCGCGCCGCCGAAATCCACGAGCCAGTCCTGCACGAAAGCCAGGTTCAGGTCAGTCAACGGACTCGCTCCCTCATGGCCTCATCTCCTCATCTCCCCATCTCCCCATCTCCTCATCTCCTCATCTCCTCATTGCCCCTCTCCCAAACACAGCTCCGCGATCCTCCCCATCTGGCGTTCGGGATGGAACATCTGCTCCACGCGCGTTCGCCCCGCCTCGCCCATGCGCATACGCAGGAGG
>JAKAKG010000103.1 GCA_021813555.1 Acidobacteriota bacterium
GAAGGGGCGGCTATGCCTGGAGGGGAACGAGCTCATGTACGGCCTTTGCCGCCGTTACGGCATCAGCCACAAGAATACGGGCAAGCTGATCGTGGCCGTGACCCCCGAGGAGGAAGCCCGCCTGCCGGCCCTGCTGGAAGCGGCCCGGGGCAACGGCGCCCAAGGAGTCAAGGTCGTAGGTCCATCCGATCTCAGGAAGCTCGAGCCCAGGGTGGAGGCCCTCGCGGCGATCCACTGCCCCACGTCGGGCATCGTGGACTCCCACGCCCTCATGCGGCATTTCCGCGCCGCGGCCGTGGACGCGGGCGCGTCGGAGGCCTACGGCGTGGAGGTCGGCTCCATCGACAGGGTCGAGGGCGGTTACCGCGTCGGGGTCCGGGAGCAAGGTGGCGAAACCTTCGCCTTCGAATCGCGCGTGCTGATCAACTGCGCGGGACTGGGAGCGGGTGAGGTGGCGGCCATGGCGGGCATCGACGTGGACGAGGCCCACTACCGCATTTTCTACCGGAAGGGGATGTACTTTCGCGTCGTGCGGGGCCTGGACCGCCTCCCTTCCATGCTGGTCTATCCCGTTCCGCCCACGGATGCCACGGTAGGTATCCACACATGCCCCGATCTGGCGGGAGGCATGCGCCTGGGGCCCCACGACGTTTGGGTGGACCACGTGGACTACACCGTTCCGGAGAACCTTAGAGACCTTTTCCTCCGTGCCTGCGTGCCCTTTCTTCCGACCCTGTCGGCGCAAGATCTGGTGCCCGACATGGCGGGGATCCAGGCGAAGCGCTTCGGGCCGGGAGAGGCCAGCCGAGATTTCGTCATCCGCGAGGAGTCGGACCGCGGCCTGCCCGGGCTCATCAACCTGGTGGGTATTGAATCCCCGGGCCTCACCTCGTCTCCCGCCATCGGCAAGCTCGTGGCGGGGATGGTTCAGCAGCTCATGTAGGGAGTCACCGGACTTCCTCGGGGGTAATCCAGCGGCCTCCGGCGGCGGCTTTGCGGCGCAGGAGGTCGGCGGTGCCGCGATCTCCGTTGGATAGAGCCAGCCCCAGAGGCGTCAGGCCGTCGCGGTTCCGCCGCTCCGTCCGGGCCCCCGCCTTGAGGAGGGCCGCCACCATGTCCCTCGATCCGACGTCCACGGCCGCGTGCAGGGGCGAATCGCCCGCATCGTCCGAGGCGTCCACGTCCGCCCCGTTGGCCATCAGAACCTCCGCGAGGGCCCGGTTCCTCCTCTGGATGGCCGCGAGGAGAGGCGTGGCGCCTTCCTTGTCGCGGATATCCACCGCCGCGCCGCGTTTGAGAAGGAATTCGGCCGCGCCGCGGGGCCCCCGAGAGGCGGCATAGAAAAGCGGCGTACGGCCCGAGTCGTCCGGACCGTTCACGTCGGCACCGTGGTTCAGAAGCAGCTCCATGAGATCCCGCCGCCCCGACATGGCGGCGCCGCACAGCAGCGTCGTGGATCCACCCGCGGCGGGGCCGTCCGGGGTGGCGCCCGCGTCCAGGAGCGCCGCGGCCAGATCCGGCCGCTCTGATTCCAGGGCCCAGGCCAGGGGAGCCGCTCCCGAGTCGTCCGCCACATTCGGATCGGCCCCGGCGGCGATGAGGAGGCGGACCAGTTCCGTGCTCCCGCCGCTCACCGCCAGGGCAAGGCTCGTAAGGCCCCCCGGACCTCGGGCGTCGGTCTTGGCACCCGCGGCGAGAAGGGCCCGCACCTGGTCGCCATCCCCCGAGGACACGGCGCGCAGGAGCTTGGCTCCGTCCATCCCCTTCTCGCTGGCTCCGCGCTCCCTCAGCCAGGCCGCCATGGGCTCCTGGCCTGCTGCCACGGCCATAGACAGGGGCGTGAGGCCTGAAGCCGTAGCGGCGTCCAGACCAGCCCCTTTGGCCAGAAGCAGGGCGGCCGCATCCTGCGAGCCCGCGTAGGCGGCCACGTGCAGCGGGGTCATGCCGCCGCCATCGCCTTTTTGGGGATCGGCGCCCCGGGCGAGCAAGGCCTCCACGGCCTTGACCTGCCCCCCGCCGCAGGCGCGCATGAGAGGCGTCATGCCGCCTTCGGAGGCCCCGTCGGCATCGGCGCCCTGATCGAGCAGGAGCGCCGCCACATCGCCGCGGCCCTCCTCCAACGCCACGGCCAGAGAATCCCGGCCCCCCTTGTCCCTGGCCTTGATGTCGGCCCCCGCCGCCAGAAGCCGCGCGCACAGCTCCTTCCCCCCCGAGGCCGCGGCCATGTGCAGGGGAGTTCGGCCTTTAGGGTCTCTGGCGTTGGGATCGGCCCCGGCCGTCAAGAGCATCTCGCAGATCTCCTGATTCCTCATGGAAGCGGCGAAATGGAGGGCCGTGGCCCCCGCGGCCGCTCGCGCGTTGGCATCGGCCCCGGCCGCCAGAAGCCTGGACACCACGTCCTTCTGTCCCGCCAGGGCAGCCATCTGGAGAGGGCCCGCCTGGCCCCCGCCGTCGCCGGCCGCCACGGTTGCCCCGCTGGCCAGGAGGAGGTTCCACACGGGGACCCACCCGCGCCGGAAGGCCCGCTGGATTGGGGTTCTGCCACGGATGTCACGGGCGTTCACCGGGGCCCCCTTCTTGATGAGCAGGGCGCACGCTTCGGCCGATCCCAAGGCCGCAGCCAGGTGGAGGGGAGTCTCGCCAGATAAGTTTGCGGCCGCCGGGTCGGCCCCGCGCACCAGCAGGAGAGAAGCCACCTCGGGGGCCGCCCCGTAGCACGCCCAGTGGAGGGGCGTCCAGCCGTCTCCGTCCCGGGCGTTCACGGCCGCGCCGCGAAGGAGGAGCTGCTCGCACACGGCCTTCTGCCCGCCCATGACGGCCATGTGCAAGGCCGTGAACCCCTCCACGGTGCGGACTTCGGTGCGAGCGCCCTTGGCCAGGAAAAGGCCGCACGCTTCGACGCGGCCATGCAAGGCCGCCACATGCAGGGGGGTGTAGCCGTCCTTTCCTCCCGCCGAGAGGGGTGCGCCCTTGTCCAGCAAGAGTTCGCAAGCCCCTCGATCCCCGCTATAAGCGGCCCATTGGAGGGGGGTATCCCCATCCTCCGTCTCAGCCGAGGGATCGGCGCCCGCGGCCAGCAGGACCTGGCACGCTTGGAGGTGCGCGCTCCTGGCCGCGAAGTGAAGGGCGGTCCAGCCTTGGGCCGTCCTGGCGTTTACCTTGGCTCCCCGCTTCAGGAGGAGGGCACAGATCTGCTCGTGACCCTGGGCGGCGGCGGCGTGAAGGGGACGGAGCCCCTTCTCCGCCGTCGCGTCGGTATGGCCCGTAAGGTCCAGGAGCAGTTCGCAGAGCTTCAGATTGCCTGAACCCGCGGCCTCGTGGAGGGGAAGGCTGCCCGCTTCGTCCCGCGCCACGGGGTCGGCACCCTTGGACAAAAGGAGCTCGCAAATCTCGTAGCGCCCCTTGCTGGCGGCCCAGTGGAGAGCCGTCTTGCCGCCCCCGTCACGGGCGTTCACGGAAGCTCCGTGAGCCAGGAGGTAGTCGCAGACGGCCCCGTGCCCGTTGAATGCGGCCCACATGAGCCCCGTCCAGCCCGTCTCTGTACCGTCCTCCACGAACTCCTGGTCATCGGGCGAGAGACGGCAACCCTCCACGAGGTAGGCCACCACCTCCAGGCGGCCCTCCCCTGCCGCCGCTCCTAGGGTGTTGCCATAGAACGACTCACGGCGGGCCCCCAGCCAGATGATGCCCTTGCCGTTGGGGTTGGCGCCCCGGCTTACCAGGTAACGGAGGATGTCCCCCCGTCCCGAGTAGGCGGCCCACATGACGGGGGGTGCTTCGAAGGCAGGGGCGTTGAGGTCCGCCCCCCGCTCGGCCAGGGCCCTGACCGTGTCCAGGTTCCCCGCCCTCACGGCTTCCACCAGATCCATCTCGGGTTGCCCCCCCCAGACACGAACCGAGAGGGCCAGGGCGAGAAGGATACCTTTCCTCATGAACCATTCTCCTTCATGGACGCGCGAGTATATCACGCCGCGCTCAGGGGTTGCGGCGGAAATAGCGGCCCTTTCGCCGCTCCCGCGAAACCCGGATCAGGGGGGGAGAAAAAGATGGGGAGGGCGGGCGGGGTGGAGGTGAGTTCGAGACGGACCCCTTTCCCGGCCCTCCCCTGAGGCGCCCGCGCCGACTTCCTGGCGGGGCGCTCACCGGACGCGGAGCCCTCGGAGGAGGGCGCCCGCACAGGAGAAAGGGGGCCTCCAGTCCGGTGCAAAGCCGATGAACCTGCCGGATGCAGGGTGGAGGGGTACCCGGCCGGCAGATGAACGCTGTAGCAGGCAGAATGTAATGCCTTGGAACCGCGGAGTCAACAACGGGAGACACAAAGGGAGACGGCCCGGCCCGGAGGCCGCCGGATCCGCCGAGAACGCGAAAGGGAGCCGCACGTTATGGCGGCTCCCCTTCGTGGCGTAAGGCCCCGGAACGTCTTATCTTCCCGAGCCCGTAAGCTCCATGGTCATTTTCGTGTTCATGGTCTGGGTTCCGGCCTTTATCGCGGTCTCCGTTTCCATCTTGACGACACCAGAGACGGGCACGTCCTTGCACGTCCAGACCTTCACCGTGCCGTCGGTGGGAACGGGCTTGGTGGCAACCATCTTGACCTTCACCCAGTGGCAGGGATAGGTCTTGCCGCCCACCGTGATGGTCTCGTTGCCCTCGCCGATCGGGGTCACTTTGGCGTCGGTGACGGAGAGGTCGGCCTTGTAGGGCTCGTAGGCCTTGTCCAGGGGTATTTTCGTGTCCTGGGGAGGCATGGCCTTGCCCATCATGGTCGTCTCGGTCCGCAGCGTAACGGTTGTGGCGTCTTTGGCCACGACCGTCTGCTTCATCTGCATGACCATGTTCTGACCCATGGCGCTGGTGGTCATGTTGTACTGGAGCCACTCGCCCACCTTGGCGTTTCTGAGCGGGTTGTCGGCCATGCCCGCCGCCATGACGCCCACGACGGGCAGGATCAGCGCCCCGAGTAGCACTGAGATCCAGGTGCGTTTGATGGTGTTCACGCGTCCCTCTCCTTCTGGTCCGCCTGTCATCATCTGGCTCGCGCGAACGGCGGATGACACGCGAGCCTGTCCCGAGAAAGCTTGCCCCGGGCGGGATCCTTTTGATTCAGTTTAGCAGGAGAGGCTGGCCGGGTCCAACACCGGCAAGCCCCCCTCCCCGGGTTTTGGGCTATCATGGCGCTGGAGGCTTGGCATGAGAGCAGGTTTCGTGGCGGTCGTGGGGCGGACCAACGTGGGCAAGTCCACCCTCGTGAACGGCCTGGTGGGCGAAAAGGTGGCCATCGTCACCTCCAAGGCGCAGACCACGCGCAACGTCATCCGCGGCATCCTCAACGAGCCCCGGGGGCAGATGGTCTTTCTCGACACTCCCGGCCTGCACAAGCCCAAGACGCGCATGAACCAGGCCATGGTGCGCCTCGCGCTGGAGTCGCTCGAAGGGGTGGACGCCGTCCTTTGGGTCCTGAACGCCTCTGAATCGTGGCGTGCCGAGGAGGAGCGCCTGGCGGAGCGCATCGGGCACCTCGGCGGCCCCCTCGTGGTGGCCTTGAACCAGGTGGACCGGATCAAGGACAAGGCCCAGCTCCTCCCCTTGATGGCCGGCCTTTCACGGCGTTTCCACGGTGCCGCGTTGTACCCGCTGTGCGCCCTGGACCCCAAGGACTACCCAGGGCTGCTCGATCTTCTGTTCCCGCTCCTGCCCGAACACGAGGCCATCTTTCCCCCCGAACTCTACACGGATCAGCCCGAGCGGCAGCTCGCCGCGGAGGTGGTGCGGGAGCACGTCTTCCTCCGCACCCGCCAGGAGGTGCCGCACTGCGTGGGCGTCCTGGTAGAGGCCTTCGATGAGCCCGAGGAGGAGGGCGGCAAGGTCGTCCTCCACTGCGCCATCCTCGTGGAGCGCGACAGCCAGAAGCCCATCATCATCGGCCACGGGGGCCAGACCCTGAAGGCCATCGGCATCGCCGCCCGGAAGGAGATCCAGCAGCTCCTGGGCTGCGGCGTGGAGCTGCGCCTCTTCGTCAAGGTCCGCCCCGATTGGCGCGAGAACGCCTCCGTCCTCCGCGAGATGGGGCTGGCGTAGCGGATCGTGCCATCCCGAATTTGGAGAACGAAACAAAGGGCCCCGGAAAGGGGCCCTTTGTGGTGGAATGGGTGGCGGCGTGAGAATTGCGGGAGGTCAGCGGATATACGTATAGCAGGGGGTCGTTCCGCCGTTGGGGTTCACGACCGTGACGCATACGGGGACCCCCAAGGGAACCATGGCCTTGAGGGCGGCCCCGCCCTTGGCCACGAGCCGTGATGAACCTTTGTACGCCACGGCGGGAACCTGCGCCCCGTCGATGTAGACCCAAGCACCGGGCAGGAAGCCGCCGCCCGTTACGCTCAGCCTGAAGGGGTTTCCCATCTTATTCACCTGGATTACCGAGATGCTCGTGGTCGTGATGGCGATGTCGTCCAAATGAACGCCGTACCCCGTGAAGGTCGGGGGAATGTTCTGGCCCGATTGGAACACGAAAGCGAGGGCGAACCGAGGGTAGGTCGTGAGGTCGCCCAGCCCCGTCCAGGCGCGCATGTTCTGGCTATAGAGGTACCACGTGTCGTAAAGGCTCCCGGAGATCCTGTATCCCGTGTAGTTGGTGCCGTCCACGCTCACCACGTAGTAGAAGTAGTCGAGGCCCGTCTGTGAATAGACCTTGCCGTAGAAATTGAGGTAGGCGCCGGGGGCGCCGGAGAGGCACGTGAGCCAGGGGGCGTACTCCAGCCACGAGTCGGTGTTGTAATCGTACTCGGACCCGCAGGGGAGGGTGGAACCGATGGTGCCTCCCATGATGGCCTCGCAGTCCCACGAACCCGTGTGCGCGTCGCAGTTGGTGTCGAGCCAGTAGTAATCGCCCACGGCGTTATCCGGCTGGCCTCCCTGGTAATGCCACCAGTTGCCCCCGTCCTCATACCATATGGGAGTCGCCTCAAAACCCTCCGCGAGGCAGGTGTCCTCGGGAACGCGGCCTTCCATCCGCCGCTCGGGACGACGGGGAGCTTCGCCCGGCCGAACGAGGGTCACGGGCTCCTTGATGAGATACCTCCCCGAGGAGGTCCCCTCCGCTCTGTAGCCGGGCAGCGCCGCATCGACGGCCGCCTGGAAGGCGCCGGGCCCGCCGCAAAGGGACGTTTCGGGCAGGGGCGTCAGGGAGGGGAGAAGGGCCGGCATGTTCGCCTCAGGCACGTCGGCCACCAGGATTCCCAGATCGCGGGCCCACACGAGGCGGTCGCTCGCCGAGAGTACGGCCGATCCTTGATCGTCCGTGGCATTCTTCAAGACAACGATTCGGGACGGAGCGCCTTGAGCCTGGGCGGCCATGGCCGAGATGGACAAGAGACCGACGAGCGCCGCCGCCGTGGCGAGCAAGGTTGTTCGGGGCATAGCAACACCTCCTATGTACCACCTAGCAACACCGATGCCAGGGAACGTCATCCTGAATCCATGCCGCGGTGGGCTTTGCGGGAAGGCCGGCACCGTCAAGGTGTTGGAAATCGGAATCAGTGTCCGAAAAAGAGGACGGGGACAGATAGAAAGCTGGGATGCGGGAGAAGAGAAGGATTCCACCCCGCCCGATGCGCCCTGACGCACCCGGCCCCCGATGCTCGTTGGTGCCCTTGGTGCCTCTTACTGCGAGAGCCCTCAACCTTCCGTCCGTTTCCCTCGTCTCTTTCTTTCGCTGGTCCTCCCGCCCCGTTTCCACACCAGCCGTTCACCCCTTGCCGGTCCTGGGGAGACCTGAGATACTATGGGGCCGGCAGGAGCCGGAGAGAGGGGATCCATGAGCCACCACGACGACCATCCGAAGTGGTCTACGGACACGAAATGCATTCATGCAGGGCAGGCCCCGGACGCGCTTTTTGGGGCCGTCGCCCCGCCCATCTACCAAACGTCCACCTTCGCCTTCGAATCCACGGAACAAGGCGCGGCGCGCTTCGCCGGCAAGGATTCGGGCTATATTTACACCCGCCTGGGCAATCCCACGATCCACATGCTGGAGGAAAACGTGGCGGCGCTCGAAGAGGGTGCCGGTGCCCTCGCCACCGCGTCGGGCATGGCGGCCGTCTCTACCCTGTTCTTCGCCCTTCTCTCCTCGGGCGACCACGTGGTGTGCAGCCAGACCGTCTACGGGCCCTCCCGGCTCGTGCTCGAAAGGGACTTCGCCCGCTTCGGCGTGCGGTCCGCCATGGTGGAGACGAGCGACACCCAGGCCATGCGCGACGCCGTGACGGACAAGACGCGCCTCATCTACATCGAGACCCCGTCCAACCCCACCCTCGCCATCACGGACATCGCCGAGGCCGCCCGCATCGCCCATGAGGCGGGAGCTTTGCTGGCGGTGGACAACACCTTCTGCAGCCCCATCCTGCAGCGCCCCATACGCTTCGGGGCGGACGTGGTCGTGCACTCCGTGACCAAATTCATCAACGGCCACGCGGATGTGGTGGGCGGGGTACTGGTGTTCCGATCCGAGGAGCTCATGAAGCGGGTCAAGCCGGTGCTCGGCTTCCTCGGAGGAACCATGGACCCGCACCAAGCGTGGCTCGTGCTGCGGGGGGTCAAAACCCTTGGGCTCCGTGTCCGCGCCGCCCAGGAGAACGCTTCCGCCTGCGCCCGCTTCCTGGCGGCGCATCCCGCCGTAGCTTCGGTGGCCTATCCGGGCCTTCCTGGGCATCCCCAGGCCGACCTTATCGCCAGGCAGATGGCGGGTCCCGGTTCGCTCATCTCCTTTGAACTGAAAGGGGGCATCGAGGCCGGCAAGAAGCTGCTAGGAAGCCTCAAGCTTGCCACCCTCGCCGTCTCCCTGGGCGGGGTCGAAACCCTCATTCAGCACCCCGCCTCCATGACCCATGCCGGCATGTCCAGGGAATCAAGGCTGCAAGCGGGCATCACCGACGGGCTCGTGCGCCTCGCGGTTGGATGCGAGGATAAGGAGGACCTCCTGGCCGACTTCAAGGAAGGCTTGGACGCCCTTATTTAAGCTGCTACGCTGGGCAAACAATCTACAGCAGGTTTTGAAGGCCGCCCTCTCCATCCGGGGCGGCCTTCTGCTTTTACGCAGCGTCTTTGTTGCGTGAATACCACCTAATCTAGTATTCATCTGAAATTTTAATACAGCATATTGTATCAGCAAGACCACATTTGGGGCCAACAGAATGGCCGTGCGCTGACGCGCCGCTCTTCAGTTTTCACTTCAGATTCCTCGTTCAGTGGCGGCGCGGACCACGAGCACCCCGGCGCCGGAGCCGAGCCCGCAGGGTGAAGTCTCGTGTTACCGATAGGTATCATTTTCCCCTTAGCTTCGATCCCATGGCGAGGGTCCGCGACCAGCTCCCAGCTCCGCCGCGGACCGCTCACGCGAGGAGCCCCTTCAACCGGCCCCCGTCCACGGGCAGGGCCACTCCTGTGATGTAGGCAGCCGCTTCCGAGCAAAGGAAGGCCACGGCGGCGGCAATCTCCTCGGGCCGCCCGAGCCGTCCCGCGGGAATGCCGGCGGCCCATTCTCCGGCCACCTGGTCCCTCGTCTTGCCCGCGTTGCGGGCCGTGACGGCCGCCAGCTCCTCAAGACGTTCGGTGGCCGTGTACCCTGGGCAAACGCTGTTGACCGTCACCCCGTCGGGGGCCGCCTCCGCGGCCAAGGTTTTGAGAAGGCCCGTGAGGCCCGGCCGGTAGGCGTTGGAGAGGGCCAAACCTGGGATGGGTTCAAAGACGGAGACGGAGGTGATGGCGACGATGCGGCCCCATCGCCGCGTCCGCATCCCCGGAAGCAGGCCCCGGATCATTCGGACTGCGGACATGAAGGTGAGCTCCCATCCTCTTCTGAGCTGCTCCTCGCTGGAAACAGCATCGAAGGAGCCCGCCGGGGGACCGCCGGCGTTGGCCACCAGGATATCCGCACGGCCCAAGGTCCGGTCAAGCTCCTTGAGGATCTTGGAGATGTCCTCGGCGCTGGAAAGATCCCCCGCGAAGAAGGCCGCCCTCACGCCGAAGGACGCGCGAATCTCGCCCGCCAGGGCAGACAGGGCGTCCTCGCGCCGGGCCACCAGGAAGAGGTCCGCACCTTCTCCCGCCAGGGCGTGCGCCACGGCCCTGCCCATGCCCGCCGACGCCCCACATACGACAGCCACCTTGCCTTTCAGTCCGTAATCCATGGAAGGAGTCCTCCACATGAGCGCTCAGCCACAAGACAGCCAAGATTCGAGGGTAACAAGAAATGCGGGCGGGGTGAAAAGAGGATCTCCGATGCCCGGAATTCTCCCGCCCCCTTCCCACGAACGCCTGTTTCGCCTACACTCTTACGGTGGAGGTCGTCATGTCGGACCACGGCAAGGGCATAGACGCCAGCAAAAAGATCCTCGAAGAGGAACTCAAGACGCTCGAGCACGAGCTCCGAGTCGATCTTCCTAAAGAGATAGACCGCGCCCGCCAGTTGGGCGATCTAAGCGAAAACGCCGAGTACCACATGGCCCTTCAGCGGCAGCAGTACGTGAAGGCCAGAGTGATGCAGGTGAGGGACCGCATCGCCGCCTTGGCGAGGGTCAACCTCAACTCCATCCCCACGGACAAAGCGGCCTACGGCAGCCTCCTGCGGCTCTTCGACGTGGACAAAGAGGAGGAACTGGAGGTCCGGCTCGTCACTCACGAGGAGGCGGACATCGCCAAGGGCCTCTACTCGGTCCAGTCGCCCATCGGCAAGGCCATGCTGGGCAAACGTGAAGGGGACGAGGTGGTGGTCCAAACCCCCGGCGGGAAGCGCACGTTCGAGGTCATCGAACTCAAGACCATTCACGATCAAGATTAGGAAGCCGGGAGCAGGGAGCAGGGAGCGGGGAGCGGGGAGCGGGGAGCGGGGAGCAGAAATAGCAAGAGCTGAAACCAAGTACGTGCCCCCACGTTTTCTTGACTCCTTCTTCAGTTGCACACGCGGTTCCAGGGGACAGCAAGAGGCAAGGCTCGCGCCGTCTCATCGTTTTTGTTCCTTT
>JAKAKG010000150.1 GCA_021813555.1 Acidobacteriota bacterium
CGGCGAGGGGTCCCGCGCCGTAGAGCTTGCGCAGGGCTTCGAGGATGCCGCGGATGTCCACGGCCACGCACCGGGCCTGCGTCTCCTCGTAGACGAAGGTGTTGGGGTGGCTCTCCATGTTGCCGTCAAAGACGACGCCCACGAGGCGTCCCTCCTTGTCCACGAGGGGGCTTCCCGAGTTGCCTCCCGTGATGTCGGCGGTGCAGACAAGGTTCAACGGGGTGGCCAGGTCGAGGGCCGCTCGGTTCGCCGCGGCGCGGGGCGGCACGGCGAAGTCGCCCTTCTGCCCGAAACCGTAAGCGCGGTCGAAGAGCCCGTAGTAGGTTGTGAAGGGGGGCACGAGGGTTGTGGCGAAGGGGTAGCCCGCCACCTTGCCGAAGGCCAGGCGCAGGGTGCCCGTGGCGTCGGGGTAGACCGCGTCGCCGTACACGGCGAATTCCGCCTTGGCCACCTGCGTGAGGCCCGCCGTCTCCACGGCGTCCACGTGCTCACGGAAGAGATCGCGGGTCTGCCTGATGGTGGGTTCGATGCGCAGGGCAAGCTGAATGAGGGGATCCTGGCTCTTGGCCACGTTTTTGCCCTTGTCTTTGAGCAGTTCCTTGCGGAAGGCCGCGTCGTCGAGCTTGGTACCGGCCATGGCTTTGGACACGAGATCCTCGGGCGTCATGCCGTCAAGCATGGCCTTGACGTAGGGGTCCTCGGGCCCGAGGCCGGCCACGATGCTCTTGATCTCCTCCGTGAGGGTGACCTGCTCCAGGTCCTTGTAGATGGGCCCCGAGGCCGTGAGGTTGCGCACCACGTCCGCCAGCTCCGCCTCGTGGAACCCCGATAGGCGCTCGGCGTCGGGCTTGGCCAGCTCCTGGCCGTACCTCACGAGCATGAGGGCCTTGCCCACGAGGCCGCGGTCGTCCAGCCCCATCTTGAACCGCCGGTCCTTGTCGTGGGCCTTGGCCCACGCCATGGCTTCGTCCAGCTCCGTCCAGGCCCTCCCGTAGGAGGCCATGGCGGGATCCTTGGCCACGGCGGCTCTCACGGCCGTCTCCTGGGCGAGCTTCTTCTTCATGAGGGCGGCGTCGTTCAGGCCCCGGAACTCACCTTCTCGCGCCTTCACGGAGTTCTCGATGAAGTAGAGGACGGTCCTTGCGCGGCGGGCTTGCTCCGGTCCCTGCTGGCCGTAAGCCTTGAGCAGGGCTCGGCGGGCCCAGAGGCGCTGGAGCATGGAGGGGTACACCACGTCGCGCTGGTACTCCAACATGGCGTAGGTCATGAGGCGGTCGGTCCTGCCGGGGTTGCCCGAGACGAAGACCAGGTCTCCGTCCGCGGCGCCCGCCGGGTTGGCGTGGAGGAAGTTCTCCACCTTCGCGGGCTTGCCGTTCTCGTAGGCCCGCACGAAGGACATATCCAGGTCGTAGCGCGGGTACGTGAAGTTGTCGTCGTCCCCGCCGAAGAAGGCGGCAGCCAGCTCCGGAGTGAAGACCAGCCGGACGTCCGTGTACTCCTTGTACCGGTAGAGGGCCCGCTTGGACCCGCCGAAGAGGCTCACGACCTCGCCCTTCAGCCCCGTGGATTTAAGGCATTCCGCCTGGATGGCCGCGGCGGCCTTCTCGCGCTGTTCCTGGGCCTGTGCGAGCGTGGCGCCCGGCTTCACGGCGGCGTTCACCCGCGCGGTCACGTCCTCGATGGACTCCACCACGGAGATGGAGGCCCCGGGCATGGGCAGTTCCTCCGCCTGGGTTTTCGCGTAGAATCCGTCCCTCACGTAGTTGTGCTCGGGGGTGGAGAGGCGCTGCACGTAACCCAAGGTCACGTGGTGGTTCGTGAGGATGAGGCCGTCCGCCGACACGAAGGAGGCGCTGGCGTACATGTTCACGGAGGAGAGCCGGAGGTGGTCGAGCCAGGCCTGCGAAGGCGTGAAGCCGTAGCGCTCCTGGAGCTGCTTGGTGGGCGGATGGTCGTAGGTCCACATGCCCTCGTCGGCCTTCGCCGGCGAAGGCATGAGGCAGAGGAGGGCGAGGGCGGCGAGCGGCCCCGCCGCGCTGCGTAACCGTGGTGAGTTCATGGCTCTCCTTTCGAGATCGTCGTGCCCCCGGTTGGGAGCAAAGAGGCATTATACCCCGCCCCGCGGCGTTACATTTAGTCGAGCGGCGCATCTTGCGAATTAGCCCCCTTGGTCCTTCCCGCCTGGGGGAGCATACTTGGCCCAGTACTGACGGTGACCAATGGAGGCACGACCATGGCAGAGAAAACGACCTACGGTATCTATGCCCGCAGCGCCAAACCCTTTGAGGAGGCCCTCCAGGCCACGCGCGACGCCCTCAAGGCCCGAGGCTTCGGCATCCTGTGGGAAATCGACGTGAAGGCCACCATGAAGGCCAAGCTCGGGGTGGACTTCTCCGACTACGTCATCCTGGGCGCCTGCAACCCGCCCATCGCCCACCAGGCCCTCACCGCGGAGCCCAACATCGGCCTCCTCCTGCCCTGCAACATGATCGTCCGCCGCGAGAAGGACGCCACCGTCATCGGCGCCATCGAACCCCACGAGCTCATGGGCCTCACGGGCCGAACCGACCTCAAGCCCTTCGCCGACCACGTGGAGGAGATCCTCCGGCAGGCCGTGGACGAAGCCGCGGGGTGAGAGCAGGGCAAAGCTGAAAGACAGGGGATCACCACAAAGACACCAAGGACACGAAGGGAGAGTGGGGCCGAAGGGAGGAGATTGGCATGACGGATGCGCTCAAACCGCCCTATCTGGAAAAGGACGAGCGCCGCGGAGAGTTCCAGGTGTGGATCGTGGATGGGCCTTACATTCGCGGCCACGTGGACGAGGAATTCACCAACTTCGGCCAGCACTACCGTTTCCCCTACATTCCCGAGAAAGAGTTCTGGATCGACCGCGAAGCCCAGCACGACGAGCGGCGCTTTTTCGTCGATCACCTGCTCGTGGAGCACCGTCTCATGGCCGCCGGCATGCCCTACGAAAAGGCCATCGTGCTCGCCGACCAAGCGGAGCGGACAGAGCGCCGGAAGGCGGGAGACGTGCGCAAGCTCACCCACGCCGGACGCCAACTGCCCGACGGCAAAGACGTGCACGAGCGGCTCTGGAAGCGGCTTGAGAGCGGCCTTTCGGTCTGGATCGTGAACGGGCGGATGGTGCGGAGCGCCTTCGACATCGATTTTACCGAGGGAGGCCACGACTACGTCTACGAGTTCGTGCCCGAGAATGAGGTTTGGATCGACGACGCCATCGAGGAGGCGGAGCGTCCCTTCGTCCTCCTGCACGAACTGCACGAACGGAACCGGATGGCGGCGGGATGGCCCTACAGCAGGGCCCACGCCGAATCGAGCAAGGTGGAGGTCCACTGCCGCCATCACCCCGACGAGCTCCACGACGCCCTCGCCGCGGAGGGGTGGGCGTAGCGGGCCGCCGAGGCGCCCATGACGGCCGTCCGGCATCCCGGCATTTCGGCATCTCCTCATCTCGTCATCCCCTCATCTCGGCATCTCGGCATTTCGGCATCTCCTCATCTCGTCATCCCCTCATCCCCTCATCTCGTCATCTCGGCATTTCGGCATCCCGGCATCTCGGCATTTCGGCATCTCGGCATCCCGGCATCCCGGCATCTCGGCATTTCGGCATCTCGGCATCTCGTCATCCCCTCATCCCGGCATCTCGGCGAATGAACGGCACTCCCGGCGCGTTACATGGATTTGAGCCCCGGGGCCGCGCGCGCCCCGCGAACGCAATCCATGGAGGTCTTGCATGATCCGATCGCTCCTTAGAACCGCCGCCCTGCTGGCGGCACTCGCCGCCCTGCCCGCCCTCGCCCAGTACCAGCCCGGCCCCGGCGAGGAGCCCACCCCGTCCGCGGGCCTCTCCGCCCAGGCCATCCAGGAGATCCAGTCCTCCCTCACCCTGACCCCGGCCCTCAGGGCCACCCAGAACGCGCTGGCCGATCACGCCATCGGCGATCTCGTGATCAACCACGAGAAGGCTATCGCCAACGACGGCCTCTTCACCCACGTCATCAAGAATCCCGGCTCCATCACGGACCAGGAGCGCTCCGGCCGGTGCTGGCTTTTCGCGGGCCTCAACATCCTGCGCCCTGAAGTCATGAACAAGTTCAGCATGAAGGACTTCACCCTCTCCCAGGCCTACGAGGACTTCTGGGACAAGGTGGAGCGGGCCAACCGCGCCCTGGAGCTCTCCATAGCCCTGAGCAAGGAGCCCCTCGACAGCCGCAAGAACATGCACCTGCTCAAGCACCCCATGGACGACGGGGGAGACTGGAACTACGTCCTGGCCCTCATTGACAAGTACGGCGTGGTGCCCCAGAGCGTCATGCCCGACACCTTCAGCGCCGCCCACACGGACCAGATGAACATGCTCCTGAGCACCGAGGTGCGCAAAGGCGCGCTCGCCCTGCGCGCTGCCATCAACCAAGGTGTCCCGGAAGGCAAGCTGGTGCAGATCAAGATGCAAACCCTCGACCACGTGTACAGGATCCTCGTCCTGTGCATGGGCCAGCCGCCCCAGTCCTTCCAGTGGCGCTACACCGGCAAGGACGATAAGGTCTCGCCCCTCAAGACCTACACGCCCCAGAGCTTTTACAAGGAGTTCGTGGGAAGCGACCTCCACAACTACGAGCGCTTCGTCAACTATCCGGGCAAGCCCATGCACCAGAGGCTCCAGTGGGCCTGGGACCGGGACATGGCCGACCAGCCGGATCTGAGCGCCGTGAACGTCACCCAGGAGGAGCTGGCCGACATGGCCAAGGCCTCCGTCCTCGCCGACCAGCCCGTCTGGTTCGCCTCCAACGCGGGCGTCCAGGGCGACCGCAAGGCCGGCCTCTGGGCCGAGGGCGTGGAGGACTACCAGGACCTGTTCGGGCTGGACGTCTCCATGGACAAGAAGGACGCCCTGGCCACCGGCGACGGCGCCCCCGACCACGCCATGGTCTTCGTGGGAGTGGACATACAGAACGGGGTTCCGGACAAGTGGAAGGTGGAAAACTCCTGGGGCAAGAAGGTCGGCGACGAAGGGTTCTTTTCCATTGACAAAGGCTGGTTTGACAAGCACGTCTACGAGGTCATCGTGGACAAGCGCTTCGTCCCCCCCGAGCTCCAGAAGCTCGTGGACCAGAAGCCCTTCATCCTGCCACCCTGGGATCCCTTCGGCGCGTGATTTCAAGCTCGCGGGCATTCCACATCGAAGGCGGGGGCTTGTTCCCCGCCTTCGATGTTTGTGGGCGAGATGGACGCAAGACGCGAGACGCGAGACGCTGGACGCGAGACGCGAAACGCGAGACGCGAGACGCTGGACACGAGACACAAAAAATCAAGTTACCAGCAAGGCACATGGGGCAGCATCTGGCAGGCCGCTGAGTAACTCCCGTGGGTCGCCTTGCCAGCGCCACGGGCCCGGATGCAAGGAGCGGCAACACAGCAGGCTGGACGGCTGCCTTCGAAAGCCCGTCCGCGCCCTCATCTCCTCATTTCCCCATCCCCTCATTTCGTCCTTCCGCCTTGCCACGCGAGGCCACGGTGGGCCTCCCCCGCGGAGCAAGGCGCGGGCGCGCCTTACGTGTCTCGTCTGACGTAGACCTGGTCGGCCATGTGGCGGTCCACGGCGAACTGGCTGTGGCCGCAGCGGAAGACGATGGAGGGGGTCTGCCGTACAACGGCGATGGGGTCGCCGGGGTGGATGCCCATGGAGAGGAACTTCTGGAGGTCGCCGCTCTCGTGGGTGGAAAGGTAGGCGATGGTGCCCCCCTCCCCGGCCCTGATCTGGGAGAGGGCGAGGACGACGGGGTCCACGGTCTGGCTGGCCTTCTTGCAGCAGTCGCCCTCGGGGATGAGGTGGCCGTGGGGGCAGACGCGCGGATGGCCCAGGAAGGCGCAGACTTTCTCGTCGAGGCCCTCGATAAGGGAGTGCTCCAGGACGCAGGCGTCCTCCTCGGCCTCCTCAGCGCGTTCGCGGCCCGTGCCCATGAGGTCCGCGAGAAGCCGCTCCGCGAGGCGGTGGCGGCGGATGGCCCGTCGCGCGAGAACCTGCCCGGCTTCCGTGAGGGTGAGGGTGCCCTGGGCGAGCCACCCCCGCTCGGCGAAGTGATACGCCTTCACCTGCGCGGGAAGGCTCTCCGGCAACGGGCGGTCCTCCATCTGGTGCTGCCAGAGGTCCTCGAGAAGCTCCTGCTCAACCTCACCGATGTCAACGCCGTGGACCATGGAGGAACTCCTTCCATCGCTGTTTGAGCTGGAGGGCGGCGTCCTTGAGGGGCCGCTGGTTTTCATAGCCGCAGTAGGGGCACTTCACCTTGCCGCACCCCCGGGTGAGAAGGGTACAGGAGGAGCACGCCCCGGCGCTCTGGTCGGCGTCGTAGCGGCGGTGGCAGACGATGCATTCGATCACAGCGTCACTCCCGTGAGAACCAGCGCGGTGTTGAGGAGCCAGCCGATGGCGAAAGCCGTCCCGAGGATGACGCCGGACATGGCCAGGGTCACGCCCCACCCGCGCTCCTTGCGCATGATGAGGAACTGGGCGATGCAGGGCAGGAAGAGGGTGAGGACCACCGTGGCCACCAGGAGCTGGTTGCCCGTCATCACCCCCGTCCGCTGTAGGTCGTAAAGGCCCGCGGCGCCGTAGTCGCGCCGGAAGAACCCGAAGAGGAACGCCACGGCCGCCTGGGCGGGGAGGCCCAGGAACTTCACCATGGGCACGACGACTGCCACGATCTTGGTGAAGAGGCCCGTGACCTGGCCGATCCAGATGAGCACGGAGGCCAGGATGAAGAGGGGGAACACTTCCAGAAAGTACCACCCCATGCGGCTCACCGTCTTGCTCCACACGTTCTTGATCGAAGGCAGGCGAAGGGGAGGAAGCTCCATGAAGAAGGTGGGCCGCTCGCCGGGCAGGAAGCGCGCCATGAGGGTCCCCGCGGCCACGAAGATGCTGAGCATGATGGCTCCCCACAGGAGCAGGGCCGCGGGATGGCCCGAGAGGAGGCCCAGGATCACGCCGATCTGGGCCGCGCACGGGATGCTCAGGGCCAGCAGGAAGGTGGCGATAACCCGCTCCCGCTTGGTCTCGAGGATGCGCGTCACCATGGTCGCCATGGTGTCGCATCCGAAGCCGAGCACCAGCGGAATGACGGCGCGGCCGTTGAGGCCGATGCCCTTGAAGAGGCGGTCCAACATCATGGCGAGCCGGGGCAGGTAGCCCGTGTCCTCCAGCACCGAGAAGGCCACGAAAAAGGTCCCCACCACCGGGAAGATGATGGCCGTGGCGTAGCGCAGGCCCAGGGTGAACATGCCGTACTCGCCCACGAAGAGGGTGCGGAGCCAATCCCAGGGCACGATGACGGCGAAGACCCGCTCGAAGAAAGGGTTGACCCACTGCCCGAAGACGACGTTTTCGAGGAAGTTCACCACCGTCCCGCCCCCGAAGACCCCCACGAACTGGTAGAGGCCGACATAGATCACGAGGCCCAGGATGGGAAAGCCCGTCCAGGGGTTGAGGAGGAGCTGGTCGAGGCGCCGCTGGAGGGTGGAAGCCCAGCGCCCGCCGTCCGTGTAGACGCCCTTCAGGATGGCCTTGGACGCCTCGTGGAAGGCCTGGGCCACGTCGGCGGGGAGGGCTCGCAGGCGCGCCGGACCTCCGATGATGGCCATGGCGGCGGCGAGGGCGTCGTCCGGCACGGGGCAGGCCTCCTGGGCGGCGGGGTCCCCCTCCAAATGGTGGAGGGCCCAGAATCGCCCGGCGCAGCCTGGAACGCGGGCTCTCAGTTCGGCGAGGGCCGCCTCGATGGCGCGCGGGAAGCGGACCTCGGGCACGGGCGGGGGCGGGGGCGGGGACGCGAGGATCTCCTTGAGGGCTCCCAGCCCCTCGCCGCGGGTGGCCACCATTTCGATCACCGGCACTCCAAGAGCCGCCGACAGGGCGTGCACGTCAACATGAACCCCCGCTGCCCTGGCCTCGTCCATGAGGTTGAGGGCCACCACCAGCGGCCGCCCCATCATGCAAAGCTCCAGCGTGAGGGGCAGCATCCGCGGGAGGTTTTTCGCGTCCACCACGTGGACCATGCACCCGTCGCTCCGAAGGAGGATGTCGCGGGCCACGCGCTCCTCGTCGGTGATGGGCCGGAGGGAGTACATCCCCGGCGTGTCCACCACCTCGCACCGCTCGCCGCCGAGCTCCACGTGTCCCCTGGAGACCTCCACGGTGGTGCCCGGGTAGTTGGAGACCACGGCGTAGGAGCCCGTCAGGGCGTTGAAAAGAACGCTCTTGCCCACGTTGGGGTTGCCCACCAGGAAGATCCGGCGGGCGGGCTGGGCTTGGGATGAGCCGGCCTCCTCGGGCCGGGGCTGAAGGGCGGTCGTCATAGCCACTCCCTGCTCTTGCGCCCTTCCTGGAGGTAGTCGGAGACGTGCTCGCGTGCCTCTTGGAAGAGGATGGCCACGTGCGGATCATCCAGGGCGTAAAAGGCGAGCTGGCCCTCGCGCCGGAAGCGCACCAACCCCATCTGCCGGAGCATTCTGAGCTGGTGGGACACGGCCGAGGGCGTTACCGTGAGGTTCTCGGCGAGGTGGTTCACGGAGCTTTCGCCGAAGGACAAAAGATGGACGATGCGGGCCCGCGTGGGGTCCGCGAGGGCCCTGAATGTTTCCGCGATGGCGTTGTAAGCCCTGTCGCTCAGCACCGCGCCGCCCTTCTTGCCGGCCACCCGCCCCGCCACTGCCGCCATGGTCTCTCCTCAACATCTGAGCAGATGCTCAGATGTCCACTCTACCGCCTCCCAGCCCCCCTGTCAAGCCTCTGCGCACAGCCCTCCTCGGTTTCTGCCTGCCTTGCATGCGCCCATCGCGGGATTGGGGTCATCTTCGGTGGTTTGCGCAGAGCCAGGACGGTGGGGCATAATGGAAGCCATGACGATGAGCAGCGCGTTTCGCGGCTCCGTTCCCCTCCCCCCGCCAAAGCATTGGCCGTCTGACGTACGGAGGCTGTTCTGGGACCGGGATTTTTCCTCCATCAAGCCGCGAGCGCACCGGGCCTTCGTGATCCAGAGAATCCTCAGTTCGGGGGGCCTCGGCCCCCTGCAATGGCTCAGAGCAAGGGCTTCCGACGAGGAACTACGCCTCCACATCGAAGGCCGGGAGGGGCGCGAAATCGAGCCCAGGCGCCTGCGGTACTTCGAGCTGGTCCTCCATCTGCCCAAGCGGGAAGTATCGGGATGGATCCGCCGGCAACGGTCCCTGCCCGCTCCGGGGCCCGCTCGCGGCCAAGGGAGGGCCCGCTGATGCACGCGAGGGTGATGACGGCGTCCCAGCACCGGACGCTAAAGATGATTGGATCCCCGGCGTCAAGCCACGGCTTCGTTTTGGCGGGAGGCACGGCGGTGGCGCTCCACTTGGGGCACCGGCGCTCCCTGGACCTGGACTGGTTCACGAACCGGCCATTCCCCGATCCACTCGCCTTGGCGGCGGCTCTGCGCGCCGAGAGCGTCCCCTTCGAGATCGAAGAGGTGGGCCCCGGGACTCTTCACGGGCAGGCGGGGATCGTGAAGGTGAGCTTCTTGGAGTTCCGGTACCCGGAGCTTGAGCCCCCAATCCCTTGGCCCTCAGGCAGGTGCTCCCTGGCCTCTCTGGCAGACCTCTCGGCCATGAAGCTGGCGGCTCTCGCCCAGCGGGGCGCCCGTAAGGACTTCGCCGATATCTACGCCCTTGCCCGAGAGTTCCGCCCCCTGCCCGAACTCGTGGGCCTCTACCAACGGAAGTTCGCCGCCAAAGACGCGGGCCACCTGCTCTTCGCCCTCGCCTTTTTCGACGACGCCGAGACGGAGCCCATGCCGGCCATGCTCTGGCCCGTCACTTGGGGCGAGATCAAGAAGACCATCCGCACGGCCCTCAAGGGTATGTCGTAGATGGCATGGGGGCATCGTTTTTGAGATGCAGCTGTGCTCGGCCCCATTCGTTCCCTTGGCGCCGCTTGACGCAGCGGCCTTGGGCCTTTTAGCATGGAGGGCATGCCGAGGAGGGACGACCCATGGGCCGTATCGAGTTCACGGATAACTATCAGGATCTGAGCACGGACAACGGCTACCAGTTCAAGTTCTTTTGCGAGTGCTGCGGCAACGGCTACATGTCCTCGTGGAAGGCCAACACGCTGGGCGTGGCCGGCGGCGTCCTGCGCGGCGCCGGACACCTGCTGGGCGGCGTCCTGGGCCGGGCGGGGTCCAGCGCCTACGACATCCAACACGCCATAGGCGGGCCGGGCCACGACTCGGCCCTCAAGGAAGCCGTGGAGGAGATCAAGCCCTGCTTCATCCAGTGCAAGCGGTGCGGCAAGTGGGTCTGCCAGGAGATCTGCTGGAACAAGGAGCGCGCGCTCTGCAAGAACTGCGCGCCCATCCTCCAGCGCGAGCTGGCGGCCAAGCAGGCGGAAATCACCGTGGAACAGGCCGAGCAGAAGCTCAGAGCGCAGGACCTCACGGAGGGCATCAACCTGACGGCCCAGGCGGCCGTCCTCTGTCCGGAGTGCGGCGCCGAGGCGCAGGGCGGCAAATTCTGCCCCGAGTGCGGCGCGAGCCTCATCCCCAAGACCGAGTGCCCCAAGTGCGGCGCCAAGCTGGCCAAGGGGGCCAAATTCTGCGCCGAGTGTGGGAACAAGATGTGAAGGGGACGCGATTAAGCGATTAAGCGAGACGCGATTAAGCAAGACGCGATTAAGCAAGACGCGATTAAGCGAGACCCGAAGCGCAAGATGCAGAATCCAATTGAGGGAGGTACATCGTCATCAGTTCACCCAGTTTTCGGGTAGGAACACACTGCCTTACGCGTCTCGCGTCCAGCGTTTCGCTTCTAGCGTCTCGCGTTTTGCGTCTCGCATCTAGCGTCTCGCGTCTCGCGTCTCGCGTCTCGCATCTAGCATCTCGCGTCTCGCGTCTAGCGCCTCCCGGAGGCCCCCATGCCCAAGACCTGCACCTACACGTGGAACGGAGC
>JAKAKG010000062.1 GCA_021813555.1 Acidobacteriota bacterium
TCCATCAGAGCCTTGCGTGATCAGATTCCGGGAGTCAAGGTCGAGGTGCTGACCCCCGATTTTTCCGGCCGGGAGGAGTGTCTGAGGACGGTTCTCAGCGCCGGTCCGCACGTGTTCAACCACAATCTGGAGACGGTGGAGCGGCTGACGCCGCGGATCCGAACCAAGGCCAAATACAGCCGGTCGTTGTCCGTTCTCAGGATGGTACGAGAGCTTGAGCCTTCCCTGCCGACCAAGAGCGGGCTGATGGTGGGCCTGGGAGAGACCCGGGAGGAGATGCGCCAGGCCTTTCGCGACTTGGCGGGAGCGGGGATCGAACGGCTCACCATCGGCCAGTACCTCCAACCCACGCGCCTCCACCATCCCGTCGTCCGCTTTTACGATCTCGATGAATTCGCCCAAATGCGCGAGGAGGCCAGGGAGGCGGGCATCGCCGCCGTCCTCTCCGGGCCCCTCGTGAGAAGCTCATACCACGCGGGGGAGTTTGTGGCCTCGGGGCAGGGAGCTGAACGCGGGAAGCAGGAAGCAGAGGCGCCGGCGTAAAGGCCAGCAAGGAAGTAAGGAAGCAAGGAAGTGAGGAAGTAAAGAAGTAAGGAAGTTAAGGAGGCAAGAAGAAGCGATCGTTTCATCCGCTACCCGGTTTGCTGTTCTCTCCTTTCCGCTTTCCGAATTCCGAACTCGGCTTTCCCCGCCCCCTCCACCTTGCCGGCGGGGGCCGCTGCGCCTACCATGATCAGGGGAGGGCTCCCGTGCCGACCGATGTGCTGATCGTCGAAGATGAGCCGGATACCACGGCGCTCCTGCAAGAGATTCTCGTACAATATCCCGTAGCCGTGGCCTCCGCCATGACGGTGCGGGCAGCCTTGGAGGCCAACGAGCGGGACCACCCCCACGTCATCCTCCTGGATTTCAAGCTCCCCGACGGCGACGGGCTGACCATGGTGCCCGCGCTGCTCCGGGAAAACCCGTCCGCGCAGATCGTTCTCATGAGCGCCTACAGTACCGTCCAGATGGCCGTTGATGCATTGCGGGAAGGGGTGCTGGACGTCATCGCCAAGCCCTTCAAGGTTCATCAGCTGGAAATCACGGTTCAGCGGGCCCTCCACGTGGCGGCCCTTCTGGCCCAGTCTCGCGAGAGCAGGGGGGACCTTGAACGGCGCTTTCTTTTTCCCAAGCTCCTGGGACAGTCCCCCGCGTTTCTGGAGGCCGTGCGGTTGTCGAGCCAGGTGGCGGTCACCGATGCCACGGTGCTCATCACGGGCGAGAGCGGCACGGGCAAGGAGCTCTTCGCGCGGGCCATCCACCACAATTCCAAGCGCCACCTCAAGCCCTTTTTCCCCATCAACTGTTCCGCCATCCCCGATACTCTTTTGGAGAGTGAGCTTTTTGGCTATAGGAAGGGCTCCTTCACGGGGGCCGATGAGGACCGCCCAGGCATCCTAGAACGTGCCCGGGGGGGTACGGTGTTCCTGGACGAGATCGCCGAAACCTCGCCGGCCTTTCAGGCCAAGCTCCTGCGCGTCCTTCAGGACGGCGAGTACCTCCCCCTGGGAGCGGTGGACTTGAAGCGGTGCGACGTGCGGATCCTGGTGGCGACCAACAAGCCCTTGGACCGCTGGGTGGAAGACGGGAAGTTCAGGCACGATCTCTACTACCGCATCAACGGGTTCGAGATCTTCCTTCCGCCCCTGTCAGAGCGCAAGGAGGACATCCAGCTTCTGGCGAGGGAGTTCCTGCAGGAGTTCGCCCAGAAGTACGACAAGGCCGTCTCGGGGTTCACCCCCGAAGCCCGCCGCGCTCTCATGGAGCATGTTTGGAGCGGCAACGTGAGGGAGCTTCGCAACAAGGTGGAAATGGCCTGCATTCTTTGCGCTTCGGACAAGATCGGCCGGAGCGACCTATTCCCTCAGCGGCCCGGGGCGCGGCGGAGCAAGGCAGGGCGAGGGGCGTCCATCGCCCTGCCCGAAGGGGGCCTGGAGTGGGATGCCATGGAGGAGGCCCTCCTCACGGAAGCGCTCCAGCGCAGTGGCGGGAATCTCTCGAAGGCGTCAAGGCTCCTTGGGTTGAGCCGGCCCAAGTTTAAATACCGCGCCCGAAAATACGGCCTCATCCAGGAGTGATCCTCGCCGCGCTCGTGTGGCAAGGATCACGAGGTGGGCGTTGCGAGGTTTCTCCATCCTTTGTGTACAAGACAAAACGTGGGTTAAATGGATCAAATAGTTTAATAAGTTATCAAATGGTACACAGAGAATTCTCCTCCCATGGCAGCCGGTTGCCTGAACTCCTTGAAATTGTAGACCTTCATGCGGGGCGCGTGGGGCGTAAGCTATGGCACGCGACTTGCCTACTGGTACCGCGTACTAAAGGGAGTCAGCGAGGTCGACATAGGAGCCTTCGGGCTCCCTTTGCGTATGCGGTTCACCCATCGAGATGCCGGCCAAAGTCCTGTACAATGGTTCCTCCGCTCGGGGCGGCCCTGGCGTCCCGGAGGCGGTTCCCCGAGAGGTTGGACATGACACTGGCTCCGTCACTCCTGCATGTTCCCGAACCCTCCGAATGGGAAATTTGGGCTCCTCATACGTGGGCACCGTGGCTTTCCGTCCGTTTCTTCAGGATGGGGCTCTTCTTTTTCGGGGCTTTCTTGCTGGACCGGGCCTGGCGCACCCTGCTGAGACGGCTTTTGACCGCGGCGCTGCGGAGAGATCCGGGGAGCGAGCGAGACCTGGAACAGCGGCTGGATACCATAGAGGTGGTGGTAAGGCGCATGGGTTCCCTCTCGATCTATCTGGCTGCGTCGCTGATGACGCTGGCCGATTTCGGGGTGCAGGTGGGGCCTCTGCTGGCTGGCCTGGGCATCGTGGGGGTGGCGGTGGGTTTCGGAGCCCAGTATATGATCCGGGACCTCATCAATGGCTTCTTCCTCCTCGCGGAGGACCAGTTTCGCGTGGGTGATTCGGTGAAGGTGGGCGACTTTTCAGGTTCCGTGGAGACCATGACCCTCAGGAGCACGCGGCTCCGGGCCTTGGGCGGCGAAGTGATCACCATTCCCAACGGGGAGATCCGGTCGGTCACCAACTATTCGAGGCACTGGTCGAGGGCCGTTCTGGACGTGGGTGTGGCACGCGGCTCGGACCTTCACGCGGTGTTCGAGGCCCTTCAGGAGGCGTGCCGCCGGGCGAGGGCCGACGCCGAGGTCTCCGAGGCGTACTTGGAGGACCCCCAAGTGGTGGGTGTCACTGATTTCACCGACTCGGCCACGCGAGTGCGAGTCACGGCCAAGGTGGCTCCGGGCCGCCAGTGGGACGTGGAGCGTGCCCTTCGGCGGGCGGTGAGCGACGTCCTCACCGAGCGGGACGTGCCCCTGCCATCCCTGCGGCAGGAGGTGGCCCTCGACGAGACCAGCCGAGATGCCCTCCTTGGGGCGGGGAGCTAGCGGATGAACGATGCCGTCGTGCTGAATTCGAGCCTCTTCGTGGCCTTGATCGCCGTGGCGGGCGTCCACGCCCTCCTTCCCACCCACTGGCTGTCCTTTGTCCTCGTGGCGAGGGCCCAGCGGTGGCCCCGGACGCGGATGCTCAAGGTGGTCCTCCTGTCGGGCTTGGGCCACGTCACGACCACCACGCTCGTGGGATTGGCCGCGGCTGCCCTGGGCAAAGGCGTGCAGAAGTACGTGGGGAACTTGGACACACCGCTCCCGGCACTCATCCTGGCGGCCTTCGGCCTCTACTACCTGGTCATGGGCTGGCGGCGGGAAGGGCACCGCCACTGCGCGCACGACCACGCGGAAGACCCGATTCAGGCCGACCGGGTGGCCGTAGGCGCCCTGTTCCTCGAAATGACCCTCTCACCTTGCGAGACGCTCATTCCCATCTTCTTCGCGGCGGGATCGTTTTCCTGGACCACCCTCCTCCTCATGGCGGTGCTCATGAGCGTCGTGACCATCCTGGCCATGGGGATCCTGGCGTTCCTGGGCTACACGGGGTACGAGAAGCTCACGTTCCCCTGGCTGGAGCACAACGAGCGCATGGTCCTGGGGGTCCTGCTCCTGGTCCTGGGCGGCTTCGGCTACTTCTTCCACTGATCCTCACCGGTCGTAGGCCTGGAAAGCCACCACGTTGCTCCTGTAGTCGAAGTAGATGGCGAAGGGGTCCAGGATGTTGCGGCCGAGGAGGCCGTAGGTCGCGATGTTGGTGTCCTGGGGAATCTCCATGACCTGGCACGGGGAGAGCTTGAAGCGGGCGGGACCTAGCCAGAGGGTCACGCCGTTGGCCTGTCCCGAAAGGGCCGCCCCTGACAGCCCCGAAGTGTGCTTGGACTGGGCCGCGCGGTTGATATGGACGCCCAGCTCCTCAGCGTACTGGCCCGCGATGAAGGTGGTCCACGCCCCCGTGTCCACGAGAAAGCTCAGCCCCGCCCGCTCCTGGACTTTCACCTCCACGTAAGGTTTGCCGCTGAACCACAGGGACTTCACGGAGAAGGACCCGCCCGGCATGGCTATTTCAGGCTTGGTTCCCGTGGGATAGAGGGTCACCTTGCCTCTGCGGCGGTCGTAGAGAACCCCGTGCGCCGAAAAGAGGGACAAGGGAATCAAGCCGCCCGTCTCCTTCCAGAAGTCGTTGTTCTCTTCGATGACCATGGCGGGCACGTTCTTCATGGAGAACCCGCCGATGGACAAGGCCCTGATCAGCACCCAGGAGCTCTTTTGTGGACCCTCGTAGCCGATGCCGAGATAAGAGGCCGCGGAGACCGGCTGGAGGCCCAGGTCCTTCACCACGTCCTTGGTCACGAGCACGGTGTCGGCGCCTGAATCCAGGAGCATGGGCCTCTCTTTGGCTCCGTTGAAGGACACGGGCACGACCACGCGCGAGGAGGTGGTCATCTCGGCTGTGGAGTCTAGGTCCCAACTTCCCCACTGGAGGGCGGAGAGGCTTCGAGTCTCGCTCTTCTCTTTGAGCTTGACGGTGATCGGGGTCTCGCCGGCGGGTGCTTCTTGAAAGAGTTCGCCCTCGCCGGCGGCGGCGAAAATCTGTTTGATGGATTCGTACTCGGCTTTGTTCTTGGGGTCCAAGGCCATGGCCTGATCCGCGTGTTTGATGCCCTCGGCCACGCTGGGGTTGATCTGAAGTGAATAGCGCAGCAGGACGGCGGGGGGCTCGGGCCACCTCGCCAAGCCTTGGGCCACCAACTGCCGCGCTTCGATTTCTTGTCCCAGGGTCATGAGGGTACGGGCGCTCTGCCGGTAGGCGAGGCCTGCCCAGTCCTTGTCAGGGCAGCCGTAGAGGGCGCTCCATGCCTGGATAGCCTGGGGGAACATGCGTGCGGCGTAGGCACATTCGCCCACGCGGTAACGCAGGCCCGGCTCGTTGGGGTGCTGGCCCGCCAGCGGCACCGCGAGCCGAAGGGCGTCCATGGGCCGGTCCAGGCCCAGCAGGGCATCCACCCGAAACGCCTGGAAGTCCACGCTGGCCGGGTTGGCCTTGAGGCCAGCCTCCGCTGCCGCCAGGGCCTCCGCGTATTTGTCCTGCGCGAGAAGGGCGCGGACGGGCGCGGGATCGGGCTGCGCCGCGGGCTTGCCCGAGTCTTGTCCCCAGAGACACCACGAAGATCCCACCAACAATCCCGCCAGAACCCACACACCTCGCTTCATGCCTGTCATCCTCCCCTGGGACACTCCTGTTCTGGAACGCATGCAGTCTACCACCGGGCCGGACGGAAGGCCAAGAGCTTGCCGGATCGCCCGTATTCTGATATACTTACCTCTTCCCTGCGACAAGCGGAGTCGTGGGTTCCGGCCGAGGGTTCAGGGGAGAGTGTCTGTCCGTGTAACCGCCGGACCAAGGAGAATCAAAGTGCGACGAGAGGACCTCCGAAACATCGCCATCATCGCCCACGTGGACCACGGCAAGACCACGCTCGTAGATGCCATGCTGTGGCAGTCGGGTATCTTCCGCGCCAACCAGGCCGTGGCCGAACGGGTCATGGACAGCAATGACCTGGAGCGCGAGAAGGGTATCACCATTTTGGCCAAGAACACCTCCGTCACGTTCCAGGGGGTCAAGATCAACATCGTGGACACCCCCGGCCACGCGGATTTTGGAGGTGAGGTGGAGCGGGGCCTCACCATGGTGGACGGCGTACTCCTTCTCGTGGACGCCGCCGAAGGGCCTCTGCCGCAGAGCCGGTTCGTCTTGAAGAAGGCCCTGGAACGGCATCTTCCGGCCGTGGTCGTCATCAATAAGATCGACCGCTCCGATGCTCGCGCGCAGGAGGTCCTGAACGAGGTGTACGACCTCTTCATCGATTTGGACGCGACGGAGGACCAGATCAGTTTTCCCGTGCTCTACACCAACGCCAGGAAGGGTACCGCCACCCTGGACATGGCCACTCCCGGCGAGAACCTCCTGCCGCTCTTTGAAGCCATCCTCTCGACGGTTCCAGCGCCCGAGTATGAGGAAGCTGAGCCTCTCCAGGCCTGGGTCACGAACCTGGATTACAGCGACTACGTGGGCCGCATCGCCCTATGCCGCGTGGTCCACGGCAGACTAAGGGCCGCGCAGGATGTGGTTCTCCTCCAGGAGGACAAACAGACCAAGGGCCGGATCACGGCGCTCTATACCTTCCAGGGCATGGACCGGGTCGACGCGGCGGAAGTTCTGCCCGGCGACATCTGCTTCGTGGCCGGATTTCCAGGCGTGGGCATCGGCGACACATTGACCGATCCCGAGGCGCCCAAAGCCCTCCCGAGAATCAGCGTGGACGAGCCCACGCTCTCCATGATCTTCTCCACCAACGTCGCCCCCTTCGCCGGCCAGGATGGGAAATTCGTCACCTCCCGGCAGATCCGCGAGCGGCTGGAGAAGGAGTCGCAGCGCAACGTGAGCCTGCGGATGGTCTTCCCTTCCACCGGGGACCAGGTGGACGTCATGGGCCGAGGCGAGCTCCAGCTCGCCATCCTCATCGAGACCATGCGCCGCGAGGGCTTCGAACTCGCCGTGTCCCGTCCCAAGATCCTCACCAAACTCGGGGAAGGCGGCCGGGTCATGGAGCCCATGGAGCTGGCCCAGGTGGATTGCCCCGAGGAGTTCGTGGGGGTCGTCACCCAGGCCATGGGGACGCGGCGGGGCCGGATGCTCAAGATGGTGAACCACGGCACGGGGCGGGTGCGCATGGAGTGGCGCGTCCCCAGCCGGGGCCTCATTGGCTTCCGCACGCAGTTCCTCACGGAGACGCGCGGGACGGGCATCATCAACCATCTCTTCGACGGGTACGAGCCCTGGCAGGGTACCATCGCCGGGCGCGTTAACGGCGCGCTCGTGGCGGACCGTCCCGGGCGGGCCACGGCCTACGCCATCGACCACCTCCAGAGCCGCGGCCAGTTTTTCATCGCGCCGCAGACCCCCGTCTACGAAGGCATGGTCGTGGGCGAGCACTGCCGCGAGAACGACCTGGACGTGAACATCGTCAAGGAAAAGCACCTGACGAACATGCGCGCCTCCGGTTCGGACGACGCCGCCAAGCTCGTCCCGCCTCGCGTCATGAGCCTGGAGCAGCACCTCGAGTTCCTGGGGGAGGACGAGCTCCTCGAGATCACCCCCGCCAACCTGCGCATCCGGAAAAAAATCCTCAAGGCCATGGACCGATACCGGGACAGGCCGAAGAAGGATTAAGGGCGCGAGACGCGAAACGCGAGGCGAAAAAAAAGCGAACAGATGCTTCGCTGAATGGCCTGAGGGCCTAAAGCGCTTCCCTCAGTCTCGCCTTGCTCACCTTCACCGGCAGAGGCGGTTTCGGCCCTGTTCCTTGGCTCGGTAGAGGGCACGGTCGGAGGCCTGGAGAACTGCTTTAGGGTCGGCCCCCGCGGCGCCCTCGGCCAAGCCCACGCTCACCGTGACTGAGACTCGCCGTTTGGCGCGCCCCGCTTTCGGCCGGGCGGGTTTGGCCTCGGGCCGGTCCTGGGCCCGCAGGGTCAGGCCGGACTCGGCGATGGCCCGCCGCACCGTTTCCAAGTGAGGGGCCGCGTCTCTCGCCGCGCTTCCCGGAAAAATGACCGCGAATTCTTCCCCCCCGTATCGGTAGGCCGTTCCGCCACCGCCCACCTCCGCGAGCCTGGCCGCCACCAGCTTGAGCACCTGATCCCCCACGTCATGACCGTAACGGTCGTTGAAGGTCTTGAAGTGGTCCACGTCCACCATGGCCACGGCCAAAGGCCCTTCCATCCGGTCCAGGGTTTCGTTCAGGGCCCGGCGGGCCGCCAGACCCGTGAGGTCGTCCTTGAAGGCCATGGCGTGCCCCGCCTCCACGACCGACAGGCCCAGGCCGAGGGCCCCGGCGGCCAAATAGAGGGTGGAGGCGGAGTCCGGGGTTCCAGGGGCGAGCGCCAGGAGCGCCGCTACGGCGGCCCAGAGGAATCCCGCGTTGACGGCCCCCCTCCTGGCAGCCACGAGGACCGCCAACGCCGTGATGGCAAGGGCGAAGGCCGCCACGGCCGGGGTCGGGAGGGCCAGGGAGCCCAGCGGCGATCCTTCGGGAAAGCGGTGGGAGAGGGCCGCGGCCATGCGGCAGTCGGGTGCCGAGCCCAGAAGGAAGACGGCTGGAATCTGTGCCAGCAATGCTCCGACCACGGCCGCGGTCCATCGTGAGACGAGGCCCCTTTCCCTCAGGAAGGCCAGGATGGCCAGGTCCGAGGGGAGGAGAAAAGCGGTGGCGTCGAAGACGATGCGGCCTCCTCCCGAAAGGGCCTGGCTGCCCGGTGCGAATGCCAGCAGCAGACGGTCGGCCAAGGCCAGGGCCAGAACCGCGAAGATCACGCGCGGGCGGTTGAACCGCCAAGCCAGGAGTGCGGAGGATATCCAGATCACGTACGGGTACCACGGGGCGGAGCCGGGAAGGGTGCCCGGAAGGACTCCCGCCGTCACCAGCCCTGCGCAGAGGGCTACCACGAGCCCCGAAGGCAGGATGAGGGCCGCCCACGTCCGCCATCCCGGTCCCTTCACGCCCTCCCTCCTCCCGCCGCGCGGCCGCCGCGGACCCATCAACCATAGCAGGGGCAAGGGTCGGACGAAAGGGGTCGGGGTCTACTGCTTGTCATCCGGGCCTCGTGAAGCTAGAATCAGCCGGCCTGGAGGTCTCATGAGCGACACGCCCATCCGCGTCCGTTTCGCCCCTTCCCCCACGGGCCACCTGCACTTGGGCAACGTCCGAACGGCCCTGTTCAACTGGCTCTTCGCCCGCAGGAACGGGGGCACCTTCATTCTCAGGCTCGAGGATACGGACGCGGTGCGCTCTACCCAGGAGAGCGTGGAGTCCGTGCTTGAGGACCTGCGCTGGCTGGGCCTCACGTGGGACGAGGGCCCGGAGGCGGGGGGCGCCTTCGGCCCCTATCGCCAGACCGAGCGCTACGACCTGTATGCGGCCCACGCGGCCAAGCTGCTCGACGAGGGGAAAGCCTACCGGTGCTATTGCACTCAGGAGGAGCTGGACGCCGGACGGGAAGCCGCCAAGGCCGCGGGGCGAACCTACATCTACCCGGGCACGTGCAGGCGCCTGTCCGAAGACGCCCGACACGCGCAGGAGGCCCAAGGCCGCCGCCCCTCGATCCGCCTCAAAATGGCTCCGCACACCGTCTCCTTCACCGACCTGGTTCGCGGCCACGTCTCGATCCACACCCAGACCTTCGGCGACTGGATCCTCACGCGGCCCGACGGTTCGCCCACCTACAATTTTGCCGTGGTGGTGGACGACGCCCTCATGGGGGTGACCCACGTCGTACGAGGCGAGGACCACCTTACCAACACGCCCAAGCAAGTGGCCCTCTATGAGGCCTTTGGTTACCGCGTGCCCTCCTTCGCCCACCTCTCCATGATCCTGGGACCGGACGGCGGCAAACTCAGCAAACGGCACGGGGACGTGTCGGTGGACGCGCTTCGGGCGAGAGGGTTCCTCCCCGAGGCGGTGATCAATGGCCTGGCCCTCATGGGATGGGCCGACCCTGGAGGACAGGAGGTGCTCTCGGTCCGGGAATTGCTGGAGCGGTTCGACCTTTCCCGGGTCACCAAGGCCGCCGCGGTTTTCGACGAGGCCAAACTCAAGTATCTGAACCGGGAACACATGAAAGCCCTTTCGGCCTCCGCGCTCGCCGGGGCGCTTGCGCCGTACCTGCGGGCCGCGGGCCGGCTTCCGGATCAGATGTCACATGACATTGAGGCGTGGATGGAGTCGCTCGCGCTTCTTATCGTGGAGCGCATCGAGACCCTGGCCGATGGCGTTTCCGCCAGCGACCCCGTTTTTGAGTTCCATCCCGAGGGCATGACCGAGGCCCACTGGGAGAGCCTGCGCGAGCCAGAAGCCAGGGCGGTCGTGGCGGCCTTCGCGCAAAGAGCCGAGACCACCGATCTGGCTCAGCCCGGCGCCTTCAAGGCCGCGGCGGCCGCCATCAAGGAGGCTCTGGGGGCCAAAGGCAAGGCGCTGTTCCATCCCATCCGCCTCGCTCTGACGGCCGCAGATACCGGTCCCGATCTCGATCGCCTGGTTCCCCTCCTGGAGCGCGGCAGCAAGCTTGGCCTGCCCGTGCCCGTTCTGGGCCCCGCCCAGCGCGTCAACCGCGTGCTGGCGATGCTGGATTGACCCAAGGTCATCTTTCGATCGATTCGGTTTGAAGCGAGTCGCGGCGCCCACAAGAAAGAGGCGGGCCCTGCGGCCCGCCTCTTGGACTCCATGTCTTGAAACCGCCTGATCAGCGGGTGAAGAGGAAGGGCGAGGATTCGCCCCCGTCGCTGTTAACCACGGTGATGCTCACCTGCGTCCCCTTGGGAACCATGGTCTTCAAAGCCGCTCCCTTGGCGATAAGCTGGGTGGCATTCTTAACTGTAGTGGTGGGCGCAGGCGTCCCGTCCACTTTCACCGTAGCTCCCGCCTTGAAGTTGGTGCCGGTAACCTTCAGACGGAGCGGGTTGGCCATCTTGGAGACGCCCGTGATGCTGGGTGGAGGAACGACGACGGAGACCTTCACCGTGCCCGTGGCCGTTCCCGAGGCCGCATCGGTCACCGTCACGCTGGCCGTGTAGCTTCCCACCGCCGTGTAAGTGTGGGTGGCCGTCTGTCCCGTGCCCGTGGAGCTGTCGCCAAAAGACCAGGCAAAGGTGTAGGGCTGGGTGCCGCCGGCCGTGTTGGCGGTGAAGGTCACGTTCAAGGGGGCGCCGCCCGAGGCGGGGACCGCCGCGGGCTGGACCTGAAGGGTGCCCGTGGTTTGGGCCGCCACCTGCCAGACGCCGCGTCCGTGGGTTCCAGCCTGAAGGAGCCCCTGGGAGCCCGAAATGGCCAGGCTGTCCACGGCCACGCGCGGCAGGCCTGAGCCGTAAGGTGCCCACGTGGCGCCCGCGTCGAAGCTCGCGTACACACCGAAGTCGGACCCGGCGTAGAGGACGCTGGGGTCCGCGGGATGGATCACGATGGTATTGAAGGGCTCATCGGGCAGGCCGGCGGTGAGGGCGGTCCACGTGTGGCCCTGGTCGGTGGACTTGAAGATGTGGGAGGTTCCCGTCCCCGAGAAGGTCACGTAGACGGTCTGCTCGTCCGGGGCGATGGCGAAGCTGGTGACGGAGCGGCCGGGCAGTCCCGAGGCGGCGTAGTCGAAGGAGGGGCTGGCGTCGCCGGGATTGGTGCAGCGATAGACTTCTGCCCGGTTGGTGCCCGCGAACACGAGGTTGCCCGTGCTCGGCCCCACGGCGATGGCCGAAACCGGGCCCGCCCACGAGTTGGTTACCATGGGGGCCCAGTTGGAGGCCGCGTTGGTGGTCCGGTAGATGCGGTTGGTCCCCGCATAGAGGACATTGGGGTTCGTGGGGTCCATCACAAAGGGAGCGATGAAAAGCACCGGGTCGCTCGAATCGATGCCCGTGCTGGAGGGGATCCAGGACGAGCCCCCGTTGGTGCTCTTGTTGATGTCGAGGTAGACGTACTCCTCGTACATGACGTTCGGATCGGAGGGCGAGATGGCGCAGTAGCCGCCGTCCCCGCCGTAGACCGGGGTGAAAGTGGGATCGCCGCTGAACAGGTGCGTGCCGTTGTCCTGCGTTCCGCCCAGCGTCCAATTCGCCTTCGTCGGGTGCATGGCGATGTTGTAGTACTGGGTCGTGTTCATGCCCTTGCCCCGGAAGGACCACGTGTCCCCGCTGCTGGAGGAATAGGAGACGCCGCCGTCGCAGCCGGCCCAGATCTCGCCGGGGCCCGTGGCCACGAGGGCGTGCTGGTCCGCGTGCACGTACCTGGGGCTGGTCTGGTCCAGGTACCAGATGGAGATCTGCTGCCAGGTCTTTCCCCCGTCCGTGCTGCGGTAGTTGTCTATCCCGCCCAGGTAAACCTTGTCGGGGTTGGCCGGATCCACGGCCACCTCAAGGTCGTACCAGCACTGGCTCGTGCAAAAATCCGGAGAGCTGGTGAGCTCGGCCCACGTCAACCCGCCGTCGGTGCTCTTGTAGACTCCCTGAAGCAGAAAGGAGGAAGAGTCTTGGATGGCGGCGTACAGGGTCGAGGTCTGAGAGGCGGCGAGGGCGACAGAGATGCGCCCAAGGTTGGTGGAAGGGAACCCGGTGAGCTTGGAGAAGGACGCGCCGCCGTCGGTGCTCTTATAAAGGCCGTTGTTGGCGCTGCCCCGGATGTTGCCCAGAGCCGCGTAGACGGTGTTCGGCGTTGAAGGATCCACCAGGACCTCGGTTCCTACTCCCGCGGGGATTCCCGAGGCCGGGGCCCACGTGGCCCCGCTGTCGGTGGAGCGGAAGATGCCGTAGCCGCCCGCCGCGAAGAGGGTGGAGGGGGTGTCGGGCTTCACCGCCAAGCCGCGCAGGTCTCCCATGGTGTGAGTCACGGTAGTCCACGTGGCTCCGCCGTCGGTGGTGTGGTAGAGGTACCCGCCCGGATAATTGTCAACGGCAAAATTGCCCTCGCCCGTGCCGGCCCACACCTCGGACGGGTTCTTGGGATTCATGGCGATGCTGCCGATGGAGAGGGTGTGCAGGCCGTCGGAGAGGGACGTCCACGTGGTCCCGGCGTCGGTCGTCTTCCACACGCCGCCGTCGGCGGCGCCGACATAGAGCGTCTTGGGATCGGAGGGATGGCGCACCAGGGCCGTCATGCGTCCGGGGATGTTGGTGGGTCCCACGAAGGACCAGACGGAGGACGACTCGGGGCGCCTAGCCCCCGCTGCGGCCACGGCGGGCCTGGGCTGAAACGGATGGTCAAAGGGATAGAGCCGCGGGTACAGACGCTCGTAGAGCCGGATGAGCGGCTTCTGCGCGTAGCCCCCGCGGATCATCTTGGCGAGGTCTTTGATCCCTTGCTGGTTCCCGGCGAAGACGGGGTCCGTGTCGGGGATGAAGGGCACGCGGCCCTGCGTGTTCCCCTCTTCGTCGGCAGCCCCTTTGAGAGCGGAAGCGGGCGGCTTCTGGTCGTTGGCGGCGGCGGGGAAGGAGGCGAAGGCCAGGGCGAACACGGCCGCCGCGAGGAATGAGCGTCGGAACCTTGACTCCATGAGACCCTCCTGGACGGTACGTCCTAAGCCCGCTATCATACCATCATCGAGCCTGGAGAGCATGGGAGGCGGAGGGCCCTCATGAAACACCGGATGAAAAAACGCTCCAAGAAGGCCGGCCTGCCGCCGGGGTCCCTCGTCCTCATCGGAGACCAGCGTCACGAGCCCGTAAAGATCATCGGGCTGGACTATGACGAGGTGTCGTGCCGGGAGGCGAGGAACCTGAGCGTGGAGGGTGCCGTGGGGCTCAAGGACACCCCCGCCGTCTCGTGGATTCACGTGGAAGGCCTGGACGTGGACGTGGTGAAGCGCCTGGGCGAGGGCTTTGGCCTCCATCCCCTCACGCAGGAAGACCTGCTCAACACGGACCAGCGGCCCAAATTGGAGGACTACGGCGCCTACCTCTTCATCGTCCTCAAGATGTTTCTGCCCAACGGACAGGCCGTCGAGGCGGTCTCGGAGCAGGTGAGCCTGGTGGTGGGGAACAACTGGGTCCTCTCCTTCGTGGAGAAGGGCCTGCCCCTCTTCGACGGAGTGCGGGAGCGCCTCCGCGCGGGCACGGGACGCACGCGGAAAATGGGGGCCGACTACCTGGCCTACTCCCTCCTCGACACGGTGGTGGACAACTACTTCGTGACCCTCGAAACCACGGGCGAAGCCGTGGAGTCGCTGGAGGAGCAGCTCGTGCTCAATCCCGGCCCCGAGGTCCTGCGCGAGGTGTACAAGCTCAAACACGCCCTCATTTTTCTCCGTAAATCCGTGTGGCCCCTGCGGGAGGTGGTGTCGGCCCTCAGCCGGAGCGAATCGCCCCTGATTCAGGACGCCACCAAGCTTTACTTGAGGGACGTCTACGACCACACCATCCAGGTTATCGACATCATCGAGACCTTCAGGGACATGGCTTCGGGCATGTTGGACATGTACCTCAGCAGCCTCTCCAACCGCATGAACGAGGTCATGAAGGTCCTCACCATCATCGCCACCATCTTCATCCCCCTCACCTTCATCGCGGGCCTCTACGGCATGAACTTCAGCACCGAGGCCTCCCCCTGGAACATGCCCGAACTGCGGTGGCGCTACGGGTACTTCGCCGCCCTCGCGGTGATGGCCGCCACGGCCCTGGGCATGCTCCTCTTTTTCAGGCGCAAGAAGTGGCTGTAAGGGGGCTTCCGCTGCACTAGGAATAAGGGCGGAGTTCAAGCAGTTAGGAATCAGTGTCGGAAGGGTTCCTAACGTGCAAGGTCATTCACTGCAACGCCATCTCATTCTGGATTACCTTCGGAACACGGGCGAGCACCCGACGGCGGAGCGCATCGCCGAAGCTCTCTCCCGCGGCGGCCACGCCGCGAGCACGTCCAACTTGTACAGGAACCTGACGATTCTGGTGGCCGGAGGGCAGGTGCGGCGCCTGAGCCTTGACGACGGCCCCGATCGCTTTGACGCCAACTTGGACCCGCATTACCATGTGACGTGTACCCGGTGCAATCGTGTCTGGGACGTGGCCATCCAGGAAGGGGACCGCTGTGATCTAGCCCTCCCGGAGGGATTTCGTCCCGGCGTTTGGGAGATTACTGTCCGGGGGATCTGCGCCGCCTGCGCCAGGGGCCCCCATCCGTTCGAGTCCTAGAAAAGGAGGATCGCCATGCCCAAGCTTCAAGGAACCAAGACCCACGACAACCTGCTCCACGCCTTCTCCGGAGAATCGCAGGCCAATCGCCGCTACCTCTACTTCGCCCGCCAGGCGGACGTGGAGGGTTTTCCCGATGTGGCCGCCGTCTTCCGGTCCACGGGAGAGGGTGAGACGGGCCACGCTTTCGGCCACATGGATTACATCGCGGAAGTGGGCGATCCCGCCACGGGCAAGCCCGTAGGGGACACCAAATCCAACCTCGTGGCGGCGGTGGCCGGTGAAACGTACGAATACACGGAAATGTATCCAGGCTTCGCCCGCACCGCCCGAGAAGAAGGATTCGGCGAAGTGGCCGACTGGTTCGAAACCCTGGCCAAAGCAGAACGGGCCCACGCGGGGCGGTTCCAGAAAGCGCTGGACGAAATTAAGTGAGGATTAGGTGAACAGGTGATCGGGTGATCGGGTTTGATCACCTGATCACTTGATCGCCATTTAGGGGGATTCACCATGTCCGTCCATGGCCTCGGTGGAATCAAGGAGTACGTCTTCGATCCCTCCTCGCCGTCCTTTTACGATGAAGCGGACTTGGCGTCGGAGGAGCGGCGGGTATTCGACGTGTGCAACGGGTGCCGGCTCTGCGCCGCACTCTGTCCCTCCTTCGACCTCCTCTTCAGCCGCATCGACGAGCGGGACGTCACCGCCCACGAGCTGTCGGAAGGGGAGATGCACGAGGTGATGGACGCCTGCTACTACTGCAAGCTCTGCTACTCCAAGTGCCCCTACACGCCGCCCCACGAGTTTCACCTCGACTTCCCCCACCTGGCCCTCCGCCACAAAGCGGTGCGCTACAAGAAGGAGGGGGCCGGCCTGGCGAAAAAGATCCTCGCCGACCCCGCGGCCCTCAACCGGCGGTCCAGACCGCTGGCGCCCTTGGCCAACGCCGTCAACCGCTTCAAGCCCGCCCGCCACGTTCTCTCCTGGGCACTGGGCATCCATCCCGAGGCGCCCCTTCCGCCCGTGGCCTCCCGATCCTTCGGCCAGCTCTTTAAGAAAATGCCCAAAATCGAAACTCCCTCGGATCGGGCGGTCCTCTTCACCACGTGCCTGGTGGACGGCAACTATCCGGGACTGGGGCAGGCCCTCGTGGCGTTTCTCGCCGCGTGCGGGGTGGAGGTGGTTCTGCCCGAAGGCCAGGAGTGCTGCGGCATTCCCGCCTTCGACATCGGAGACATCCAGGCTTCGGCCGCCAAGGCGCGGAAGAACGTGGCGCTCCTGGCACCTTACGCCAAGCAGGGGCTGCCTATCCTCGCGCCTGTTTCCTCGTGCGCCATGATGATGGCCACGGAGTATCCCCTTCTGGTTCCAGGCGACGCGGCCAAGGCCGTAGCCTCGGCCACGAAAGATCTCTTCGACTATCTGGCGTCCCTCAAGAAGCGGGGACTCTGGCCCAAGAGCGAACCCAAGCCCTTGGGTGACGTGGCCTACCACCTGCCCTGCCACCTGAAGCAGATGGGCGTGGGATTCAAGGGGCGCGACCTCCTGGCCGCCCTGCCGGGGACCCAGGTCAAACTGATGGATGCCTGCTCGGGCCACGACGGCACGTACGGCATCCGCACCGAAACCTACGAAGCTTCCATGAAATCGGGCCGCAAGCTCTTCGGCAAGGTCAGGGAAGCGGAGGGCCTCATCGCCACGGAGTGCCCCCTCTCCGCCCTTCAAATCGAACACGCCACGGGCAGGCGCCCCGAGCATCCCATCGTGCTCCTGGCAAGGGCGTACGGACTGGGATAGCAAGACGTGAAAAGTGAAAAGTGAAAAGTAAAAGTCAAGGACAGGCCGGAAGCCTTGCCAGTCCCCACGTCCCCCATTCGGAGCCACTCCAATGAAATCCCTTGAACTGTCCGATCTCCTCGACTTGGTCCAATACGAGAAGCAGCGCCAGGCTGTCCGCGCCGAAATGATGGAGATCAAAGCCCGCCGGCGCCTGCCCCTCAACGGGTTCCTCACCCTTCTGTTTGAAAACAGGCGCACGGTCTGGTATCAAGTGCAGGAGATGGCGCGCGCCGAGCGCATGGTTGAGGACTCGGCTCTTCAGGGCGAACTCGACACGTATGGGCCTCTGGTCCCCAACGGGAGCGAGTGGAAAGCCACCCTCTACATCGAGATCCCCGAAGAGGAATTGCTGAAGAAGATGCTTCCCACCCTCGTGGGCGTAGAACATAGCATTTTCGCCAGGGTTGGCGGCCTTGAAGTCCGGGCCGCGGGCGAAGAGGGCCGCAGCCGCGAGGACTACACAAGCACCGTGCACTACCTGACCTTCACGCTGCCCGCGGAAGCCATACGGCGGATCAGGGCCGGCGAGCCCCTGTACTTCGGGTCCAAGCACGCCGCGGCGGCCTGCGAGGTGGAGGCACCGGGCCTCCTGCGTGAAGAGCTGTCGGGCGACCTGGACAGTTAACGATCGTAGGCCTTGATGGCAAGGGCGTTGCCCGGGTAGTCGAAGAACACCTGGAAATTATCCAGGATGTCCCTCCCCACGATGCCGTAGCAGGGCATGGCGTCGTTCTGGCCGAGAGACGTCACCAGAACCGTGGGGAGCTGAAAGCGCGCGGCTCCCAGTTGGATCTCCACCTGTTCGGCGGTACCGCTGGAGAACCCGCCGGACATCCCTCGGGAGTATTGGTTCGCATACTTGCCCGAGTTGACTTTGACGCCCAGCGTCTGGGCGAACTCGGCGGCCAGGTAAGTGGAGGACGCCCCCGTGTCCACGAGGCACGGGAGATTGGGCTGGCCTTTGATCTGCGCCAGGACGAAGGGCTGGCCGTTGAACCAGAGCGACTTGAGGGAAAAGAACGTGCCGCCCAGGACCGATTCGGGTTGGGTGCCCGCGGGGTAGAGGGTGAGCTTTTCGTGGCGGCGGTCGTAGAGAATGGCGTGGCGGCGGAACATGGAGAGGGGCAGGATGCCGCCCAGCTCTTTCCAGAAGTCCGTATCCTTGTCGATGATCATGGCGGGAACGTTCTTGAACTCCAGCTCTCCCACGGTCAGCGCGGGCACGACCACCCACCCGGACTTCATGGCGCCCTTGTAGCCCAGGCCCAGATACTCGGCCGTGGCCACGGGTTTGAGCCCGAGATCTCTGGCGAACGCGCTCGTGAGGAGGACCACGTCCGAGCCGGAATCCAGAAGCATCCACTGCTTTTTGCCGCCCGCGGTTACGGGCACGGTCACGCGGGAACCGGAGGAAAGGGTGACGGCGCTGGCGTACTGGTCCTCCGTTCCCCAGGCTGGAATGTTGATGCGTTCACTCTTTTCCTTGATGGGAATCACGAGGGGGGCCGCTCCCGCGGGAGACTCCGCGAAGAGGCCGCCTTGGACCGACGCCATGATCGTCTTGAGGGCGCTCCAGTCGTCTTTGTTTTCCGGGGAGGAGGCGATGACGCGGTCGATGGTGCCCAGGGCCGACGCCGCGTCAGGGGCCGTTTCGAGGGCGAGGCGCGCCAGGGGCAAGGAGGGAGCCGCCCCTTTGGCCATGGCCTCCGCCACGAGATTCCTTGCCTCCGCCACCTTGCCCACGGCCAGAAGTGCTTGAGCGCTGGCCCGGTAGCCGAGCAGGGACCAGGCCGGGTCGGGATTGGAACGGAGGGCGCTCCAAACCTGCACGGCCTGGGGGACCATGCCCTCCTGGAAGGCCGCCTGTCCCGCCAGAAAGCGGAACTGGGGCCGCTCGGGATGCTGGCCCGATAGCGGCACGGCAAACCGAAGAGCCTCCATGGTTCGTCCGAGGCCCAGCAGCGCCTGGATCTTCACGGCGGCCTGGTCCAAGTTGCCGGGCTCCTTCTGCAAGATGAGCTCGGCCGCTGCCAGGGCTTCCGCATATTTGCGGCTCGCCAGGAGATCCGCCGAGGGCGCGGAGGCGGGAGCCGCCACAGGGGCGGGCCCGGGGGCTCCGGGAGTTCCAGTGACCTGTCCCCACGCGGCGCCCGCCACGGCCATCGCCATCACCGCCAAGCACCTCTTCACCGCGCTCCTCATTTTTTCCTCCTGATGGTGGATTCAACCCCGTTCGCGGGCGCCAGGTTCAGTCCTTCACTCCCGGGTGCCGCTCGATGAACCGGTAGAGGGTGCGCCTGGGAAGGCCGCTCAGCCGCGCGGCCTCGGTCACGTTTCCCGCCGCCCGATCCAGGACGGCCCTGAGGTAATCCTCCTCGAACCGCTCCAGGGCCTGCTTGTAAGGGAGCCCTTCGACATCGGGAGGCGGCGCCAGCGAGGTCCGGTCGGCGGCGCCCAGGAGCCGTCTCACGTCGGCCTCATCAATGAGCGCTCCCAAAGCGCTGGCCGACAGGTGGTTCACGGCGCTCTGGAGCTGCCGGACGTTGCCCGGCCAGGGGAACTCCTTCAATGCCATGAGGGCGCCCGGGGAGAACCCCGCGGCCGTCCCCGGCTTTTTGAAAGCTTTGGCCAAGAAGGCGCTGACGAGGACGGGAATATCGGCGGGGCGCTGGCGCAAAGGCGGCAGGGGGATTTCAAACGTCGTGAGGCGATAGAAAAGATCCTCCCTGAAGGCCTTGCCGGCGATGGCCTCTCTCAGGTTGCGGTGGGTGGCGGCGATGAGGCGCACGTCCACCTGGCGCTCCTTGTCATCTCCGACGCGCTTGATGACGCCAAACTGGAGAGCGCGCAGGACCTTGGCCTGGAGAAGGAGGTCCATGTCGCCGATCTCGTCCAGGAAGAGGGTGCCCCCTTCGGCCTGTTCAAAGACCCCCGAGTGGTCCCGGTCGGCTCCCGTGAACGCGCCGCGCCGGTGCCCGAAGATCTCGCTCTCCGCGGTCCCCGCGGGCACCGCAGCGCAGTTGAGGGCGATGAAGGGCGCCGAGGCCCTCGCGCTGTGCAGATGGATCCACCGGGCGAAGATCTCCTTGCCTACCCCCGTTTCCCCAAGAAGGAGGATGGGGTAGGGCGAAGGCGCAGCATCCGCCGCGGAGGCCAGGGCCGCTTTCAGCGCGGCCGAATCTCCAAGAATCTCCCCCGGGTCGATGCGCCGCCGGAATGCCTCCGATATGGCCTGTTGGTGCCGGGCCTCCAGGTCCGCGCGGTTGGACGCCGACCGGCGGTCCCACAAGGCCTCAAGGAGGACGGTGGCCCAGGTGGGCCAGGATCCGAGGACGGTCATGGGGCCCACGGGATCGTGACACGGCTTGCCCCAGTCCACGTAGATCAGGGCGGCGATCCTTTTCCCAGCGAAGAGCGGATAGACGAGGATCTGGGCCCCCGAAAGGCCCTTCAGGCTCTGCCCCGGCTTGAGGACGTCCATGGGCGACCAGACGGGGCTGCCGAGCTTGATGGCCTCCTTGATGGTGCTCTGGCTCAGGAGCGTGGAACCCTCCTCCTCCGAGGACGCCTCATAGCGGCAGGACGTCTCCACGCGAGTCTGGAAGTGGCCCGCTTCGAGTTCAGACGTGGAGAAAAAAAAGACGCCCTCGGCCTCGAATTGGGTGCGCAAAGCCTGGGCGAGGCGCTGGTCCAGATCCTCCATGCGAGGATCCAGGCGGACGGCTTCCTCGATGAGATTGGGGATGCCCAGCTTGTTGTCGCACGTGGCGCAGGTGGTGTGTGCCACGAAGGGCACGGCGGCCATGGAAAGGGTCTCCTCCGAATCCTCGCCGCCCATTTCGGAAAGCGCCTCCAGCCGAAGGGCCACCTCTCCGAGCTTGATCACGTCCCCCGCGGTGAGGAGCACCTCTTCGTGCTTGACCCCGTTCGCGAAGAGGCCGTTACGGCTCTGAAGATCCCGTACGCGCCACCCTTCCTTTGAGAGAAAGATGCGGGCGTGATGGCGGGAGACGGTGGGGGAATCCAGGACGAGGTCGTTGTCCGGGTCGCGCCCGATGAGACAAATGGGCTTGTTCAGGGGAAAGGCGAGGGGCTCCTTTCCCACCACCGTAAGCTGCATGGGCCCGGTCTGCGCCATGATGTCGTCCTCCTCGGGCCTTCGATGATCCCCTCCCCGCAGGGGGCGGATGCGCGTTACGGAACGTCCGGCCTAGGGCAGGATGGGGCCTGCCGGCGGTTGGGCCGGAGGCTTCTTTCTACCGGCGTGCCCCTGCCTCGCTTTGCCGCGGTGCGCGTGGCGCCCTCTGGGAGGCGGTGCGTGCTTGAGAATGGCATCGAGGTCCTGCGAACTGGGGTCGATGAGGACCTGGCCCGCGGCGCCTGCATCGGGAGGGGCGAGGTAGGGGATGGCGGCGCGGGCGAGGGGCGGCTGGCCGAAGGGAGAGGTCCCCGTCTGGCCCAGGGGAAGGACCGCGGGCGTCCAAGCCGGATAACGAAGGTGAAAGTCGAGAAAGGCCAGCGTTCTGGCCCAGGAATCCTCCGCCGCGAAGGCATCGGGCCCTGGAAGGCTGTTGAGATTGAAGCCGTGGACGGCGCCGGGGTAAATGATCAGGTCCGCGGGGTGCCCCGCATCCCGCAGGTGCCGCAGCGTCTCTATGGAGCGCCGCACGGGGACGATGCGGTCCGCCGTGCCGTGGAACAGGAGGGTGGGGGGCATGTCCTCCTCGGCCTGGGGGAAAAACCCGGGAGAGAGCCCCCCGTAGTAGGCCACCACGGCCCTGATACGGCGGTCGGAGGGGGCGTCGTTGAGGGCCAGAAACGCGCCCTGCGAGTACCCTATGAGAGCCATCCGGTCCGGGTCCGCTTCCGGAAGGGCAGCGGCGAAGGTGAGGGTATCCCCGATGGTCTTGGCCCACTGGGACCGGTTGCCTTTTCCCCTGCGGCCCCGGTCGTAGTACCTCACGAAAAGTCCGATGTAGCCGTGGCGAGCCAGATCCTCCGAAAGGCGGAGATAGTACTTCTCAGCTCGCCCCGGGCCGTGAGTCCCGTGGAGGATGACGACGGCCGCGTGGGGTCCCGGCGAGGGGGGACGAAACACGTCCACCGCCACCCTGTCCCGCCCCGAGGGCAGGCGGTCTTTCAGGACGATGAACTCCTCCGTGTGAATGGGCTCCGCGCCCAGCGGCATCACCTCGGCGCCGCGCCGGAACGCCGGGGGAGCGAAGGGAGCCGGAGGCTGGGGCACGGCACTCGCGGACGGCGCCGTCGCGGGGGGAAGGGGCGATGCGCCCCCGGGGCCGGTCTCGGGCGGACGGGCTCCGGCGAAGGCGAGGGCGGCCAACAGGAGCAGGGCGAACGCGAAGGACGCTCGTCGGATCAAAGGGCGGCCTCCCTGAAAAGAAAGACCCGGCGCGAAGCCGGGTCCGGTTTGGTGGCGGGGGAAGGATTTGAACCTTCGACCTCTGGGTTATGAGCCCAGCGAGCTACCGGACTGCTCCACCCCGCGTCAAGTAAACAGTCTACGCGCATGGGGTGGCCCTGTCAAGGAAGAGGAGTCTCATGAGAAAGAAGTCCTCACTCAGGCCGGGTCTCGATCTCGTCGATGCGCAGGGAGAGAACCGGACCGTGGACCTCCTGGCCCGTTTCGGCATCCGTCCAGGTGATGCTGCCGCGGTCCAGATCGGCCGTGTCGTAGCTCGTGCGGAGAAGCTCCTGGAAGGCCCCGTCGGCGAGGGCGCGGAAGGCAGGAAGCTCGTTTGTATGGATCGTGACCAGGAACCGGTCGTCGGTGGTCTGCCCGATGACCCCCGCCGCCGCTACGGCGTGAAGCTTTTCGTAGAGGAGCCACGCCCAGCGGTGGATGAAGTCCTTGGCCCGGGCCTGGCCGAACTTGGTGGAGAAGGCGCTCATGGCCTCCTGGGGCAAGGAGAGGTCGAGGAGGATGGAGGGGGCGCCCACTTCGAGGCGCTCCCGGTGTTCCGCTTCCACCCGGGAGGCCACGGGCAGTCCCGTCCACGCGGTGGTCTTGAGGCCCGTCTCCGTTTCCTTGATGAGCTGGTCCACGAGGATTTCCAGCTGGCGCGGGTCGTAGGGCTTGGTCATGTAGGCGTCGGCGCCGCTGTCGTAGCCCCAGTACACGTCCTCTTTCAGGTTCTTGGCCGTGAGGAGGATGATGGGCACTTTGCTCGTGTCGGGGTCCAGCTTGAGGTTCCGGCAGACCTTGTACCCGTTCTTCTTGGGCATCATCACGTCGAGGATGAGGACGTCGGGCCGGAGGGTCCTGCACTTGCGCTCCGCCTCCTCGCCGTCGGACGCCACCTGCACATCGTAGCCCAGAAGGCTGAAGTTGAGCTGCAAGACCTCCGTGATGGCGCGGTTGTCGTCGGCGATCAGAATCTTTTTCCGCATCACATCCCCCTGACAGTCCACCCTCGGGCGGATTTCAGCGAACCAATGGAAGTTCCACCTGGAATGATGTGCCCCGGGCGGCGTGCTTCACCTGGCCCAGGAAGGCCGCATCCTCCGCCGTGATGGGCGAGACGCCCTTGAGGGTGCCGCCCAGACGCTCCACGATGTTCCGCGAGATGACCAGGCCCAGTCCCGTGCCCGCCACCTGCTCCTTCACGTTACTCGCCCTGAAGAACGGTGTGAAGAGGCGGTCCAGCTCTTCGGGAGGCACGCCGGGGCCGTCGTCCATGACCCGAAGTTTGGCCCAGCCCCCGTCGGCCCACAGCTTCACGCCCACGTGCCCCCCGATGCCCGTGTACTTGATGGCGTTGCCGATGAGGTTGACGAGGAGGCTTTCCAGCATGGGCCCCTCGCCGCCCACGGTGACCTCCTCCAGGCTTTCGGTCCACCCCAGGAGCTTTCCCTTGAGGGTGGGCGAGGTGCGGGCGTGGATGGCCTGGATCATGGGGGCGACGGGGACGGGCTCGTGCTTCACGTTCAGGTGGTACACGCGGCTGAGGCGGACCACGTCATCCAGGAGGCTTTTCATCTGCTGGCTGTTGTCCTGGATGAGTTCGGCCACCCGGGCCTGGGACTCGTTCAGGGGGCCCGTTCTCTCCGAGGCGAGGAGGTGGGTCGCGTTGAGGATGGCCGTGAGCGGGTTTTTGACCTCGTGGGAGATGATCGAGATGAGGTCCTCCTTGAGGCGGTTGAGCTGGTGCCAGTCGTGGACGTCCTGGGTCACCACGAGGAACTGCTCGCCTCCCGGCCAGGGCACCACCTGGATCTGGAACCAGCGCCCCTCCATCTCGTAGGGGGTGGACACCGTCTTCCCTTCCGCCTGGGTCTTGCGGATGAGCCCCTGGATGGTCCGCCCCGCCTGGCGGGCGCTGAACATCTTCTTTTCCCTGAGCTCCACGTCCGTGAGGCCCAGGGCTCGGCCCGCCACGTCGTTGGCCAGGGCGATGACCCCTTCGGCGTCCGTGAGGAGGAGGCCCACGGGGACGCTCCGCATGATGTATTCGAGGCGCTCCTTTTCCTGGGCCAGGAGCACGAAGATGTCGGGCTGCCGGAGGGCGCGGGCGGCGCCCGAGCCGCTCCGCTCCCACCGCACGAGGCTCGCGAAGACGAAATCGGCCATGCGCGAGAGAAGGTTCTGGTCCGTTTCTGAAAAGGCCTCCGGTCCCCCCGACACCACGAGCAGTCCATAGGGATGGGCGGGGTCGCCCACCCGCTCCACCATGCCCGCCTCGGGCGCTCCGCCCATGACCGCCGCAGCGGACCGGGCCCGCGGGTCCGAGTGCCGCCAGGATTCCCTGTGGGCCGGAAACGCCTTCAGCCAGTCACGGGCCGACGCGGGGGAGGATTCGGCCTTCCCTTCCGAGGCGCGGTACCACCGGCTGCCGTCCAGTCCTACGAGGGCCAGGTGGGTGGACTCGGCGCCGAAGACCCGCCGGGCGGCCCGGTGGAGGGCTTCCACCATTTCAGCCGGGCCCTTGGCCGACGCCACCGCCTCGCCCAGCGTCAAAACCGCCATGAGACTGCCGTTCATGACTTCGAGCCGGGCCACCGTGTCGCCGCGGTGGAGCTGCTCAAGGAGCGGGAGGAGCTGTGGGAGCGCCTCGCGGGCCGCGAGGGCGTCGTCCCGGGTCACGACCCAGTATCCCCAGAGGGTTCCGTCCTCCAGCTCCAGGGGCAGCACTTCATCGTCGGGCGAGCAGGAGAGCCGCGCGGCCTGGCTGTCGCCGTGGCCGCCGCCGGGCGCCCCCACCACCACCTCGGCTCCCTGGTCGTCCCACAGGGCCAGGCCATCGGGGGGCACGAGGCGGTAGAGGCGTCCCTGGTTTGGTCCCAGAGCAACCGCGGCCTGCGCGATGGCCGTGCGGAGGGCGGCCATGTCCCGCGAGGCCGCTGTCTCCTCCCTCAGTGCCATGAGCTATCTCCTCAGGACGCCGGTGCGCCATGCTCTCACCCGGAAGGCCGGGTTGCCCGATGCGTCTTCCCGCCGAGTATAATGCGGTTTCACCCGGAGCTCCAAGGGGCGCCGGGGTCCAGGCAAGGCGGCCCAGCCGGGAAATGGGGCCTCAAAGCAGGCCATGGTATGGCCAGTGTTGGGAAGGGCCATATGCCCCACCGAGGGGAAGCGGCCTGCCCCCGTCCTTGCCCGTCGCAGGCTCCAACCGCTACGATCTCGTCTCAGGAGTCCTCCATGTCCCCGCGATTCCAAGTTTTCGTGGTCAATCCCGGCTCCACGAGCACCAAGCTCGCCCTCTTCAGTGAAGAGGGGCCTCTCGTGGAAGAGAGCGCGCCCGTCCCCAAGGCCGCGGGGGGCATCCTGGACCAGCTTCCCCCGCAGACGGCCGCGGTGGACGCGTTTCTCGCCCGGCACGCTGTGTCCCGCCTCGACGCGGCGGTGGGACGCGGGGGCCTCATCCGTCCCGTGGCTTCGGGCACCCTCAAGGTCAACGAGGCCATGATGGAAGACGCGCGGAGCGGGTATCAGGGCGAGCACATCTCCAACCTGGGATGCCTCATCGCCCACGACGTGGCCTCCCGTTTCGGGGCGCCCTCCTTCGTGGTGGACCCGGTGGCCGTGGACGAGATGAACCCCCTGGCCCGTTACTCTGGTCTGCCGCAGATCAGGCGCCAGTCCCTCCTTCATGCGCTCAACCTGCACGCGGCGGCCCGGAAGGCCTGCGAACTCACGGGGCGCGCTTTGGCCGAAAGCCGCTGGGTCGTGGCCCACCTGGGCGGAGGGTTCTCCATCGTTCCCATGGACGGCGGGCGCATGACGGATGTGAACAACGCCAATTCGGGAGGGCCTTTCTCTCCCACCCGGGCGGGCACCTTGCCCACCCAGCCCCTCATCAAACTCTGCTTCTCGGGCCAGCACACGGCCGCCGATCTCAAGCGCATGACCACCAAAGAGGGGGGCCTGCTGGCCCACCTGGGGACCGATGACGCCAGAGAGGTGGAGCGCCGGATCGCCGCGGGCGACACCCATGCCCGGGAGGTTTACGAGGCCATGGCCTATCAGGCCGCCAAGGAGATCGGCGCTATGGCGGCGGTGCTGGGCGGCCGCCCGGACGGGGTCGTCCTCACGGGCGGCCTGGCTCATTCCGACATGTTCTGCCGGTGGGTGGAAGGCCGGGTGGCGTTTTTCGCCCCGGTGTTCCGGTTCCCCGGCGAGTTCGAGATGGAAGCCCTCGCGGCGGGAGCCCTGCGGGTCCTGCGCGGCGAGGAGAACGCCATGGACTACCCTGGAGGAACACCATGCCAAAGCTGATGCTCGGGAACGAGGCGGTGGCGCGCGGGGCCTGGGAGGCCCGGGCCGCCTTCGGCTCGGGGTATCCCGGCACCCCCAGCACCGAGATCCTGGAAGCGCTGTCCACCTATCCCGACGTGACCGTGCAGTGGGCTCCCAACGAGAAGGTGGGCTACGAGGTGTGCATGGGCGCCAGCCTGGCCGGTGTGCGCGCCCTGGTCACCATGAAGCACGTGGGCCTCAACGTGGCGGCCGACCCCTTCTTCTCCTCGTCGTACATGGGCGTCAACGGCGGCCTCGTGGTCGTTTCCGCCGACGATCCCGGCATGGCCAGCAGCCAGGACGAGCAGGACAACCGCTCCATGGCCCGGGCCGCCAAGGTCCTCATGGTGGAGCCCTACGACGCGGAAGAGGCCCGGTGGATGACGCGGGAGGCCTTCGCCCTCAGCGAACGGTTCGATTCGCCCGTCCTGGTTCGGATGACCACCCGCGTGTGCCATCACACGGGCGTGGTGCACCCCGCGGAGCGCGCCGAATGGGCATCCAAGGGGTTCATCAAGGACATCCCCAAATACGTCCTTCTGCCCAGCCACGCCCGTTTGCGGCGGGCCAAGGTGGGAGAGCGCCTCGAGAAGGCCCTGGCCTTCGCCGAGCAAAGCGATCTGTGGAATCCCATCTTCAAGGGCTCTTCCGAGATCGGCGTGATCACCTCCGGCGTGAGCTTCGGGTACGTCCGAGAGACCATGCCCGAGGCCTCGGTCCTCAAGCTCGGCATCACGAACCCCCTGCCCATGGAGCGCATCCGGGCCTTCGCCAAGACGGTCAAGAGGCTCGTCGTGGTGGAGGAGCTGGAACCCTACGTCGAGGAGGCCGTCCGCGCCGCGGGGCTGGCCGTGGAGGGGAGGAGCCTCCTGCCCGACACGGGCGAGCTGAATCTCCCCCTCGTGGAGAAGGCCCTCCTGGGCAACGCTCAAGACCAGATCACCGTGGACATGGCCGGCGTCAAGGTCCCCGGCAGGCCGCCGACCCTCTGCCCCGGATGCAGCCACCGCGGCATCTTCACCCTCTTCCGGGACATGAAGCTCCGGGTCATGGGCGACATCGGGTGCTACACCCTCGGGGCGCTCAAGCCCCTGGCGGCCATGGACGCGTGCATGTGCATGGGCGCCAGCGTGGGCATGGCCGAAGGCCTCGAGATGTTCGGCGGGCCCAAGGAGAAGGGCAAGACCGTGGGCGTCATCGGCGACTCCACCTTTTTCCACTCGGGCATTCCGGGCCTCATTGACATGATCGTCCACGGCAGCCACGCCACCCTCGTCATCCTGGACAACCGGTGGACCGCCATGACCGGAGGCCAGCCCCACCCCGGTACGGGCAAGGACATCCACGGCGCCGACGCCCCCCGGCTCAACGTGGCTGAGGTCTGCAGGGCCCTCGGCGTGAAGCGCGTCCGGGAGGTGGATCCCTACGACCTGGAGGCCACCCGGGCCGCGCTGGAAGAGGAGCTGGCTGCTCCCGAGGTCTCCGTGGTGGTGGCCGTGGCCCCGTGCCTCCTGGGCGGGCGCATCCCCAAAGGGGAACCCGTGTCCATCGACCTGGACCTGTGCAACCGCTGCGGCGCCTGCATCCGCGTGGGGTGCATGGCGATCCACGAAAAGGACGGCTTCCCCGATGTGGATCCGGATCTCTGCGGCGGTTGCGGCGTGTGCGAACAGGTGTGCGAGCCGGGCGCGATCGTGCTTCCCTCGGGGAAGTGACCGGGCCGGCGGCGCCATTGCTCATAAGGGACGATCATGGAGATCACCAATATTCTCTTCGCGGGCGTCGGGGGACAGGGCATCTTGACGAGCAGCCGCATCCTGGCCCTGGCCGCGGTGCACGCGGGCCTGGACGTGAAGATGAGCGAGGTCCACGGCATGGCCCAGCGCGGGGGCAACGTGGACACGCACGTGCGCATCGGCCATAAGGTTCCTTCCTCGCTCATCCCCGAGGGGGCGGCCCATTTCGTCGTGGCCTTCGAGAAGCTGGAGGCCCTTAGGTACATGCACTTCCTCAGGCCCGGCGGCACGGCCTTCGTGTGCCCCCAGGAGATCCACCCCCTCGCCCTGAACCTGCGCAAGGACGAGTCCTACGTGAAGGACGTGGACGCGGTCCTCCGGGCGCACGCGCCCAACCTCGTGTGGGTGGACGCGGTGTCCATGGCCAAGGAGGCGGGGGACCTTCGCATGGTGAACGTGATCCTCCTCGGGGCCCTCTCCACGCGCTTGTCCATGAAGGAGGAGGACTGGGAGGCGGCCATCCGCGAGCGCTTCTCCGCCAAGGTGCAGGAGGCCTGCCTGGCCTCGTTCAAGAGGGGGATCGCCTATGTCTCCGCGCCTGTCTGATTTCAGCGCCGTCGTCGCCACGGCCTGCCGCAAGGGCCCCTTCACCGTCGTGGTGGCCTGCGGCCACGACCCGGCGGCGCTGAGCGCCCTGGCCGCCGCCGAGGAGAAAAACCTTGCTCGGGGCATCCTCGTGGGAGATCCGGGCCTCATCGGACCCGCCCTCGACGCCATGCCCGTGCGCCTTCGCGATTGCGAGATCGTGGACGCCCGCGACGAGGCCTCCGCGGTCCTCAAGGCCGTGGAGCTGGTGCGCGGAGGCCAGGGGCAGATCCTGCTGAAAGGCAAGACCCAGACGGCCACTCTCCTCCACGCCGTCCTGGACCGGGAGGCGGGCCTTCGCACGGGCCGCCTGCTGTCCGACGCCTTTCTCTTCGAATACCCCGCCAAGGACGGCAGGCGCCTGGTGTGCATCACGGACGGGGGCATCAACCTCCAGCCCGATCTCACGGCCAAGAAGCAGATCCTCGAAAACGCCGTGAACCTCTACCATCACCTCGGCTACAGCCGCCCCCGCGTGGCGTGCCTCTCGGCCGTGGAGACGGTCCTGCCAGGCCACGGCCCCAGCAACGACGCGGCGGCCCTGGCGCGCATGGCTCACGGCGGCCAGATCACGGACTGCGAAGTGGAGGGCCCCCTCAGCCTGGACCTCTCCATCTCTCCCGAGGCGGTGGCCAAGAAGGGCCACACGGGCGAGGTGGCGGGCCGCGCCGACGTCCTCCTCTGCCCCGAGATCATCTCCGCCAACCTCCTGGCCAAGTCCACCACCTACTTCGCGGAGTACCGCCTCGCCCACGTCATCATGGGCGCAACCGCGCCCGTGCTCATCCCCAGCCGCTCCGACACGTCCGACGCCAAGATGCTCTCCATCGCCCTGGGCGCCCTCACCGTCCGCTGAGCCGGCCCCGCGGGAACGGCCCGCGCGGGAGCCCTTGAGGGCCTCCCGGGATGCGTGTACACTCACCTCGACCATTGCCCGTGACAGAGATTGAACCCAAGGAGAATGCCATGTCCGAGAAGTCTCTCCTCCTCATCGACGGCGGCTACCTCGATTTCCTCCAGCGCAGCTTCGGCTCCCCCAGGCTCGATTACGGCCGCATGGCCAACGCCATCTGCGCCCATTTCAACTGGACCCTCCTACGCTGCGTCTACTTCAACTGCCTGCCCTACCTCTCGGGCAACCCCTCGCCCGAGGAGCAGGAGGCCTACCGCAAAAAGGACGGCTTCTACCAGCGCCTCCAGAAGCTCGACCGCTTCGAGGTGAAGCTCGGCCGCCTCGCCTACCGGGGCATGGACGAGCTTTCGGGCAAGCCCGTGCTGGAGCAGAAGCAGGTGGACGTGCTCCTCGCCATCGAAATGGTCTACGCCGCCGCCCGCCGAAGCGTGGACAACATCATCCTCCTCAGCGGCGACGGCGATTTCCTCCCCGCCCTCGAACTCGTCAAGCGCGAGGGCCTCGCCTTCGCCCTCGCCCACGGCCCCCGCAGCGGCTCCCAGCTCACCGTCCAGGAGGGCCTCTGGGAAGCGGCCGACCTCCGCCTCACCCTCGACATGGGATTCCTCGAACCCCTCCTCCGCGAAGGGTGAGAAGCGGATCGACACAGAGGAAATTCGCTACGGAGGCACGGAGGACGCGGAGAAAAATCGAGATGAGGAGATGAGGAAATGGCGAGATGGGGAAATGCCGAGATGAGGAAATGAGGAGATGGGGAGATGGGGAGATGAGCGCGCGGATGGCTCCTCCGAAGGCCGCCATCCAATCATCCGTAGCGGCCGATGCTCGCATCGGCCGAACCCATCGGCGCGCCACCGCCTTATTCAAGTTTGTTCTGAGACGCCACACTAGTTCAGTGCGGCGCCGCTTTGCTGGCCAGGCCGCCTTCCTCTCATGAGGAGGTACCCTACGGTCCCTAGGGCGGCTGAGCACAGCGCAGCGCCTGCTCCGTAGACGGCGGCGCCGCCGAACAGGGCAGTCATTTCCTGGAAATCGCCCTGATTCCAGACCACGAAGCCCGCGAAATTGCTCACGATGTCAAAGAGAGGGCGCAGGCAGAAGAGCATCAGAAGCATCGCCGTAAGGAATGGGCCCTTCTTGCCCGGCGCGCGCAGGAGCAATATGCCCACCAGGAGCGACACGAGATCGAGCACGTAGGGCGCGGGCACGCTGACGGCGCCTTGCCCCCAGGTCATCTTCGGGGTATGGACATAGGCCACCCAATCGCCTTGCCAGACATGAGGGATGAGGCGAACCTCTGTGATCTGTACTCCGGTCAGCAGGCATCCGAGATAATGCGACCCTTCATGGAAGCTCACATTCGTCACATACCAGACGGCGTAAATGACCAGGATGGATAAGACCTCATATGTCCTGGATTTGTTCTCCCGCCGCAGGAGCACCACCAACGGCACGATGACGCAGAGCATCATGCAGACAAAACCAAGCGCGAATCTGTCACCGTTGCCCATGGCGTCGGTCCCCCCTCCGGCGTCATTGTCTCACGATCTGCCGGCGGACAGCCCAAGCGCCCGCGCATCGTCCGAACTGGGCAAGATGTTTGCCGTGGCTGGCCGCCGGTTTTTCACACACTCACGATTTCCTGACGCTTTCGTCGGAGCGCCCCCCTCCGAAGGCGGCGGTGTTCTCCCAGCCAACAGCCAACAGCCAACACCCGCCTTGTCAGAACCGGTAGCTCACTCCGACGGAGAGGAGATGCCTGGGTTCGAGCTGGTAGCCGGTGACGCGCTGGTAGACGGGAATCTGGAGGAAGGCGAAGAGCTCGAGGTCGGGCCCGATGCTGGCGGTGAGGCCGGGGCTGAGGTAGGCGAGGGTGGCGCCGCTGTTGGGGGTATCGGCGTGGGCGCCGGTCTCGGGTTTTTCGGCGCGGAGGTTGAGCTGGAGCTGGGGGGTGAGGGCAGCGAAGCCCGTGTAACGCACGCCTCCGCTGAGGTTCAGCGCGTTGCCGGGGCGGAACCCGTCCTTGCTGCCCGTGGGGATCTGGGCCAGGGCGGAGGCGAAGTAGCCCCAGGCGGGGGCGAGGGCGCCAAATTTGTAGGCGCCCACCAGGAGGTCCGTGGTCCCCGTGCCGAGCTGCAGTCCCCGGTCCACCGTCTCGCCCCTTGCGGGGCCGCGGGAGAAGGTGTCGCCGATGCGGCCCGTGGGGAGCTTGAGGCCGAGCTGGAGGCCGAAGGACCGGTCCTTGCTGAATCCCTGGTAGCGGCCCAGGAGCCACACGTCGCCCGGGCCCGAACTGCGGGAAAAGGACGGGGCCGCCGTATTCTCGGCCACGGTGGCGTGGGTGCGGTCCGTGACGGGGATGAGGGCGCTGACGCTCCAGTCGGGCGTGGGGCTGTAGCAGAGGTCCGCGAGGAACGTGCGGCTGATGGTCCAAAGCTGGATCTCCTGGCTCGCGGGATAGGCGATCTTGGCCTTGTCCACCGTGCCCGTGCCCGTCCGAAGCTGGTCCTGGTCGATGTAATCGAAGCGCAGGTTCACGTTGAAGCCCGTGCCGAACTGGTAGCCCTGGCTCGCCCAGTCCGAGTTGAGGCTGCACCCGCAGATCCCGCAGGCGAGGGCTGCGGGGGCGAGGGCGGAAAAGGCCATGGCGAGGGCCGCGCGGAGGACGTGAGCGTTCATCATCATGCCTCTTCAACAGCGTGAAGCCACAACTCATGCCATGACAGGCGTTGAAGGGTCTTTATACCATAACGGGCGTGCTTATCGGCGGTGGACCTTGGGGAGGAAGCTGAAGTTGCCGTCGGGGGGCAGCTCCACCCCCTCCACGTCCTTCTGGGTGACGCACACGGCGTCGGGATACCAGAGGCTGATGTAGGGCGCGTCCCGGGCCAGGAGGCGCTGGACCTTCGCGTAGACGGCCTTGCGGCGCTCCAGGTCCGCGTCCCGAGCGCCCTCCTCCAGCAGGCGGTCCACCTCGGGGCTGCTGTATCGTCCCCGGTTGAGGCCGTCGGGCGGAAAAGCCCGGGAGGAGAAGCGGAGGCGGAACCCGTCCGGGTCCGTCACCCCCACCCAGGTTAGGCCGAAGGCGTCGAAGTCTCCGCGCCGCACGTCGCCGTAAAAGGTGCCCCACTCCAGGGATTGAATCTGGACGTCCACGCCGATCTTGGCCAGGTCTTGGGCGGCGGCCACGGCGATTTGGCGGGAGACCTTGTTCTCGGAAGTTTTATAGGAGAGCCGGAACCGCACGCCTCCGGCCCCGCGCGGAAGCCCCGCCGCGTCCAGAAGGCGCTCCGCCTCGGCGGGGGCGAAGGGAACGGGCCCGCCGGCAGGATCGTAGGCCCAGTGTTCGGGGCAGAGCAGGCCCGTGGCGGGGCGCGCGAAATCCCGGAGGATGTAATGGATGATGGCGCCGCGGTTCACGGCGAGGGCGAGGGCGCGGCGCACCTCGGGCCGGTCCAGCGGGGGCCGGGAACAGTTCAGGCCGATGTAGGCGTAGCTGGCGCCCGGGGCGCGGTACAGGGGGTAGCCGTGGGCGGCGAAGTAGGCCAGGGAGTCGGGAGGGAGGTCGTTAACCACCATGTCCACGCTCCCGCGCCGCATCTCCAGCCCGCGCACCACGGGATCGGGGATGACCTTGAAGGCCACGGTGGCGCTCGCGGCCCGCCGGACGGCGTAGGGGTTGCGCTCGAACACGAGCCACAGGCCTCTGTCCCAAGACGTCAGGCAGTAGGGGCCCGCGCCCACGGGCGGCGCCTCGGGGACGTGGCCCGCGGGGACGATGCCGATGTTCAGGCCCGAGAGGAAGGCGGCGCAGGGCTCCCGCAGTTCCACGTCCAGCTCGTAAGGGGAGGGAACGGCGATGGAGGCGATGCGGTCCAGGTCGCCCTTCTTGAAGGAGGCCACGGCGCCCGTGCGCACCGAATCCAAGGTGTACGCGGCGTCCCGGGCCGTCAGTTCCCTCCCGTCGGAAAACCGGATGCCGCGCCGCAGGAGGAAGCGGTAGCTGGTGGGAGAGGGCTGGGACCAGGATTCGACGATGTCGGGCACGGGTTTGAAATCGGGCCCTATGGTGAAAAGGCCCCGGTAGAGGAGCCGGAAGGCGCGGTCCGCGGCCACGTCCGATCCCACTCGCGGGTCCAGGCTCCCCGGGTCCTGCTCCACTCCGACCACGAGCTCCGCCTTGCGGGGAGCCCGCCCGCACCCCGACAGCAACAGGGAAAGGAGGAACACGGCGAGGGCTGCCAGGAGGAGCCTGCGTCCGAGGCTTGAGCGGTGGAGGCCGCCCAGGGCCCTGTTACGGGGCCTCATCGAAGAACGACACTCCCGGCGTGATGTCGCCCAGCACCACGGCCGCCTTGGCTCCCGTGGCCGCGGGCACGTTGGAGGGCCAGCCGTGGAGGGTGGCGTCGGCGAGGACGGCCATGAGGACGGCCTCCTTGGCCTTGCCGGGAATGGCGTATTCGTCGGAGGTGGCGAACACGAGCTTGGGGAAGGCCCCCCGCAGGCTCTCCATGAGGACGGGGTTGTTGGCCCCGCCGCCGCTCACGATGATCTCCTCGTAGCGCGCCTTCTGGGTGCAGAACTCCAGGATGCCCATGGCGATGCTTCGCACCGTGAAGGCGGCGAGAGTGGCCAGCACGTCGGGCCCGCGCAGCTCGGGGAACCGCAGGAGCGCCCCGTCCAGAAAGTCGGACCCGAAGGTCTCCTTGTCCGCCGACTTGGGCGGCGCCATCTTGAGAAAGGGATGTTCCAGGAGGGCGGCGAGGAAGGCCTCGTGCACCCGTCCCTTGCGCGCTGACGCCCCGTCCACGTCGAAGGCCTGCTTGCCCCCCGAGTAATGCCACGTGGCCAGGTCCATGAGGCAGTTGCCCGGCCCCGTGTCGAAGGCCAAAAGGCCGTCCAGCCCGGCTCCCGCCGGCATGGCCGTAAGGTTGGCGATGCCGCCGATGTTCAACACCAGCCGGCTTCGGGAACGGTGGTGGAAGAGGATGTAGTCGAGGTAGGGAGCCAGGGGAGCGCCCTGGCCTCCCGCCGCCATGTCCCGCCCGCGGAAGCCCGATACCACGGTGATGCCCGAGCGCTGCGCGATGACGGAGGGCGCGCCCACTTGCAGCGAATTGGTCACGGCGAAGCCGGGGTACTGGACCGGGGCGGGATGGTGGTACAGGGTCTGCCCGTGCGATCCCGCCGCCGAAACATCGGCGGGCGCCACGGCGGCCTTCTTGCAAATGTGCAGGAGGGCGTGGCCGAACAGCTCCCCCACGTAGGCGTCCAGCAGGGCCACGTCGCGGGCGTTGCCCGCCGCCGCGCCCTGGCACGACAAAATGCGCTGGCGGACCCCCGAGGAGTATTTCAGGACGTCGTGGGCCACCAGCGTCACGGCCACGTCGGTGCCCGTCCCCTCGATGCGCACCAGCGCCACGTCTACCCCGTCCGCGGATGTTCCCGACATGAGGCCCGCCACGAGGCGGCTTTCAGATGGATCCTGGTGGTCCCGCATGGCTGCTCCTTCGCCGCCATCCTAGAACGGCCTGGAGGCGGAGGCAAGCGGCGCGGGAGAGGGAGAAAGTGGAAAGCGGAATTCGGGAGGCGGAATTCGGAAAGCGGAAAGGGGAAAGCAGATAAGCGGCCAGAAGCCAACGGCCAAAGGCCAACAGCCAACAGCCTTACAACCATTGACACTCCGAGGTGCCGCCTGTAGCATGACTCGGGGGAGGACAGGGTGCGAAAAACGATCCCCGTTCAGCCCGATGGATCCATCCATATCCCCAAGGACGTGGCGGAGGAGGTCTTCGGGAAGACCCGCGAAGCCGTGGTTCACGTCCGGTCGGGCTGCCTTGTACTCTCTCCCGTGTTCGTGGACATCGAGTCGGGGCAGTTGCCGCAGATCCTGGCGTCGCTCCACCGCTTCGAAGCGTTGGACACGGTGTTGAGCCATCACTTTGACAGGGCCAGCGGCCAGGCCGTCCAGTTCGAGGGGGACCTGTCGGTCCTTTCCCTCAACGATGTGTTCCTGTTCCTATCGGCGAGCAAGAAGAGCGGCGCCCTGGTGGTGCAGGACAAGGCTCGGTGGGGCTTCTTCTTCCAGAACGGGAACTTGGCCTTCGCCGCGAGCGACGAACTCAAAGCGTCGCTGGCCGCCTACCTGCTCAAGCGGCAGTTCGTGACCGAGGAAGACCTGGTCCAAGCCACGAAAGACCTCGGCCGCGTGGATGCCCTCAAGGTCCTCCTCGACATCTCGGGTCTGACGCAGGCCGAGTTCACGGAGCAGCGTCTCCGGTGCGTCGAGAACACCATCTTCCACGTGTTCACCATGGGGCGAGGGCGGTTCAGTTTCATCAACGGAGAGGTGCAGCGGCCCTTTGATCTCACCCTTCCCATGTCCACCACGAACTACGTCATGGAGGCCACGCGCCGCATCGACGAGTGGGCCCACATCAAGGACCGGGTTCCCGAGCCGGGGACCCTCCTTGAATTGGCGGAGGACGTGACCGCCTCTACGGCCCTCTCCTTCGAGGAGGAGCAGGTGCTGAGCCAGGTCAACGGCCACCGGACCATGGAGGAGGTGCTCTCGCGCGCCAAAGCGGGGGACATGGAAGGCAAGAAGGCCGTGGCTTCCCTCATCGCCGCGGGCCTCATCCGCGCCGCGAAGCCCCAGGCGCCCCAACCGGTCCCGTCGGCCCCGTCCGCCGCCCTCTCTTCCGAAGAGCGCGCCGGCCTCCTCTCGCGCATCGACAGCTACAACAACGTGTTCTCGACGATCTACCAGGCCCTTGCCGTGGAGGCGGGGAGCAAGGTGGACGTCGTCTTGGGGGCGTTCTTCAAAGGCCTCGAACCGGGAACGTCGCTCCTGTCCGGCATGGGATTTTCCCAGGAGGGAACCCTTCCCCAGGAGCTCCTCCTGTCCCGTCTGGCGGAGCTTCCCGACGGGCGTGAGGCCACCCTCGTGAGAGACCTCAACGAGCTCCTGTACTTTCAGCTTTTCGCGGTGAAAAACGCCCTCGGACCCGAGATGGAGGCGGGCATCGTGGAGATGGCCCGGTCCCTCCTGCACGCCTGAGAGCTTTCTGGCGCGCCTACGGCTCCTGGATCAGGGCCGAGCCAGCGACGAGGGGGGCCGAATCAGAGGGGCGTCCGTCGTCGGAGGAGAACCAGGGGCGGAAGGGGTTCGCCATGTGGGCGTGGGACGCCCAGAACACCGCGGCTTTGGGCCGGCCGAAGTGGTAACCCTGGGCCATGGGGATGTCCAGGGCCATGAGGGTGAGAAGCTCCTCTGAGGTTTCCACCCCCTCCACGATCACCTTGCTCCCCAGCTTCCTCGCCACGCTGGCGGCGCCCGCCACCAGGGCCTGCTTTCGCGCCGAGCGATGAATGCACTTGGCGAAGGCCCGGTCCAGCTTGACGTACTCCGGCTCGAACCACAGCAGGTGCTGCAGCCCCGAATACGCCGATCCGAAGTCGTCCAGGGCAAACCGGAACCCTCGCTTGCGCAGGCCCCGAAGGATTCGGGCCAAGGCCCGTGGCGTCTCGGTCCTGGACCGCTCCGAAATCTCCACCACCACCGCCTCGGGGGGGATCCCGCTGGATTCCATGAGCCTCAGGTAGTGGTTTTGGAGGTGCCGCATGTGCAGGAGGGTCTGGATGTGCACGTTGATGAACAGGAGGCCCATGGGCACCAGGAGCCGGCCCGCCCGGAGCGCCGCGGCCACGCAGGCCGCGTCCAGGTCCTGAATAAGGCCGGGGGACAGGGGGCTGGCGTTGCCGAAGATGCGGCCTGGGTTGCCGAGGGCCGTGGACTGCGGCCCGCGGAGAAGGGCCTCAAATCCCATGATGCGGCCCGTGTTGAGCTGCACGATGGGCTGGAAGGCCGTGGACACGAACCCCCGGGCCAATAGATCGCGGACCTCTTCTTGCGCGGTCATGACGCTCACCTCGATGCGCGAAAACCCCGCGCGGCCTTCAGCTCACGGCGGCAGGAATGCCCAGTTCGTGAATGGCGCGGGTCAGGATCTGCAGTTCCACCGGCTTTTCGAAGTAGTAGGCGGCCCCCATGTCGAAGGCCCGCTGCATGATGGCCGGGTCGCCGTACCCCGTCATGAGAATGACGCGGGTGTCCTTGCACTTCTCCTTGACGAAGCCCAGCAGGTCCAATCCTTCAGCGTCCAGGGTTCCAGAGAGGCGGATGTCCGAGAGGACCACGTCCATGTGCTCCTCCCGGAGGATCTTCTTGGCGGCCTGGGCATTGACGGCCGTTAGCACTTCCACGTCATCGTTTTCCAGCAGAGCCTTAAGGCCGAATACGGTGGCGGTCTCATCGTCGACAATCAAAATCTTGTAAGTCATGGTGGCCTCCTCGACAACCGCCTCATATTAAGCACATCTGATGCCAGTATGTTTACTTCCCAGCGGCCTCGTGGTTACGCGGGTTCATGGATTTTCAGCGGGGCTGCCGTCTCGAAGATGAGACGGCTGCTGGCTCATGACCAGGACAGGCGGGTCAGCGAAGCCGGTCCAGGTCGATGCCATGCTGGGTCACTTTCCGGTACAGGGTGGCCCGTGAGATGCCCAGGGCGTGGGCCGCCTCGGGCACGTGCCCCTTGACCTTGCGCAGGACCTTCACGAGGTGAGCCCTTTCGGCGGCGTCGAGCCCGAGGGATTGCTCTTTGGAGATGTCCTGGCTCTGGCCGTCGGGCTGGACCAGCCCCGAAAAATGCTCGAGCCGGAGGACGGGGCCGTCCGAAAGAATGTAGGCCCGCTCCAGGACGTTGTGAAGCTCCCGAATGTTTCCCGGCCAGGAGTAGGCCGTCAGGATGGCGATGGCCTCGCTGGACACTTCCACATGGCCCCGCCCGCGGGTGATGAACTTGAGAAGGTGATCCACCAGGTCGGGCAACTCCTCCAGGCGGTCTCGCAGTGGCGGCATGGTGATCGTGAGGGTGTTGATTCGGTAGAGGAGGTCCTGGCGGAACCGTCCGCTCTGGATGAACAGCTCAAGATCCTGGTGCGTCGCGCAGATGAGACGAAAATCGGACACCCGCTCCTCCACCCGTCCTAGGGGGCGGAAGCGCTTTTCCTCCAGAACCTTCAGAAACTTCGCCTGAACCGCCACGTCCATGTCCCCGATCTCGTCGAGGAACAGGGTGCCGCGGTGGGCCCGGTCCAGCAGGCCGCTTTTCGAGTCCACGGCTCCCGTGAAGGCCCCCTTCGCGTGGCCGAAAAGTTCGCTTTCCAAGAGCTCACCCTTGAGCGCGGCGCAGTTCAACTCGACGAAGGGCTCGGCGGGGTCGGGGCCGTGGTCGTGGATGTAGCGGGCAACCAATCCCTTGCCCGTGCCCGTCTCGCCCCTCAGGATGACGGGGCTCCGATGGCGGAGGGCGGCGGCGAGGTGGGCGCTGATTTTCTGCAGCGCCTCGCTCTCTCCGAAGAAGGGCGTCATGGTGGCCGGACGCTCCCTCAAGGCCCTGTTTTCCCGTCGCAGGGATCCGATCTGGATGGACTTGGTGAGGAGGACGTCCAGCTCTCTGAGGTCCACTGGTTTGGTCAGGAAGTGGTCGGCTCCCAGGCGCATGGCTTCTACGGCCATGGCGATGGAGCCATGGCCCGTGATGACCACGATGGGCACCGTAGGGTCGTGCCCCCTAATCTCCTTGAGGAAGTCGATCCCGCTCCCGTCCGGCAGCTTCACGTCCAGGAGGAGGGCGCTGAACGTGCGCCGGGACATGGCTTCTCTCGCTTCGGCGAGGCAGGCCGCCTCGGAGACGGTGAAGCCCTCGGTCTCAAGGTATTTGCTGACCCCGAACCGGACGGCGGGCTCGTCGTCAACCATCAAGATGGACTTCATCGCTTTCCCCCGCCAGCGTCGTTCAACAGCCTGTTCGAGGCAAGGTTACCAGAAATCGGGCCCCCGGAGAAGGTGCGCACGGCTCCGCCTCCAAGGTCCCGCCGTGGTGGACGACGGTGCTCCTGGCCACGGCCAGGCCTAGGCCCACGCGCCCTTGCCGCGTGGTGAAGAAGGGATCGAAAATGGCCGCGGCACCTTCCTCGGGGAGGCCGGGACCGTAGTCGCGGACGGACACGACGAGTCTCTCGCCGGCGGCCGTGGCGACGACCTCCACGGGGGTATCTTCCGGGCCAAATGCCAAGGCGTTTTCTATGATTTCGGAAAGGGCCCAGGCGAGCGCGCCTCCGTCTCCCGTAAGCGTTGCCGTCCCCTCGGGGAGGGCCACCTGGACCCGGGAGAGGTCCATGCCTGGCCAGCGTTCCTGCACCAGGGCCACGCTGTTCTGTATCAGCTCCTCGATGCGAAGGGTGGTGCGGACGGGAGAGCTGTACGCGGACGCCGCCAGCAGCATGAACCTCTGGACCAGGCGCTCCAGGCGCCGCACCTGCTCCATGATGTAGTCCGTATAGGTCTGCGTCTCGATTTCGCCGCCCACCTTCTTCTGAAGGGCCTGGATCACCGTGCTGATGGCGAAGAGCGGGTTGCGGATCTCGTGGGCAACCCCTTGAAGGAGCTTTTGGGTGAGGTCGATCTGGCGCCGCTCTCCGGCGAGCGTTTCCAGCTTGCGCTGCTCGGTCACCTCGTGCAGCACGTGAAGGACCGCCGGCGTGGCATCGAGCAGCACTCGCTGGGTGGAGGCCAGAAAGATCCTGCCCGAAGAGGCGTCGATCCACTCCTGGTCAGCCGCATCCGCCTCATCACATAGCCCTGGGAAAAGATCCGAACAGCGTGCGCCGATGCACTCCCGAAAAGTTTTGCCGGTGAAGACCGACACGGCCATGTTGGCCCTGAATAGGCGGCCCTTTGCATCATGAAAGAAGAAGAGGTCCCCCGACGCGTCGAAGGCCTTCTCCCACTCCGCCTTCGCCCGGCTCATGGCCCCGTAGTGGAGAATCCTCTCCACGGCCATCCTTACGATCCCCAAGAAAAGGGCCCGGGAACCGGTGCCGTCCTCCGCTTCTTCGGAGCGGCTCCGGATCAGGAGCGCCGCGTGCCTGGCCGACGCGGAGATGGGGAAGAGCTGCCACGACCCTTCTCCGTGCAGGCCAAGGCAGCGGAGGAGGGCTTTTTCCGTGAAGGCTCCGTCCAGAGTCAAGCTTTCCCATGGGCCGACGCGGACCTTGCATGGGGTCTCGTCCAAGATGTCCCACGCCAGGAAACCGTTCCCACTCTCGTCGGGGAATACCAGCCACGCGGCCTCGGCCTCGAACACGGCGAGGATGGCCTGGCGGAGAGGAGGGAGGAGGGTCTCGGGCCGGAGAGAAGCCCCGGCCTGCTGGGCGAGGGCCGCAAGCGCGCTGATCGCCGTTGCGGCAGGCGCGCCCGCGTCCTCAGCCGTCACGGAAGACCGCCCGCTTGAAAGGAAGAGACAAGGGTTGCCGCCCCGGGCTGGGAGGGGGCCCGGGGCGGCGTGGGAGAAAAATGGGAAGGGAGGGTCATGGGGCGGCGGTGGCCGGAGTCAGCCAACTGGCCAGCACTTCGCCCAGTTTTTCAAAGGAGATGGGTTTGGTCAGGTAGTCATCGGCCTGGTAGTCCCTGAGAACCTCGATCCGCTGGCTGTCCTTCTTGTACAGGCCGGACATGACGATGACCTTGATGGCGCGAGTCTCGGGATCCTCCTTGAGGCGCCGGCACAGGTGCTTCCCGTCCAGGTGGGGCATCATGTGGTCCGTGAGGACGAGGTCCGGCTGGTAGGCCTTGGCCAGGGCCAAGGCCTCGATGCCGTCCTTGGCGAGGAGCACGCCGTACCCCATTCCTTCCAGGACGCGGAAGGCGATGCGCCGAGTGTCCGGTTCGTCGTCCGCCACCAGGACCAGGGGCCGGCGGATGGGATTTCCCAGCTCCGAGGGGGGCTGCCCCATTTCGATGCAGAAGTTCCGAAGGCGGCGGCGCCAAAGGGCCGGAGGAGCCGCTTCCCAAAAGGACTTCCTCGCCTCCGGTCCGGCGTCGCAAAAGCACTTGCCGCAGTGGGGGCACCGGAGGGTGGGGTTGTCGGTGATGCACTCGCACCACGGACTTTTACAGGCATCGAAGACTTTCCCGCAGCTCAGGCAAAAGACCTCGTAACGCCCTTCGGTCTGGGACGTGGGGTCGGACGTAATAGGGCTCATGTGGAATCCTCCCTGCTCGGCGCACCTTCCGGCACGGGCCGAAGGTGGTGCGATGCCTTCGCACTTGTTAAAAGCAAGGCCGATGCCAATCGGTGGCTCGGAACGGTTGGCTCCGGCGGTGGCATATCCTGGAATGATAGGAACCGTTCGGAAACACATTCAGCACTTGACGAAGTCGCATCCGTGAGACGCATGGCCCGCGTAAAGTCTCAAGATTGCGACGGATGGCCGTCGATCGGGTACGGCATCACGTTGACGGTCCTCTCATCGGCGCATGATCCCCAAGGGCGCGGCCCGCAAGCAAGCCCAAACCATGGGAAAATGCTCAGGGAGAATGTTGCCGTGGCCATCGCCCTGATCATCTTTGCCCTGACCTATGTGCTCATCGCCGCCCGGCGCCTGTCGCTCCTTCGCATCGGGAGGCCGGCGGGGGCTCTGGTGGGAGCCGTGGCCATGGTCGTCTTCGGCGTGCTGACCCCCGCGGAGGCCTATGCGTTCGTCGACCTCCGCACGATCGTTCTCCTGTTCAGCATGATGGTCATTTCGGGGTATCTTCAGGAGGCGGGCTTTTTCGGCGTTCTCGGCCGCGCCACTCTGCGCGGGGCGGCCACGCCGGAGCGCTTGCTCGGTAGCGTGGTTTGGGTGGCCGGCATCGCCTCGGCCTTTCTGATGAACGATACGGTTTGCCTCATGTTGACGCCCATCGTGGCCGCCCTCACCGTAACCCTCGGCCTGGAGCCCCTGCCCTTTCTCTTGGCCCTGGCGACCTCGGCCAACATCGGCTCCGCGGCCACCCTCGCGGGAAATCCCCAGAACATGCTCATCGGGACGGCCTCCCTTATCCCCTACCGGGATTACCTCGCCGTCATGGGGCCCGTGGCCCTCCTTTGCCTGGCGGCCAACCATGGGCTGCTCCATCTGGTGTTCCGGAAGGGCCTTAGGCGACGCAAGGGGACGGGTGACGACCTCGCCCCCAAGGTGATCAGGCGCGGGCTCATGATCCGCTCGATGACAGCCCTTCTGGGGGTTGTCGCCGCGTGGATGCTGGGGGCGGATCTGGCTTTCGCGGCCCTGGCGGGCGCGGCCTTCTTGATCCTGTCCACGCGCGTCTCCCCGCGCCGCGTGTTCGAGCGGCTGGACTGGTCTCTTCTCGTGTTCTTCGCGGCGCTGTTCGTGGTCGTGGGCGGAGTGGAAAAGGCGGGGGCCGTGGCCGTCTTGCGCGACTACCTGCCGGCGGGAACCAAGATGTCGGGGCTCGCGGGGTTCTCTTTCCTGTCGGTTCTGGGCAGCAACCTCTTCTCCAATGTCCCTTTCGTTTTGGTGGCAGGCAAGTGGGTGTCGGGAATGCCTGAAGCCAGGCTCCACTGGTATCTTCTTGCCCTGACCTCCACCTTCGCGGGCAACCTGACGCTCGTGGGGTCCATGGCCAACCTCATCGTGGCCCAGCTCTCACGGGACGTCCACGTCATGGGTTTTCGCGAATACACCCGCTACGGGATCCTCATCACCGCCGTCACGACGGTGCTCGGCGTGGCCTATCTTGTGGCCGTGTTCGCGTGGTGAGGCAGAAGGGAAAGTCGGAAGACAAAAAGCAGAAAGTGGAATTCGGAATTCGGAGTTCGGAATTCGGAAAGAGAGGGGACAGGGGACGGGGGATGGGGAGAAGATGGGCCTTCCTAACTTCTTGACGGCCTCACTGCCTCACGGCGGTGTCACGCTGCGGATGAAACCCCGCACGTCGGTGTAAGCCCGCTTGGGCTTACCGGCATAGGTCATGAGGCCGAATCCCGGCTCCTGGGGAGAATCGCGCAGTTCGTAGAGGAACACTTTGGAGATCCACCCGCGCTGGCGGGCGCTTCGCAGGGTCGAGATGAGGTACCCCGACTGGTTGGCGGGGCCCACCCTGTCCGACCGCCAGCCGACCTCCGTGAGCCAGAAAGGCTTGGCGCCTTGGCCGCGGCGCTCGATGATGGCCTGGACGGGCTGGGGCTCCCAGGGCCTGGAGGGGCCTTCGAGCATGCGGAAGACCTCCGCCGGCTTGTCCTTGTAGCAGTGGTGGGAAATGATGTCCAGGTAAGAGCCCGCCTCCGCCAAGATCTTGTCCAGCCAGCTATCCCAATGGGCGCCGCTGAGGTGGGCCAGATCGGGTCCCACGATCTTGCAGTCGGGATCGGCGTCCTTGGCGGCCTCGGCTCCCGGGATGAGCACCTGCCGGATGTACTGTTCCGTGCTGCCGCGGAAAAACGTGCTGGAGTTGGGCTCGTTCCACAAGATCCAATGCCTGACCCGGCCCCTGTAACGCTCCACGAGGGCCGAGATGAACTCTTTCCAGTCCCTCACGTCCCGCGGGGGGTAGAACGCGCTGGGGCCCGAGGAGGCCCAGGGCGGACAGAAGCCCAGGATGGCCACCAGGCGAATGCCGTGCGCCTCCGCCTCCTCCACCACCGGGTCCATGATGTCCCACCGGAACTGGCCGCGCCGGGGCTCCATCCGGTCCCACGTAAAGTCCACACGGACAAAGCCAAAGCCGGCCTTTTCGATGGCGTCGAAATCATCCGCGGAGGGGATATGGGCGTTAATGCCGAAGTAGGGGTTGACTTCGGCCGAGGACGGGTACGGGCGCTCCTGGGCCGCCGGCGCGGTGGCTGAGCTTATGATCACGGCCAGGACTAAGGCAACCACCATCAGGGTCGAGACGCGCTGGTTCATGTCACGCTCCGTGGTCATGCGTCAAGCAAGTTTGGGAGGGATGGCGGCCACCAGTTCGGTGGCTAGCCCGCGGCCCGTCTCCGTCGTTCGGAACCACCAAGCCGCGCCCTTCTTCATGGGCCAGCTCTCGGTCCGGCGGGTCATGAGATAGGCCGCCACCTCTCCGAGGAGAGGCTGGTGGCCCACGAGGATCACGGCGCCTTCGGCCCTCGGCCAGCCGGAGGCTTCCAGAACGTCTTGAACCGAGGCTCCGCCATACAGCTCCGGGAGGATCTCGAAGGGGGCCGCCAGCCCTTCCGCCGTCTCTTTGGCCCGGACCGCGGGGCTGGACAAGAGCCGGTACTCCGGAAGGCGGGCGTGCAGCCACCGTCCCACCTTGGCGGCCTGCTCTCGCCCCTTGGGGGTCAAGCGGCGCCGTTCGTCGGGGCTCGCGTCCTCGGCTTCGGCATGGCGCCAGAGAATCAGGTCCATGGGCGGCCTCCTCTTCGTCATTGTGGAGGACCGGGACGCGCTCCGCAATGGGTGGGGTCCTGAAACATTTCTCCCCCTGGCGGCGTATTAAAAACGTTGCTTCCGGCGCCCCACGCTGGAAGCGAAAGGAGCGAAACGAGATGAATGGTGTGAAGCTGTGCGAAATGGGTGGTCTCTTGTTGGCCTTCTCCCTGGCCACCGCGGCCCAGGCCCCTTCTGCGGGTGCGGCCAAGCCCGCGGCCCAAGCCCCGGCGGCGCCTGAGGCGCAGGTTCACGGCATTAACCCCGCCAACCTGGACCCCAGCGTCAAACCCTGCCAGGATTTCTTCCAGTACGCCACGGGGGGCTGGGTGGCCAAGAACCCCATCCCTCCCGAATACCCCCGCTGGGGCAGCTTCGACCTTCTGGCCCTGCGAAACCAGGAGGAGCTGAAGGGCATCCTGGAATCGGCGGAGAAGGACACCAAGGCTCCCGCCGGGAGCATCGAGCGGAAGCTCGGCGAGTTCTACGCCGCCGCCATGGACGAAAAGAAAGCCGATGAGCTGGGCAGCAAGCCCCTGCAGCCCGAGATGGAGCGCATCGCGGCCCTCAAGGATCTGAAGGGCCTCTCGGCGGAAGCGGCGGAGCTCCAGCACCACGGCGTCAACGTCTTCTTCGGCGTGGGCTCCGAGCAGGACAAGAAGGACGCCACCCTCGTCATCGCCGGGTTCCACCAGGGCGGTCTCAGCCTCCCGGACCGGGACTATTATCTCAAGGACGATCCCAAGTCCAAGGCCCTTCGCGAGGCCTATGAAAAGCACGTGGCCAACGTCTTCCAGCTCCTGGGCGACCCGGCGCCGAAAGCGGCCGCCGAGGCCCAGACCGTCCTCAGGCTGGAGACGGAACTGGCCAAGGTCTCCATGCCCCGCGTGGAAATGCGCAACCCGCAGGCCACGTACCACCCCATGGCCTTCGCCGAGCTCTCCACCCTGACGCCCGACTTCGACTGGCCGGTCTTCGCCAAGGGAACGGGCCTGCCTCCGCTCGGGGATCACGTGAACGTGGCCCAGCCCGACTTCTTCAAGGGGCTCGCGGCCCAGCTCAAGACCGTGCCCCTGGAGGACTGGAAGACCTACTTCCGCTGGCACCTGGCGAGCCGCTACTCGGGCGCCCTGTCGGCGAACTTCGTGCAAGAAAACTTCGACTTCGCCAAAACGCTCACGGGCGCCCAGAAAGACCAGCCCCGCTGGAAGAAAGCCGTGGGGGCCACCAACGGCGCCCTCGGCATGGCCCTGGGCGAACTTTACGTGAAGCAGTACTTCAGTCCCGAATCCAAGGCCCAGGTCCTGGACATCCTCCACCACATCAAGGCGGCGCTCCGGGAGGATCTGGCGACCCTGTCGTGGATGAGCGAGCCCACGCGCAAGGCGGCCGTGGCCAAGCTGGACATGATCGTGGAGAAGATCGGCTACCCTGACAAGTGGCGCGATTACAGCAAGCTCGACATCAAGGCCGGCGATTACTTCGGCAACCTGTGGCGGGCCTCCGCCTTCGAGGACGCTCGGGACCTGGCCAAAATCGGCAAGCCCCTGGACCGCACCGAGTGGGGCATGACGCCGCCCACGGTGAACGCCTATTACGACCCGCACATGAACGAGATCGTCTTCCCCGCGGGCATCCTCCAGCCCCCCTTCTTCGATCCCAAGGCCGACCCGGCCGTGAACTACGGCGGCATCGGCGCGGTCATCGGCCACGAGATCACCCACGGCTTTGACGACCAAGGCAGCCAGTACGACGGCGAGGGCAACCTCAAAAACTGGTGGACGCCCGAGGACCTCAAGAACTTCAAGGCCCGGGGCGAATGCATCGCCGACCAGGCCTCCGCCTTCGTGGTGGACGGCGACCTGCACCTCCAGGGCAAGCTCGTGGAGGGCGAGGCCATCGCCGATCTGGGCGGGGTGACCCTCGCCTACCGCGCCTATCACATGGCGCTCCAGGGCAAGCCCGCTCCCGTGGTGGACGGATTTACGGGCGACCAGCGCTTTTTCCTGGGCTTCGCCAACGTGTGGGCCAGCAGCATCCGGCCTCAAATGGCCCGCATGCTCGCCACCGTGGATCCCCATCCCGCGGCACCTTACCGGGTCAACGGAACGCTGAGCGACATGCCGGCCTTTTACGAGGCCTTCGGATGCAAGAGCGGCGACACCATGGTCCGGGCGGCCGACAAGATGTGCCAGATCTGGTGAGTCCATGGTTCCTGGGACCAGGTGCCTGCCGCAGGTTGCGCCGGGAGCGCCGATGGGTATAATGGCTCGCTGGCGAGGACGGCGGCAGGCACGTGGCCTGGGTGCCCCTGGTCCTGGAGGAACAGCATGAAAAGCAGCTCTGGACTTGCCCTGCTGTGCGCGGGGGCGCTGGCGGTCGTGGCCACGGTGGCGGCAGGGACCGCCCAGCCTTCTGGCGGCCTGGTTCTTCCCCAGGACAAGGGGCCGGCCCAGGTGGACGTGAGTGATTACCCCTCCAACATTCAGGCGGACTATAAGGTCGTAGAGAAGCAGTGTGCCAAGTGTCATACCCTAGCCCGAGCCCTCAACACCTCCATGCCCGCGTCCTTCTGGGCCCGGTACGTCGGCACCGTCATGAAAAAGCCCGAATACGGGATTTCCCTCGAGGACGCCAACAAAATTTACGAGTTTCTCGCCTACGACCAGGCCGTCCGCAAGGACCGAACCAGGGGGCTCTACCCCGCGCTCACCGAGGACGAGCTCCAGCAGCTCAAGGAAAAGCAAGGCAAGTGACCGGGGCTCCTTCGAGCGTGACGGATGGCCGCCTCACAAGGCGGCCTTTCCGTTGTGTGCCGGGCATGTTCAGCAGCTTGGGGGTGAGAGTCCCCTACCCAACCTGATGGAGGTGAAGGGTTAGCGAAGCGCAAGGGCGTCACCGTGAGGTGGGGTCTGAAGGAAGCGTGGAGCAAAAGCGCGAGCCGATGGACAAGAACCGGATACGAGGCGCGAGCGCCGGACGAGCGGGCAACGAACCGCGAAGTCCATATCCATCAAGGGCGCGGAGCGTAAATCTGGCGGTTGCGCGCTGAAGGCGGCTGGACTTACCCCGGGAGGCCTGCGCCGTGTCCCGGAATCGGGACTGAGGGGGCCGTGAGGCTCCCTGATCGCGGTGCAGGAGTCAGCAGAGGGCATAGTAGGGGAGTGGTTTCTCGAAGGCCCGAACGGTGGGAGAGGCGAGTAGGACGCGGCCATGGCGGATGCAGAGCGGCGGAAAATCCAGGGTGACCTGGCCTTCGAAGCGAAGCTTGAGGGTGAAGCCCGAGGGCGCGTGGAGGGGAGGGCCGAAGCGACTGTCACGGGGCGCGGGACCGAAAGCCCGGCGGAAACAGCGCGGCTAATGGAGGAGGTGCTGGCGGCGGAGAATCTGAGGAAGGCGCTGAAGCGGGTCAGGGGCAACAGGGGGAGCGCGGGAGTGGACGGGATGAGCGTAACGGCACTTCCGGGCTACCTGAAAGAGCACTGGCCGCGGATACGGGAAGAACTGATGGCAGGGCGCTACAAGCCGAAGCCGGTGAAACGCGTCCAGATTCCGAAGCCCGACGGGGGCGAGCGAGGGCTCGGCATCCCGACGGTGTTGGACCGGTTCATCCAACAGGCGTTACTGCAAGTACTGCAACCTCTTTGGGAGCCGTCCTTTTCGGACCACAGCTACGGGTTTCGGCCGGGCCGCTCGGCACACCAGGCCGTGGCCCGCGCGCAAGGCTACATCGCGGAAGGGCACGGGATTGTGGTGGACATGGACCTGGAGAAGTTCTTCGACCGGGTGAACCACGACATCCTAATGGGCCTTCTTATGCGGCGGGTCGCGGACAAGCGGGTGCTGAAGCTGGTTCGGGGTTATCTGAACGCAGGGGTCTTGGAAGACGGGTTGGTGAGGGCGGTGGGAGAGGGGACGCCGCAAGGCGGGCCGCTCTCGCCACTGCTGTCGAACATCGTGCTAAACCTGCTGGACAAAGAGCTTGAGAAGCGGGGCCACCGCTTCGTGCGCTACGCGGACGACTGCAACGTGTACGTCAAGAGCGAGCGGGCGGGACAGAGGGTCCTTGAAAGCATCGGGAGCTTCATCGGGAAGAAGTTGCGGCTGAAGCTCAACCGGGAGAAGAGCGCGGTGGGGAGGCCATCGGAGCGGACGTTTCTGGGATTCAGCTTTACGGACGGCAAAGAGCCGAAGCGGCGGATCGCGCCGAAGGCCCTGAAGCGCCTGAAGGCGAGAGTCACGGGACTCACGCGACGGACCAGGGGTGTGAGCCTGGAACGGATGATCCAAGAACTGGCCCAGTACTTAATAGGGTGGCGCGGCTACTTTGGACACTGCCAGACCCCATCGGTGCTGAAGGTCCTGGACGGGTGGATCAGGCGGAGGTTACGGAGCGTCCTGTGGAAACAGTGGAAGCGGGGCCGGATACGCTACGCGGAATTACGGAGCCATGGTGTGGGCAAGCAGCTGTCGGCGAAAACCGCCGGTAGCGCGCACCGCCCTTGGCGCATCAGCAAAAGCCCAGCATTAAGCTACGCTCTTCCCAACGCCTTCTTCACGAGACTCGGCCTGCCCTCTCTCGCACCGGGCTGACCGCACAACTCACCGAACCGCCGTGTACGGACCCGTACGCACGGTGGTGTGACAGGGAAAGCCCGCGAGGGCCTACCTATGTCGATT
>JAKAKG010000181.1 GCA_021813555.1 Acidobacteriota bacterium
CCCGCCCCACCGCCGGCGAGGCCTATGCCTGCCCCTCCATCACCACCACCAACGGCTGCGGCACGAGCAACTGGTTCACCGTGTATCGCACGGTGGACGACGACAACGGCAACCTGGCCGACGGCACCCCCCACGCCGCCGCCATCTACGGCGCCTTTAACCGCCACCTCACGGCCTGCACCACCGTCGTGAACACGAGCTACAGCGCCTGCGCCAGCCTGGGACAGCCTGTTCTCACCGCCACGGCGAGCACCAGTGGCGTCGCGCTCACATGGCCCGCCGTGGCCAACGCGGCCAAATACACCGTTCTCCGCAACGAGATCGGGGCTACCGCCGGCCTGAACATCATCGCCTCCGTTACGGGCACGGCCTACACGGATGCCGCCGTAGCGCCTGGCGTCACCTATTACTACACGGTCCAGGCGGTAGGCAGCACGGCCTCCTGCTTCGGTGCCCTGGCCGTCATCAAATCTGTCACGGCACAAGCTCCCGTCACCTACACCATCTCCGGCACCATCACCCTGAGCGGCGCCGGTCTGGGCGGCGTCGTGGTGAGCACCACGGGCGCCACGGCTACCACCGACGCCTCGGGCAACTACACGCTGACGGGCCTTGCCAACGGCACCTACACGGTGACTCCCACCCTCTCCGGCTATACCTTCTCGCCCACCAGCCTCAGCGTCACGGTGAACGGCGCCAACGTGACGGGCCAGAACTTCACGGCCACCTCCGTTCCCGTGACCCAGACCCAGCTCCTTCTCAACCCCGGCTTCGAGCTGGGCGCCAACGGCAACTGGACCATCGCCACCAGCTCGACCCACACGGTCATCGGTACGGCCACCGTTCCCGTGGCGCCCCACGGCGGCATCTACGACGCGAGCCTCTGCTCCTACAACGGGACCTACTACAACAAGGCCACGGACTCCATCCGCCAGACGGTGACCATTCCCTCCACGGCTACCGCCGCCACCCTCGACTTCTGGTACTACATCAAGACCCTCGAGACCACCACGACGTCCGCCAACGACAAGCTGACGGTGACGGTGGAGAACACCTCGGGCACCGTGCTGGGGACGCTCCTGACCCTGAGCAACCTCAACAAGACCACGGTGTGGACGCAGAAGACCGGATTGAGCCTCCTGACCTGGAAGGGCCAAACAGTGGTTATCCGCTTCAAAGGCACCACGAACACGAAATACGGGACGGCGTTCTTGTTGGATGACGCGGCCCTGAACGTGACCCAGTAGCAGACCCCTCTCACCTCCCGTCTCGCGCCAAGGCGCGGGGCGGCCCAAGGGGCGCCTTCGGGCGCCCCTTCTTTTATGGGATGGGGGACGGGAGGCAAGGAGGCCATGGGGCAAGGGGCAGGGATGCCCCCGCCCTCGCGGGCGACGGTGGTCTCTATCAGGAGATCGTTACGACAACGCCCTCACTGGCGGCGTCGAGGAACGTCATGGCACCCGCGATGTCGTCCACCTCGGGGATGAGGTCCTTCCGGTCCAGGCCCATGAGCTCTAAGGTATTGGAGCAGGCGATGATGTGCGCGCCCATGTGGTGCGCCTGAACGAGACTCTCCAGAACGGACGGGATACGGCGGCGCCACATGAGACGGCTCATGGCCCATCGCCCCGCGCCGCCCAGGTTGAACCGCCCCAAACGCTGGCGCTCGGCGTGGTCGTGGTTGAGCGCCGAAAAGGCCCTTGCCAGAAAGGTGCCTCGACCGTGGCCGCCTGAGTGCTTGAGAAAACTCAGCCCCCAGAAGCTGAAAAAGAGGGTGGCCTGCCGTCCGCCCGCCAGCGCGGAGAGGGCGAGGTTGCACGCGGCCATCCCCTTCTCCATGTCTCCCGAAAGGATCAGCACGGTGAGCCGCCCTCCGGAGTGTGCTTTCATGCGATCTCCTATCACGCTGGGGAAGCCTCCTTCCGGGCAAAGGGCCCGTCCGCTCTCCATAATGCCATATATTTCAGGGCACTAAGCCCGCGAGGTGCGGTCCCCTACGGCGGCCAAAGCGGGAACGTTGTTCACGCATCGGATGGATACCCGGTACATCCCCTCAATACCTCTTATAATGCAGGGCATTAGCCTTGATAAACCGGCTGAAAGGGTGGAACGCAGTACTGGGTTCTCTGCGCCGTTTGCCCCTGCTTGCCGCAACTATTTGATAATACAGCCCTTACGTTCTCTGGCGTGGGAGGCATATATCTTGCTACTCAATTCCCCTCGTTCTGCCAGTTTTTCTAAACCAGGGTTGAGGTGTGGGAGGATCCATGATGCGGACACGGCAATGGGTAAAATGTGTAGTGGTTTGCCTCGTGTTCTGCCTCTGCGCGGGCCTCGTGCAGGCGCAGGTGGTCAAGAAGGGCCAGGGTAGCCTCGACGACTTGGTCGCGGCCAGCCCCAGGCTCAACGTTCAGCAGGCGGTCATCCCCGCCGAACAAATCCGCAGCGAAGCGGGGGCCATGGAAACCCCCGGCATGGCGGCCGTGGTGGGCGAATGGGACCGCTTCATCAGCGAGAACGGCTCCCAGTGGCATCTCATGCTGGACCGCCGCACGGGCCGCCCTGCCGTGGCCGAAGGCGCGGGCATTCCCTGGGTCCCCGGTGAGGGGAACAGCCTGTCGCGGCACGACGTGCGAGAGGTCCTGGGCGCCAGCGGCCAAGTGAACCGCAACACGGTCGTTCGCCTGGCGAAGCAATTCATCCGGCAGTATCCCGAACTCTTCGGCGTCGACGTGGACGACCTCGACGTGGCCCCCGGCGGCACCGGCGAGTACGGCGGCTACCTCTGGTACGTCCAGCTCAACCGCAAGGTACATGGCATCCCCGTGGAAAGGGCCTACGTGGTCTTCCGCGTGAATCACGGCAACCTGGTACAGTTTGGCGGTGAGTTCACCGGCGCCATCAACGTGGATCCCGTTCCCTCCATCAGCGCCGGTACGGCGCGGGACATCCTGGCCGGCTATCTCGGCGGCATGACCTCCCAGGACCAGTGGCTCGATGAAGGACGCCTCTCCATTCTTCCCATGGCGCCCCAAGGCGACGCAGGTGCCTACAACGCGCAGCCCGGCCAGGGCGTGGACTACCATCTCGTGTACACCCTCACCTTCCACCGCGAAGGGGTTATGGGCACGTGGGAAGCCAAGATCGACGCCCACACGGGCGAAGTCCTCGCTTTCCGCGACGCCAACGAGTATGGATCGGTCACCGGCGGCATCTACCAAAACTCCAACGCCGACGCCGAGGTGGTTCGCCCCATGCCTTACCTGAACGTGACCAACGTCACCGCCAAAGTCACCGACGCCGGCGGCAACTACACCTTCGCCACGGGCACCGCCACGGCGGCCCTGACGGGCAAGTACGTGAAAGTGACCGACAGCTGCGGCACGTCATCGCTCAGCACCTCCACGGCGCCCGGCAACCTCGCCTGGGGAACCTCCACAGGGACCGACTGCACCACGCCGGGCGTGGGCGGCGCCGGCAACACCCACGCCGCGCGCACCACCTATTACCACCTGAGCAACTGGAAGGCCAAGGCGTCGGCCTGGCTGCCCTCCAACACGTGGCTCCAGGCCCAGATGGGCGATAAGGTCAATCTGAACCAGACCTGCAACGCCTACTGGGACGGGACCGCCGTGAACTTTTTCAAGTCCGGCGGCGGCTGCTCCAACACGGGCGAGCTTCCCACCGTCTTCCTGCACGAGGCGGGCCACGGCCTGGATTCCAACGACGGCAGCCCCTCCTCCACGGTGGGCTCCTCCGAGTCCTACTCCGACATTAACGCCGTACTCGTTACCCACCAGTCCTGCGTGGGCGTGAACTTTATCCCCGGCCAGCAGTGCTCCGGCTACGGCAACGCCTGCACCGCGTGCACGGGCATCCGCGATGCGGACTACGCCAAGCACACCTATTCCACTACCCCTGCCACGCCTTCACAACTCTCGGGCACCACGGGGTTCCACTGCTCCAAGAGCAGCAGCTACCCCGGCTCCTGCGGCTACGAGGGTCACTGCGAGTCCTACATCATGTCCGAAGTGGGCTGGGATCTGGCCGCCCGCGACCTGCCCGCCGCCGGCATCGACGCGGCCACGTCCTGGATGATCGCCGATCGCCTGTTCTTCCTCTCCCGCCCCACCGCGGGAGAAGCGTACGCCTGCCCGTCCGTCACCACCACCAATGGGTGCGGCACGAGCAACTGGTTCACCGTCTACCGGGTGGTGGACGACGAAGATGGCAACCTGGCCAACGGCACGCCCCACGCCGCCGCCATCTACGCCGCCTTCAACCGCCACGCCACGGCCTGCACCACCGTGGTGAACACCAACTCCTCCACCTGCCCCACGCTCACCCAGCCGGTGCTCACGGCCACGGCGGGTTCCGGCCAGGTGGCTCTGAGCTGGGCGGCGGTCACCAACGCCTCCAAGTACCTGGTGCTCCGCAATGAGTTCGGCGCCACCTCCGGTATGACCATCATGGCCACCGTGACCACCACCTCCTACACGGACGTGGCCGTGGCGACCGGCATCACCTATTACTATTCCATCCAGGCCGTGGGCTCCAACGCCTCCTGCGCCAGCGCCGTAGCGGCCGTGAAATCCGCCACGCCCACCGCGGGCACGACCTACACCATCTCCGGCACCATCACCCTGAGCGGCGCGGGCCTCGCGGGCGTGACGGTGAGCACGACCGGCGCTTCCGCCACGACCAGCTCCACCGGCGCCTACACCCTCTCGGGGCTGGCCAACGGCACCTACACGGTTACGCCGAGCCTCAGCGGCTACACCTTCTCGCCCACAAGCAGCTCCGCCACCATCAGCGGCGCGAATGTGACGGGTATCAACTTCACCGCCACGCAGGTCACCACCACTTACAGCATTTCGGGGACCATCACCCTAAACGGGGCGGGCCTGAGCGGCGTGACGGTGAGCACCACGGGTGCCTCGGCCACGACGACCTCCACGGGCGCCTACACCCTCGCGGGCCTGGCCAACGGCACATACACGGTGACCCCAAGCCTGACGGGGTACACTTTCTCGCCCACAAGCCTGAGCGTGACCATCAGCGGCGCCAACGTGACGGGGAAAAACTTCACCGCCACGGCGGTAACCACGGGTGACACGCCCCTCACTAGCGGCGTGGGCCTTGCTGGCTCGGTGGCGCTCAACGCCTACAAGTACTACACCATCGTGGTTCCCAGCGGCGCCACGAATCTCACGGTGACCCTCACGGGCCTGAGCGCCGACGTGGACCTCTACGTGAACAACAGCACGACGCACCCGACCACGAGCAGCTACTACGGGCGCTCTTGGAACAGCGGCACGACCAGCGAGTCCCTGTCTTGGACGACTCCAACCGTAGCCACGTGGTGCATCGGAGCTTACGGCTATGCCGCGGGCTCTTACACCGTGACGGCTACGGTGACCACGGGCACGGTCACCTACAGCATCTCGGGCACCATCACTCTCAACGGCGCTGGTTTGTCCGGCGTTGCGGTAAGCACCACCGGTGCCTCCGCCACCACCAGTTCCACCGGCGCCTACACGCTCTCCGGCCTGGCCAACGGCACCTATACGGTGACGCCCGCCCTGAGCGGCTACACCTTCACGCCCGCGAGCCAGAGCGTCACCATCAGCGGCGCCAACGTGACGGGCAAGAACTTTACGGCCGCCGCCACGGGCGGGACCACGACGCTCTTCACGAACGGGTTCGACGCCACCACGGGCTGGGCTCAGGTGGACACCTCCGGCACGGCGGGAACTTGGTCGCAGGTCACCTCGGGCACCTATCCCACCTGCTCCAGGCACGGCGGCACCTACATGGCGAAGTTCAACTCGTACAACGCCGCGAGCGGCAGCCAGACGCGGTACTACCGCACCAGCGGCTTCGCCGTGTCCAGCATCTACAGCGCCGTGACGCTGACCTTCTGGATGTACCACGACACGGGGTACTCCACGTACGCCGACAAGATCCAGGTGCAGGTGTCCACGAACGGGTCCACGTGGACGAACGTGGGGACGGCCATCAACCGCTACGATGGGTCCACGGGCTGGAAGCAGCACACCATCGACCTGACGGCCTACAAGGGCTCCACCGTCTACCTGGGCTTCCTGGGCATCAGCGCCTACGGCAACAACATGTACCTCGACGACTCCTTGGTCGTCGCCCAGTAAGGCCGTGTTTTCGGCAGTGACATCTGCCTGATCATCTGGCTCCCCGGGTAAGGCTTCCCGGGGAGCCAGTTGTTTGAGGGGGGATCTCGGTCGTCCCTGCTGGAGCGCTCGAAGTATCACGCACCCTCGCAGGGCGGAGGGCCGTTCCTCAGGAAGATGATGGAGAACGTGGGCATGGGCCCTGCTCTGTTTTGCACTACACTCTTACCATGGCGGATGATCGTGCCACAAAGAAAGCTCTGGCCGTCCTTGGAGAAGAGGGTATTCCCCTTGTAGGGACCTGCTCCAACACCGTGGACCCGGTCCATGCCGGCGCACTGGAGCGATGGCTGGGTGGAGGGCTTCACGGCCCCCTCGCCTATATGCGGCGGCACGGGGAGGTGCGGGCCGACCCCCGGCGCGTGGAACCGTGGACCGGGGGCCTCTTCGTGGCCGCGCTCCCCTACAACACCCGCCGCGACCTCTCCGCCCACGCCGTAGCCAGGGGCAGGGCCTGGGTCTCGCGCTATGCCTGGGGGCAGGATTATCACAAGGTCCTCCGGGCGCGCATGAGGCCCGCGGCTCGGGTTCTGGAGAGCGCGGGCTTTAAGGCACGAGTTTGCGTGGATACGGTCCCGCTGCTGGAACGCCATTTCGCCTGCAAAGCGGGGCTGGGATTCATCGGGAAAAACGGCCTGCTCATCCATCCGAAGCTCGGCTCGTACCTCTTTTTAGGCGTCATCCTGACGGACATGGAGTTGGAGGATTCGGCGCCCATCCCCGACGGGTGCGGTGCCTGCGCCCTGTGCATGAAAGGGTGCCCGGCAGGCGCGTTTCCGGCGCCAAGGGTCCTGGACGCAGGCCGATGCCTTTCAACCTGGACCATCGAGCACCGCGGCCCCTTCCCGGACGGCATTCCCGCCCTTCGTGGACACTTGTTCGGCTGCGACCGGTGCCAGGAAGCCTGTCCCTACAACCGGCAGGCTCCTCTGAGCACCGCGGCCGAGTTTGAAGCGCGAGAGGGATGGTTTGCGCCGGATCCCGAATCCCTCGCCGAGATGACCGAAGAGGAGTGGGACGGTTCAACGCGGGGTAGCGCGGTCCGGCGTGCCCGCTACGACGGCCTCCTCCGCAACGCCCGCCGAATTCTGGACGAGAGAGGTTGAACCGCGACGACGGTCGAAATTTAACGAACGGGATACGGGTCCACTTGACCCCAGTTGTTACTTTTCACTTTTCACTACACAAACAGCGAGCTGACGCTGCTCTCCTCGTGGATCCTGCGGATGGCTTCTCCGAGGAGGGGCGCCACGGAGAGGACTTCAATCTTGGGACAGAGCTCCTTTTTGTTGCCGATGGGGATGGTGTCCGTGCAGAGGACCTTCACGATGGGCGAGGCGTTGAGCCTGTCTACCGCGGGGCCCGAGAGGACGGGGTGGGAGCACGCCGCGTAGACGGCCTTGGCGCCCTTCTGGTAGAGGGCCTTCACCGTTTCACAGAGGGTCCCCGCCGTATCGATGATGTCGTCCACGATGACGCAGGTTCGGCCGGTCACGTCGCCGATGACGTTCATGACCTCGGCCACGTTGGCCACCTCGCGCCGCTTGTCCACGATGGAGAGAGCCGCGTTGAGGCGTTTGGCGTAGGCCCGGGCCCGCTCCACGCCGCCCGCGTCGGGGGAGACCACGGTGAGATCGGGCAGGTTCATCTCGGCCAGGTGGGAGATGAGGACGGGCGCCGCGAAAAGGTGGTCCACCGGCACGCTGAAGAACCCCTGGATCTGGCTGGCGTGCACGTCGACGCAGAGGATTCGGCTGGCCCCCGCCGTTTCCAGGAGATCCGCCACGAGGCGGGAGGAGATGGGCACGCGGGGTTTGTCCTTCCGGTCCTGGCGGGCGTAGCCGTAGTAGGGGATCACGGCGTTGATGCGGCGGCTGGACGACCGTTTGAGGGCGTCGATGATGAGGAGCAGTTCCATGAGGTTGTCGTTCACGGGCTGGCACGTGGGCTGGATGACGAAGACGTCCTGGCCGCGGACGTTGTCCAGGACCTGGCAGTACTGCTCGCCGTCGGAGAAGTTGTAGAGCTTCATCTCTCCGAGACTCGTGCCCAGATAGGCGGCGATCTTTTGGGCCAGATCCAGGTTCCCGCGTCCTGACAGAACGACCTCTTTCCCGTCCATGTGATCCACCTTTCTTCGCGTGACCCGAGAGTTGGCTGGGGAGGAAGGATTCGAACCTTCGATAGCCGGTTCCAAAGACCGGTGCCTTGCCACTTGGCTACTCCCCAGGACATTCCTTGAGGCGAGCCGGCACCTATAGAATACCAACCCTCGCCCGCCACGGCAAGCTCGACGAAAAAGGCCGGCCCCAAGGCCGGCCTTTCGGATGCCGCAGGATCGCCTCGCTCAGACGATGCCGCCTTCGGGAACGGCTTCGGGGGACACCTCGGGGGGTGCTTCCATCGGGGCCTCGGGCTCGGGCATGTCGGCCGCTTCCGCCGCCGAGGCGGGTTTGGGATTCTTGGCCATCTCCGCGTTGTAGGCGGCGATCACGTCGTCCTCCAGCATTTTTCTGGTTTCGCTGTTGAGGGGGTGGGCGATGTCCTTAAAGGTTCCGTCCCGCCGCTTCTTGCTGGGCATGGAAAGGAAGAGGCCCTTGTTGCCCTCGATAACCTTGATGTCGCTCACGATGAAGCAGTGGTCGAAGATGATGGACACGAACGCTTTCAATTTGGGCTCATCCACGGGAAAGATCCGGATGTCGGTGATCTTCATGAGGGGGTCTCCTTTTCCATGCGTGGCAGTGTGCGCTCCCAGTAGTCCCTGCGTGGCAGGGTCTCGGTCAGAACCACGGTGATTCCCCGGTGTACCATCCTCCTGTAGGCGTCCTGAGCCAGGGCTCTGCTCTGAAAGAGACCCACCCAGGACGAGCCCGAACCAGCAAGCACGGCCCGCCTAGCTCCCGCGTCCAGAAGGGCCTGCCTCAGAGCCGCCGCCTCCCCTTCTTTCTCCGTGGCCACCTCCTCGAACCGGTTGAAGAGCAGGCGCTCGTCGAACCTGCCATCCACCGCGCACTGAACGATGGCATAAATGTTATGCGCAACATCCTGCTGTGTCAACCGATCATCGATGCGCCGATACGCCTCCGCCGTCGGCATGCCCGAGGCCGGCTTGACCACGAGGAGCCTGAGGCGGGGCGCGTCAGGGAGCGGGTAAATCTCCTCGCCCCGTCCTACGCCCAGGGCCGTGCCGCCCACGAGGAAAAAAGGCACATCGCTGCCGAGGCGGGCCGCCAAGGGCATGAGGGTAGCGGGGTCCGAGGGGAGGCGCCAGAGACGGGCGAGGGCCATGAGCGCTACGGCCGCGTCAGAACTTCCGCCGCCCAGGCCCGCCTGGGAAGGGATGCGCTTGGTGAGGTGGATCCGCGCCCCCTTGGCGCAGCCCGTGGCTTCTCGGAGGGCCAGGGCCGCCTTGACTACCAAATTGTCTGCTCCCGCGGGCAAGGCGGGATCGCTGCACGTGAACTCCAAGCCGGAGGCTGCCGGGTACACGTCCAGCAGGTCGCACAGGGCCATGCTCTGGAGGACCGTCCGGATCTCGTGATACCCGTCGGGCCGAACGCCGCGAACGTCGAGAGCCAGATTGAACTTGGCGTGGGCGCGGTAGCGGAGCTGGCTCACGGCGAGGCCCCCTCTAACAGGTCCCTCGCCGACGCCGCGGTGAAGACGAGATCGGGAGGCGGCTGGAAGGCTTCGGCCGGGATGGGCGTCCTCTGAAAGGCGTGCCACGACACGTCCAACCGTGCTCGCCCTGGCCCTTTGCACCGGGCATCCCCGTACGTCAAGGGGGAATCTTCAGAAGGAAGGAAACGGCACCTGAGCGTTCCAAGGGCATTGGACCACGCGGCCCGATCCTGGCCCTCCTCGGAGGACCGTACCGCCCTGAGTCCCGGGGGAGTCCCCCCGGCGAATATGAACCAGAGATCGGAGGCGGACCAAGGCATGTCCGCCGAGGCGGCCTGCCACGAGTAGACCAAGCCGCGGCTCACATCCATAAGGCTCGCGTGCCGGGAGTCGAAAAGCAGAAGGAGACGCGTGGCTCCAGAGGCATCCCGAAGCTCTACCCGGGCTCCCCTCGCCGGATCTACGGCGCAGCCCCCGGAGGCCGTCATGCCGTGGCCGCCGAAGGTGGCCGTGAGCTGGATGGCCGCGGAGTAGGAAGAAATTGCGGCGGAGGGAACCTCCACATTCATGCGCCGGGCGGCGCAGCCCAGGAGGGCCGGAAAAAGCAGCAGAAGGATGAGGCGGCTACCCCCCCCACTCAAACCGTAGGTCCTTGTTGAATTTGGTCATGACGATCTTGAGGGTCTTCGCTTTACCCGTCTGAAACGTCGTCGTCTCGGCGTATTTTTCGTTCAGATTTTGCAGCTCCGTCTTGATCTGAAACTCTACGACGTGGGCGCCCGCGGGGGCCTGGAAGGTGCCCGAAAAGGTCTCGTGCCCGAAGATGGAGCCCTTCCTATTAATGAACTGGTGCGCCACCTCTTTCCCGTCCACGCGAATCCAAAACTCGCCCCGCTTGGTGCCGGACGTGAAAGAGTACGCGACCGGGGCGAGAGCTGGGGGCTTCACGATGGTCGGAGCCACGGGCTGTGGGATCGGAGCCGCGGGCGGCTGAGCGGGGGGCTGTGCGGGCGGTTTGGGTCTTGGCCTCGGTTTGGGCGCCGGGAGGGGAACCG
>JAKAKG010000209.1 GCA_021813555.1 Acidobacteriota bacterium
GGCTGGTGAGGTCGTAGATCCACACGTCCTGGGCCAAGCCTCCGTAGTAGCGCTTCCAGGTGCGGAAGTTGCGGAAGATCCGGTTCATGGCCAGTTTGGAGCCATCGGGGCTGTAGGTGGCGAGACCCGCGGTATCCACGGGCAGGCGCACGGGCAGGCCGCCCTCTACGGGCACGACGAAAAGCCGTCCGAACCATGAATTGAAGGTGTCCCGCCGGGAGAGAAAAACGATGCCCTTGCCGTCCGGGGTCCAGGTCACGACCATGTTGTCGGGCCCCCACCGCATGGGCGCGTCCTCCACCACGTCCGAGTGGAAGGTCAGGCGCTTGGGTGTGCCGCCCTGGGCGGGCATGACGTAGACGTCCGTATTGCCGTCGTACTGGCCCGTGAAGGCGATGAGCTTTCCGTCGGGCGAGAAGCGCGGCATGAGGTCGTTGCCCCGGTCCGTCGTCAGGCGCTGGGCCACGCCCCCCTGGCGGCTCACCTTCCAGAGGTTTCCGCCGCTTTCGAAAACGATCTCGCTCCCGTGCAGCGCGGGAAACCGGATGAGGGCGTTCTCCGCGGCCCGCGCGGGGCCCGTCCACGCCGCCCCCGTCAAGGCCACGGCCAGAGCCAGGAGCCAGGCGCACCCCAGGCTGCCGGCCCGCTTCGATTCTCGTCTTCCGATGAAGCGCCTGTGCATGGTGAAATCCTTTCCCAAAGGGTGAAGCGAGCCCGTGATGGGGCAACCCGGCAGCGGGCGGAGGGTACCCCGCCCAGCCAGCCGCCGCAAGGCCATTATAGGCGCCTGCCCGGGGCTGAAAAAGCAAAGTTGATAAAACAAGCCGAAAACCGAATCGGTGCGGCTTGGCCTCCAACCGCCTCGGGGAGGGAACGCCTTTAACCGCGCGTCCCCTCCCCGGGTACATCAAATCTGACTCCCAGCCGCTGCTACTTCGGCTCGGGCCCCTGAGTCACGCGAACCAGGCCATCGGGGCGCACCCATTTGGCGTAGGCGGCCTGAATCTGCGGTGCCGTGAGGGCGAGGTACTTGTGGGCCGCCAGGGTGGGTTCGTCGAGGGGCAGGTCGTGGCTCGAACGGTAGATCAGCCCGTGAGCGATGCTACCCACGCTCGACTCTGAGAGCGGAATCTCGCGCAGCACGAGGGCCTTCGCCTTCTGCAGTTCCACCGGCGTGACGGGCGCGGAGCACATGGACGCCAGCTCGTGCACGACCATGGCCTGGGCTTTGGATACGTTGGGCGGGTCACAGCCATAGCGCACCTGGTAGACGGAGCGCTTCTGTCCCACGTCGAAGGTGGAGGAGACCGTGTAGACCAGTCCTCCCTTCTCGCGCAGGTCGCGGTAGAGGCGCGTGGCGTAGAAGGCGCCTCCGAGCACGTGGTTGCCCAGTTCCAGGGCGTAGTAGTCGGGATTGGAGCGGTCGAGGCCCAGGGTCTCGGCGAGGGTCACCTCGTCCTGAACACGGCTGCTGTCGGGCACGACCGTTGAGGACGGCTTGTTGGGCGGAACGGCGGGCAGGATCGTCTCGGGCTTGGGCCCCGACGCCTTCCATCCCCCGAAATACTTCTCCACGGCGGCTTTGGCCTCCTCTGGCGTGACCTTCCCCATGACCACGATGGTCGTGAGGTCGGGCCGGAAGACCTTGGCGTAGTACTCCTTCACCGCTTGCAGCGTGAGCGAGGAGACGGTCTGGGGCGTGGCTTCCCGGAGGCTGGGGTCGTCCTTGGGGAAGAGGGCCGCGTCGAGGGCCCGGCCGGCGAGGTAGAAGGGGCTCTGCAGGAGGCCAGCCACGGAGCGCGCGGTCTGCGCCTGCATGATGGTGAACGCCTGCTCGGGCAGGGCCGGGTTCAGCTCGTTGTCGGCCAGGAGCTGGACGGCGCGGTCGAAGTGGCCCGCCAGGGCCTCCACCGAGAAGCTGGTGCCCGCGGACTCCTTGGCGCCGATGTCGTCAAGGGCCTTCTGGAAGGCGAGGCGGTCCAGGTTCGTGGTGCCGAAGGAGAAGAGCTGGTCCAGCACCTGGTCTACTCCCTCCTGGCCCTTGGGCGTCTCGATGTCAGGCTGGTTCTTGATCTGGCCGAAGACGGTGACGGTGTCGCTGATGGACTCGGGCTGGACGATGAGCTTCAGGCCGTTGGGCAGGGTGGTGACCACCGGGTTCACCACGGATGCCGGCACGGCCAGGCGGCCCAGGGCCTTCTCGGCCCAGTCGGGAAGCGTGACGGCCTTGGGATTCTTCGGGGCGAAGGACTCTTTCCCGCCGAATCCCTTGGGCGAGAGCGGCTTGCCCGACGGCTGGGGCGTGAGGATGGCCACGACGGCGTGGCCCTGGTCCAGGACCTGCTTGGCCACCCGGTCCACGTCCGCCGCGCTCACCTTCTCCATGGCCCGCACGTCATCATCGGGAGAGGTCCGCCCCTCCACGGCGAGGGCCTGGGACCAGGCTCCGGCGAGGCCCGAGACGGAATTCTTCTGCAGCTCCGAATCGGCCAGCTCCTGCCGCTTGGCCGCCTCCACCAGATCCGCCGGAAGGCCCTTCTCCGCCGCCTCGGCCAGGATCCCCTTGACCTCCTTCACGAGGTCCGCCGCATCCGCGCCCTTGGGGAAGACGGCCACGGCAAAGCCGAGCCCCGCTTTTGGCAGGGCGCTCAACTGGAAGCCGGCGTAGAGGGCCTTGCCCTGCGGCACGAGTCCGTAGAGGTTCCACCGCTGGCTGCTCAGCACGTCGCTCAGCACCTGCCCCGCGGCGTAGTCGGGGCTGTCCGAGCCGGGCATGCGAAAGCTCACGATGGCCAGCCCGTAGGGCAGGTCGGTGGTGAGGTCCAGAGTCTCGGGTTGGACGGGCTCCAGCTTGACCTCCGGACGGGCCGGGATCTTCTTGGCGGGGATGGAACCGAAGAGCCTCTCCACCTCCTTCAGCGTGGCCTGGGGGTTCACGTTGCCCACGATCACGAAGACGGCGTTGTTGGGCGCGTACCAGGAGTCGTAGAACTGGTGCAGCATGGCGCCGGTGGTCTTGTCAAAGGAGGGCCGGGTGCCCAGCGCATCGTGAGCGTAAGGGGTCCCCTTGAACATGGCCTCCAGCAGCTTGGTGTAGAAGACGTACTGGGGGTTGGAGAGGTCCTGGGCCACCTCCTGCTCGATGGCTCCGCGCTCTTCCTTCCAAAGCTCCTCCGTGTCCAGCACCCCGCTCATGCGGTCCGCCTCGATGTGCAGGGCGAGGTCCAGGTCTTCGGCGGGGACGGTGAAAAAATACTGCGTCACCGTCTGCTGAGTGTCGGCGTCGAAGTCGCCCCCCATGGCGGCGGTGATGTCGGCGAGCTGGTCCGCCGAGAGGGCGGGGCTGCCGCGGAACATCATGTGCTCCTGGGCGTGGGCCATGCCGGGGAAGCCGTCCGGCGCCTCGTTGGACCCCACGAGGTAGTTGACCTCGGTGGTCACCACTGGGGCCAGTTTGTTCTGCACGATGACGACGCGCAGGCCGTTCTTCAGGGTGGCCCTCACGACACCCGGCTCCTGGACTTCCTTGCCGGCCGCCAGGACCCGCGGCGAACAGATCACGGCCAGGAACAGGAGAGCGGCCGCGCCCCAGCGCCCCACGGAACCCTCCATCCACTGTTTCCGATAATTCCCCCTGGCGGGTTCCGCTGGGACCGCCCGGGAACGTGCCCAAGAGCTTCGATTCCAAGTTACCTTCATGGTTCGGCTCCTCATGTGACGCGACATGCATTCACCCCGCGGCGAAGGCAAGAACGAGAGAAAAGCTGGCCTGAGAAGAGATTGAGTGGATGCGGGGACGGTGCGAAGGGGACTACACGGAGAGATAGAACCGGGCATCACGCCTCATTTCTGGCTACCCCCCCGAAACGGTGCAACGCTTGGCCCCGGCAGAACGGCGTTGCCGCGGCTCGATCACCGGACGAACATGCGCCCGCCGCCTTGCCGCAAGATCGGCTGGAGCCGATCCCCATTCACCTAAACCCGCGGCCGTGGCCGGCCATTCCCCCGAGGGGATGCTGAAGGCGGGCCACAAGGTCCGCCCTCGCCCCGCTTTGGCTCCCGGCGCTCCCAAAAACACCGAGGGCGGCCGTGCTGGCCGCCCTCGGAACCTGACGAGTTTTGGTGCCCCCGACCGGAATCGAACCAGTGACACGAGGATTTTCAGTCCTCTGCTCTACCATCTGAGCTACAGGGGCACCGTGCCGGTGAACCGGCGACGATAAGGATAGCGTGGCCGGGGGTTGAGGTCAAGTCCGCAGCCAATCCGCGGCCAATCGAGGACAGCGGCGGGCGCCCGTGAGTGCCCGGGGAGTGAGGCGGCAAAGGCTGTCCCTTCCTCGCGGCGAGACGGGGCGAGGCGTTCGCGAGCCGCGCCTTACGCTCAGCGTCTCGCGCCGCCCTCGAAGCTCGCCGGCTCTATTCCTTCTTGTCCCACCGATGGGCTTTGAGGCGCTGGAGCGCTTCGGGAGACAGGGGCCCCGCGTCGGCGGCTCCGAGGTTCTGCTGCGCCTGCCAGGGATTGCGTATGCCGGGGATGACGGTTGACACGGCCTCATGGCTGAGGCAAAACCGCAGGGCCGCCTCGGGCATGGAGGCGGCGTGGCCGGGGACGAGCCACCGGAGGGCCTCCACGCGGTCCACGGTTGCCGCGAGGCGCCCCCCCGAGAAGTAGCCTGCGCGGAAGTCGCCGGGCGGGAAGGTGGTCGCCTTCGTAAGTTTGCCCGTGAGGCTGGACTCATCGAAGGGCACCCGGGCCAGAACACCCACCTTGTGCTTCTGCACCGCGGGGAAGAGGCGGTCTTCCGGGGCCTGCTCGAAGATGTTGTAGATCACCTGGAAGGCGTCCACCCGGCCGCTCTGAGCGACGCGCACGCCCGAATCGGGGTCGTGGGAGTTGAGGGAGATGCCGAAGAAGCGCACCTTGCCCTGGTCACGGAGCTTGGCCAGGGCCTCGTACCACTCGTCCTGGTCCGTCCACTCGTCGTTCCAGACGTGGAGCTGCTGGAGGTCCACGCAGTCCAGGCCCAGGTGGCGCAGGCTCTCCTCCGTCTGCTCGATGATCCAGGCTTTGGGGAAGGCCTCCTTGAGCGGCGTCCCTTTGCGGGCGGGCCACTCGTAGTTCTTGGGAGGCACCTTGGTGGCGATGGCGGGCCGGTGGCCCGTCTCCTTCACGAAGCGGCCTATGAGTTCCTCGCTGTGGCCGTCCCCGTAGACCGCCGCCGTGTCGTAGAAGGTGCAGCCCAAATCCCACGCGCGCGAGATGGCGTCTAGGGCGTCCTTGTCGTCCTGGGCACCCCACATTTTGCCGCCGATGGCCCAGGCGCCATAGCCCACGGCGGAGACTTTGAGGCCCGTTCTTCCTAGAGTGCGGTACTGCATGAGAACTACCTCCATGCACCTGAACGTCGGATCATGAGGCTGGCATTCCAAGGGAGGTGACCCGGTGATCCGGTGATCAGGAGACCGGGAAGGCATCCGTCTCTCGAAGGCGGCGCGTGTCTGCTCCCAGCTCCCCGCTTCCTGCTCCCCGCTCCCAGCTCCCAGCTTCCTACCTCACCCTCAAGAACGCGGCCTTGAGATAGTCTCCTTCGAGGAAACTCAACATGACCGGATGATCGGGAGCGGCGCCGCGGAACTCCAGGAGCTGGACCTCCCGGCGGGCCCGGACGGCGGCCTCGCGAAGCACCTCGCGGAAGTCTTCCCGGGACACGTGGTGCGAGCAGGAGCACGCCACGAGAAGGCCACCGGGCTTCACGAGCCCCAGGGCGAGCTGGTTCAGCCTGCCGTAGCCCTTGAGCGCCTCCTTCAGGTGCTTCTTGGATTTGGCGAAGGCCGGAGGGTCGCACACCACGGCATCGAAGGTCTTCCCCGCGGCCTTGAGGGCGCCGAGGACGTCGAAGGCATCGCCGTTGTGGATTTCGCTCTCGGGCAGGGCGTTAGCCTTGAGCGACGCCTCCACGCCTTCGCAGGCCGCCATGGAGGCGTCGGCGAACTCGCAGGAGGCGGCGCCCGCCTTTAGGGCCGCCATGCCCCACACGCCCTGATAACAGAAGGCGTCCAGCACGGACGCGCCGGGCGCGAGGTGGTTCAGGAAGGTCCGCACGTTCTCCCGCTGATCCAGGAACAGGCCCGTCTTCTGGCCTTCCACCAAGGGAACGGTGAGAGCCAGCCCCAGGTAGGAGACGGAGGCCGTGAGGGGCGACCCTTCGGGCACTTCCTGGACGGCGCGGGGCAGGCCCTCCAGTTCACGCATGGGGTTGTCGTCTTTGCGTACGAGGACGTTGCAGCCCGTCATGGACAGGAGGGCCGTCTCCACACGCGGGCGGAGGAGTTCCATGCCCGCCGTGAGGGTCTGGAGCACGAGCGAGGCGCCGTAGCGGTCCACCACCAGGCCGGGAAGGGCGTCCGCCTCTCCGAACACGAGGCGTACGCAGTCCTCGCCCGGGTAAAGATCCTCCCGCCGCGCCACGGCCCGCTCCAGGCGGTCCTCCAGCCAGCGCTCGGGAAGGACCGGGTTCCCCCCGCGTTGGAGCCACCTCACGGCGATGAGGGTGCGGGGGCTGTAGTAGCCGATGCCCATGGGCTCGCCGCCGGGATCGTCCACCGCCACGAGGACACCCGGAGCCAGCGCGGGGATCTCCTGAAGTTCGTTGGAGAAGACCCAGGGGTGGCCCGATTTGACGCGCTTCTCGCGGCCCTTCTGCAGGCGGAGGTGGGGAAGCTTTTCGGGGTTTGTCATGGCGTGGCCTTTCGTGATTAGGAGATTAGGGGATTAGGGGATGCGGAGATGAGGCAATGCCGAAATGAGGAGATGAGGTAATGCCGGGATGAGGAGGTAATCCCGCGCTAGCCTGGGTTTCCTCATGTTTGGCATCTCGCCATTCCGCCCTCTCCTCATCTCGGTCAATACGCCCTGGCGAAAACGACGCGCTGCTCGCTCGGGGCCCCGCAGACCATGCACGCGCCCGGTTCCTTCTTGGCCTCGAAGGGCACGCAGCGGATGGTGGCCTTGGTCTCGTCCTTAATCTTGGCCTCGCAGGCGCCCGACCCGCACCAGTGAGCCCAGAAGAACCCGCCCTTCTCGATGTCGGCCTGAAACTGCGCGTAGTCGTCGATCGTGTAGCTATGCTCCTCGCGGAATTGAAGGGCGCGGGCATAGAGCGCCTTCTGAAGGTCGTCGAGGAGCGCCTTCAGGTGCTCGGGCGCGCCGTCCAGGGCGAGGGTCTCCTTCTGGCGCTTCTCCCCCTCGCGCAGCTCGCGGGTGGGCACGCGGGGCACGGCCACGCACACGCCCTGCTCCACGTCGCGGGGGCCGATCTCCAGGCGCACGGGCACGCCCCTCAGCTCCCACTCGTTGTACTTGAAGCCCGGAGAGACGGTGTCGCGGTCGTCGAGGACGATGCCCAGGCCTGATGCGGACAGGCGCTCCTTGAGCGCGCGGGCGACCTCCAGGACTTTGGCCTTCCCCGCCTCGTCGCGGTAGATGGGGACGATGACGGCGTGGGTCGCGGCGAGCCTGGGCGGGATCACGAGGCCCTGGTCGTCGCTGTGCACCATGATGAGGGCGCCGATGAGGCGCGTGGAGACGCCCCAGCTCGTCTGCCAGCAGTACTGCCAGCCGCCCGTCTCGTCCTGAAATTTCACGTCGAAGGCCTTGGCGAAGTTCTGCCCCAGGTCGTGGCTCGTGCCCGCCTGGAGGGCCTTGCCGTCCTGCATCATGGCTTCGATGCAGGTGGTCTTCAGAGCGCCCGCGAACTTCTCGGCGTCGGTTTTCACTCCCGTGAGGACGGGGACGGCCATCCACTCCTCGGCGAAGCGGCGGTAGATCTCGAGAATCTTGGTGACCTCGCCCCAGGACTCCTCATGGGCCGCGTGGGCCGTGTGGCCCTCCTGCCACAGGAATTCCGTGGTGCGCAGGAAGAGGCGCGTGCGCATCTCCCACCTCACCACGTTGGCCCACTGGTTCAGGAGAAGCGGCAGGTCGCGGTAGCTCTTGATCCACTTGGAGTACATGGCGTAGATGACGGTCTCGGAGGTGGGCCGCACGATGAGGGGCTCCTCCAGGACGCTGTCCGGGGCCGGGCCCACGCCGCCGCCCTCCACTGCTCCCAGGCGATGGTGCGTGACCACGGCGCACTCCTTGGCGAAGCCCTCCACGTGCTCCGCCTCCTTGGAGAGGAACGACATGGGGATGAAGAGCGGGAAGTACGCGTTCACGTGGCCCGTCTGCTTGAACATGCCGTCCAGGGCCTTCTGCATGTTCTCCCACAAGGCGTAGCCGTTGGGCCGGATCACCATGCAGCCCTTCACGGGCGAGTAATCGGCCATCTCGGCGCGCAGGACGACGTCCTGGTACCACTGGCTGTAGTCTTGGCTCCGGGTGGTGATGGCTTTCTCGTCGCGTTCCTTGGCCATGGATCGGTCCTCCCGAGGGGCGGTCTTCGCCGAAAGGTTTATTTTACAGTATCTTGCGCCATTTGGCCAGGGGCTCTCAGAGGGAACGCGGGCGGGGAGCCGTGATAGACTGCGTCTCTTCATTGTGGGGAGGAATCCGATGCGATGTGCCGTCCTGTGCTTGCTTCTCGCCTTAGCCGTCCCTGCCCTCGCGGCGGGGGGCGCGGCCTTCAACCCCGTTCCGGGGGAGCAGAAAACCCAGTACCGCTTCGATCTGAAAAAGATGTACGCCGATGAGGCCGCCTGGAAGGCCGACATGGACAAGGTCAAGGCCATGGCGGGACAATTGGAGTTCTACAAGGGGACGCTCCTGTCCTCCCCCGCCCGGCTCCTGGCCGCCATGAACCTCGAAAGCGAGGCCAACGACGTTCTCGTGAAGCTCTTCGCTTACGGCGAGTTCCGCCAAGCCACGAACACGGACGACCGGGCCGCCTTCGACGCCTACGAGCGCCTCAAGGCCGACTACGACGCGCGCACGAGCTTCTTCGACGGGGAGATCAAGGGCCTCACCGCGGAGAAGCTGGAGGCCTTCCTCAAGGCCGAACCCAAGCTCGCCCCCTACCGCTACATTCTGGAGGACGTGGTGAGGATGGGCCCCCACACGCTGCCCGAGGACCAGGAGAGCCTTCTGGCCAAGCTCGGGCCGGACCTCACCTCATGGCAGCCGGCCCTCTTCCAGAAGGTCTTCGACCGGACGCCCTTTCCCAAGGTGGAGGCGGGAGGCGCGTCCTTCGACGCCTACCGGGATTTCGACGCCCTCATGCAGAACCCCGACCGGAGCGTGCGCGAACGGGCCTTCAAGGGGACCTATGCCACCTTCGAGTCCATCTCGGACCTGCTGGGCTTCGCCCTCGCCCACGAGATGCAGACCTACAACCAGGAGGCGAACCTGCGGGGGTTCGACACCTACTTCAACGAGCAGCTCTTCCGCCGCTACCTCACGAGGCCGCAGGTGGACAACCTCTTCGGCCAGATCGAGATGCGCCAGCCCATCTACGGCGCTTACGAAGCCTGGCGCATGAAGCAGGTGGAGAAGGACTACGGCATCGCGAAGGCGCAGATCTGGGACATGGACCTGCCCCTGAAGGGCGCCGAGCCCAGCCGCTACACGGCCAAGGAGGGGACGGCCCTCGTCCTGGACAGCCTCTCGGTCCTGGGCCCCGAGTACAGCCGCGAGCTGGGCCTCCTCCTCGATCCCGCCAACGGGCGCACGGATATCGTGGGAGGGCCCAAGCGCGGCCAGGGAGCCTTCACCGAGGGCTACTTCGGCTACTTCATGGACAATTATCAAGGCCTGCTGGACAACGTGGCCACCATGGCCCACGAATCGGGCCACGCCATCCACTACCGGCTCGTGGTCAACCACCGGGGCTCCCTCCTGATGGCCGAGGGGCCTTCCTACATGACCGAATCCTTCGCCATGTTCAACGAGTGGCTCGTGAGAGACCGCCTCTTCAAGACCGAGAAGGACCCCGCCAAACTCAAGGCCTACAAGACGGCGGCCCTGAGCGACATGATGAGCCTGTGGGAGATCGCGCGGCGCGCCAAGTTCGAGATGGTGGCCTACGACCGGGTGGCCAAGGGTGAGATCACCGGCGCCAAGGGCTTTGACCAGGCCTGCGAGGACACGGGCCGGCTCTACGACCCCTTCTTCGCCACCACGCCCGAGCTGGAGGTCCACTGGATCCGCAAGCATCACTACTGGACCGTGCCCACCTACTACGTGAACTACGTCCTGGCGCAGGTCCTGGCCCTCACGTACTACCAGCACTACCTGGAAGACCCCAAGGGCTTCTCCGCCAAGTACGTGGCCATGGTTTCCAACGGCTTCGACCGCCCCGCCGCCGCCCTCCTCCAGGACTTCCTCGGCATCAGCCTGAACGACCCCAACCTGCTCGAAGGGGTCTTCAAAATGATCGACGGGGAGTTCAAGGACGTGGCTGGGAGCCGGGTTTCGAAGGAGTCGAAATGAGGGGATGAGGGCATGAGGAGATGAGGAGGAGCAAGGAAGGCCGCGCTGCTTCCGCCAGGCCCCTCATCTCCTCATCCCGGCATCTCCTCATCCCGTCACGTCTTGGTGTCCCCTCCGAAGTCCACGTCGTCGGGCAGCTCGTTGACATCGCGCGGGCCAACGCCCGGGAAGTGCTCGGCGAGCTGGCGTCCCGCCTCTGAGATACCGTGGACGAGGCCGCCCGTGAAGTCGCCCTTCTTGAAGCGCTCGGACATGGCCGCCGTCACCGAATCCCAAAATTCCTGTCCCACGCGGGCGTGAATCTCTTCGTCTCCCAGAACCACGAAGGCGCGCCGGGAGGGAACCACGAAGATGAGGACGCCGTTCCGGTGGGCCGTGCGGTCCATGCCCAGCCGGACGAAGGCTTTC
>JAKAKG010000196.1 GCA_021813555.1 Acidobacteriota bacterium
CCGAGGCCTCCAAGTGGCCATCGCCACCAATCCCCTCTTTCCGCGCACCGCCATCGAGCAGCGCCTCCAGTGGGCCGGCGTGGGCGCGGATGACTTTCCCTACGCCCTCGTCACCACGTACGAGACCATGCACGCATCCAAACAGCATCCCGCCTACTACATCGAGATTCTCGGCCGCCTCGAGCGGGAGCCCTGGGAATGCCTCATGGTAGGAGACGATTGGGGATGGGACGTCCTGCCCACGACCCGTCTGGGCCTGAGCGCGTGGTGGATCGCCGGTCCCGGCGAGGAGCGCCCCTCCGAGCCAGCGTCGCTCCTCGGCCAGGGAAGCCTGGCAGCGCTCTGGGACCGGATTCGCTAAGGGCCTGTCACGGAATACCTATCCCATTCTGACCGCCGATGCATCCCGCTTGGCTGCGTTACTCCTCCTTGAGGTAGCGCTGCTACGACAGCGTCGTCGTGCCTTGCCAAGCGGGCGCCTCGTCGCTCATCTATGTAACACGTATTCCGTGACCGGCCCTAAGGGCGGACGGCCTGGCGCTCCTCCCCCCCTTCGATGGACGCCCTCCATGGCGCCGTCACGAATCTCGCCTTAGATTATGGAAAAGACTCAGCCCGAGACACGCCGAGGGGAGGGTGCGATACCGTGAGCGACTTGGATTCGGACGTCCTACTCCTGACCATCGAGCCGAGCCACGGCGGCGCCTTCGAGCGCCGATTCGAAGCGGAATCTTTCACCGTAGGCCGCTCGTCCAAAGCCGACCTCGTCATCCTCGACGCCACCCTGTCCAGGGAGCACGCGCGCATCTACCGGACCGGGAACGGCTGGCACATCGCCGACCTCCAGTCCCGAAACGGAACCCGCGTGAACGGAGAGCTCCTCACCGAACCCAGGGACCTTCTTCCCGGTGACGTGGTCGCCCTCGGCGGGTGCCGGCTGACCATCGGAGCGGGACTCGGCGAGCGGCCCACCCCGTCCCCATCGAGCGGAGAGATCCGGGGCCAATCCTTCCTGCGCCCGGCCTCCGACATCCTCAAGGCCTCATCGAGGCAGTTCAAGGCCCTGGCGGAAACCGAGCACGTCCATCTCCGCAGGATCGCCGAGCGCTTGCAGACCCTCATGGAAGTCAACCGGGCCCTGGCGCGCACGGTCGCCCTGGATGACCTCCTGGAACTGATCCTTCACCGGGCGTTCCAGCAGCTCAAACCCGAGGAGGGAGGGGTCTTCCTCACCAGGCCGGACGGGACGGTCTACCGCGCCCTGAGCAGACCCGCCGCCGCCGAGGGCCAGACCCTCTTCACCTCTAAAACCCTCTCTAATGAGGTGGTCGCCAAGGGCCAGGCCGCCCTGGTGCAGGATGCGCAGATCGACGAACGGTTCGGCGCCTCGGACAGCGTCATGCGCTCGGGCGTCCACAGCCTCATCGCCGCTCCACTGCTCGAACCGGACGGCAGCACGCTGGGGATGATCGCCTTGTGCTCGCGGTCCGTGGCGAGGCAGTTCCAAGAGGACGACCTGGAACTGCTCACGTCCCTGGCCTCAGTGGCGGCCCTGCGCATTCGGAACGTGGCCCTCGCGGAGGAGGCCGCGGCCCGCCGGCGCCTGGACGACGAGATCGCACTGGCGCGAAAGATCCAGGTCGCCCTCTATCCCGAGCACATTCCGCAGCCGCCCGGCTACGAGGTCATGGCCTTCAACGTACCCTCGCGCAAGATTTCCGGCGACCTCTTCCAAGTCCTGACGCGCAAGGAGGGGAAAGAGTTCGTCCTCCTGGTGGTGGACGTGTCGGGCAAGGGCCTTGGAGCCGCCCTCCTCACGGCATCGCTGGAGGCGCTCTGCGCCGCGCCCTTGGAAGCGGGGCGGTCCCCCGACCGGGTCTTCGCGCGCGTCTCCACCTTGCTGCACCGGCGCACCGCCCCGGAAAGGTACGCCACGGCCCTGCTCGCCGTTCTCCGTCCCAGCACGGGGACGGTGCGCTACGCCAACGCCGGACACAACCCCGGCCTGCTCGTCAGGCAGTCCGGGACACTGCAAAAGCTCTCGGCCACCGGCGTGCCGCTGGGCATGTTCCCCTCCGGCACTTACCGCTGCGAGGCCGTCACCCTGGCCCCGGGAGACGCCCTCATCTTGTTCACCGACGGGATCGTGGAGGCGAGAAATCCGGCTGAGGAGGAGTACGGGGTCGAGAGGCTGGAGAGCGCCATCGTGGAGAACCGCCTCAAATCGGCGGGGGACCTGGCTCAGGCCATCGAACGGGATCTGGACGCGTTTGTAAAAGAGGTGCCCTTCGCCGACGACCGCACCTTGGTGGTTTTGCGGCGGCTCCCTGCGGAGGGCCCCAAAGTGGCATCCCAGGCGCATCCGCATTAGCATAGCTTCAGGAGCGTATGATGAGCGACGAACCCGAGGCGAATCACACTCCATCTCAGGCTCCAGGCTGCGAATTCGACGCGGATGGCCTGACGCTGAGGTTCGACGCGGTCATCGCCGGTGAGGCCGCCGCCATTCCTCCCGTGGTGGACCGCATCATGGCCTTCGTGGACGAGATGCGGTGCGCGGAGGGACAGGAATTCGAAATCCGCCTCGCCGTCTCGGAGGCCCTGGCCAACGCCGTAATCCACGGCTGCAAAAGCGACCCCAACCTCCAGGTGCGGGTGTGCGTGGAATGCGACCCGGCGCGGGGCATGCTCATCGTGGTCCGGGACCCCGGCTCGGGGTTCGATCCAACCCAAGTCCCCAGCCCCGTTGTGGGAGAGCAGATCTTCCGCGGTGGCGGCCGGGGCGTCTACCTCATCAACCAGCTCATGGACGAGGTTCGATACACCCGCGGCGGGAGCGAGATCCGCATGCGAAAACGCGACGCCGGGCCGGGGACAGGAGAGAGGGAGAAGTGAAAGCGGAATTCGGAAAGCGGAAAGCGGAAAGAAGGGGACAAGGGACAGGGATAACTTTGGGATTTGGGATTTGGGATTTGGGATTGATACGCCGCTTCGGGCACACCTCGTTTCACTGTGTGCCACTCACCGCTCACGGCGCCCGAAAAGATCGTGCCCTGGAGAGCGCCTCCGCATAGTCACCGCCGCGTCTCGCGTCTCGCGTTTTGGGTCTCGCTTAATCGCGTCTCGCGTCTCGCCTAATCCCGTCTCCCTCATCACGGCACCAAGAACAATCTATCCAGCCATAGCCGAGGGTTCACGTTCCGGTTGAGCTGGGCGGGGGCCTCGGCGAGACGGTCGGCGAGCCGCTGGAGGCCGCCCAGGCCCCGGGCTCTGCCCGCCGCCAGGAGGGCATCCTTCTGGTCCAGGTGAAGGCGCGGCGTCAGGCCAAGGCCCACCCGGATGGCGTCCCGGTTCAGGCTCAGGGCGAGGCCCGCCACGGCGCGGGGCGGCTCCTTGGCCAGGGCCTCCAGAACGGGATTCAGGTCAGGAAAGGCCGCCGCCTCCAGTCCCTTCCCCATGAGCGCCACGAGGCCCGCGCGCAGGTCCAGCAGAGCTTTGTCCTTATAAGCCTCCAAGAGCCCGGGACAGCCGCCGGCCATGGCGAGGGCCAGCTCCCGGTCCTCGGCGATGACTCCCCGCGCATCGAGGGCTTTCGTCATCTCCTCGGCGGAGACGGGCTGAAGGGCGATCTCCTGGCACCGGGAGCGCACGGTGGGCAGCAGGCCTCCCGCGTGAGCGGCCACGAGGATGAACTGGACGTAGGCGGGCGGCTCCTCCAGGGCCTTCAGAAGGGCGTTCTGCGCGTTGGCGTTGAGGGCGTCCGCGGGTTCAATGAGGAACACGAGGCGGCCACCCTCGTAGGGCGGCAGGGCCAGGGGCTCCAGCACGTCATCCCGGGCTTGGTCCACCACGATCTCCGACCGCAGCTTGTCCTTGTCGTTGCGCTCGAAGGTGATCTCCCGCAGGTCCGGGTGCAGCCTCCGCGCCGCCTTGCGGCAGGGACCGCAGGTCCCGCACGCGCCGGGGCGGGGCGACTGGCACTCCAGCGCCGCGCCGATCATGCGCGCCAGGGTTGTCTTGCCCACGCCCGCCGGACCCGTCAGGAGGAGGGACTGGGGGAGAACCCCCCGCTCCAGACCCCGGCTGATGGACGCCACCTGCGCTCCGTGGCCGATCAGCTCCTCGAACCGGATCGGGATGTGGATGTCCTGCGCGGGTATCTCAACCGGCTCTTTTTTCTTCTTCGCCATTTAGAGAAGACCCTCTACCGCCAAGACGCAAAGGGCGCGAAGATGGGCATGTCTTCTTGAACAAGAATCTATGCTTCCCTTCGCGGCCTTGGCGCCTTGGCGGTTCAAGCTTCTGCCTTGCCGTTGTTCCCAGCGGCCGCGATGGAGGCCTGCCGGGCGACCATGCCGGCCAGGTCGCGGAAGGCCGCCGCCACGGCCGATTCGGGGGCGCCCAAGACCACCGGCGTGCCGTCGTCCCCCGAGAGGCGCACGGAAGGATCGAGGGGAATGGCACCCAGGAAGGGCACGCCCATCTCCTTGGCCGTCCGCTCGCCGCCGCCCCGGGAGAAGATGTCCGAAACACCCTGGCAGTGGGGGCAGACGAAATAGGACATGTTTTCCACGATGCCCAGAATGGGCACGTTCACCTTCTGGAACATGGCCAGACCCTTGCGGGCGTCCACGAGGGCCACCTCGTTGGGGGTCGTGACGATGACGGCGCCCGAAAGGGGCACCTTCTGCGTGAGGGTGAGCTGGGCGTCGCCCGTGCCCGGCGGCAGGTCCACCACCATGTAGTCCAGCTCGGGCCACGCCACGTCTTTCAGGAGCTGTTCGAGGGCCTTCATGACCATGGGGCCGCGCCAGATGACGGGTTCGCTTTGGTCCAGGAGGAATCCCAGGGACATGACCTGAAGGCCGTGGACTTCCATGGGGAGGATGAGGTTGCGCGCCTCGTCGATGGCGGGCTTGGTGGTCACCCCCAGCATGACGCCCATGGAGGGCCCGTAGATGTCCGCGTCCAGAAGGCCCACGCGGGCGCCCGTCTGAGCCAGCGCCGCCGCCAAGTTGGCGGCCACCGTGGACTTGCCCACGCCGCCCTTGCCCGAGGCCACGGCGATGGTGATCTTCACTTGGGGCAGCAGGTTTTCGATGAGGGGCGCTCGGGAGGCCGCGGCCACCTGGGCGTCCATGATCACGTCAATGTGCTTGACGCCGGGAAAGGCCGCGCTCAGCACTTCCTCGGCCTGGGCCCTGAAGCGCTCCTTCACGGGGCACGCGGGGGTGGTGAGGACGATGCGCAGGGAGATGGCTTCCTCCGAGGCCTTCACGTCCTTCACGAAGCCCAGGGTAACGATGTCTTTGTGGAAGTCGGGGTCCTCGATGACGCGCAGCGCGTCCAGGACGGATTGCTCGGTGATGGGCATGGGGTTCCTCTTTTCTAGGCTCGTGATGAGGGCATGAAGGGATGAGGAGATGAAGAGCGAAAGACATATCGGGGAGCCATGCTTATCCTCATCCCTCCATCTCGGAATCTCTTCATCTCGTCGTGAGCTATTCCAGTGACCTCGTGGTGGTTCCGATGATCTTCAGCGCAAGGAGCTTGGCCTGGTCGTACTCTCCCTTGGCCAACAGGGTCCAAATCTCTGGGCGGGAAAGCTGCGCCACGGCTTTTTCCCGGAAGGCCTCATCGGTGGCGCTCTCGAACACGAGGCCGCGCAGCTCCCCGGCCAGCTTGAGGAGGCCGCCAAACAGGCCTCCCATTTCCCTGGCGAAGTCCTCCGCCAGCCCCGCTTCCCACGGCCGGGCCCCGCCCGCGCCCCAGACGGCCATGGAGAGGGGCGAACCCACGAACCAGACGGGGAAGCGCACCGTCGTGCTCTTGGGATCAAGGGAGTCCCACAGGGGAACGCCGCTCCCTTCAAGCTCTCGCCGCGCCTCCTCATGCCAGGGCGCGGGGCAGGCCGAGGTGATGAACACGAGGGAGGCCTGCCTGAGCGCGGGGCCGGTGGGAGCCGCCGCAGTGATCTGGATGCCGGGAAACCGCTTCAGCTCCCCTCCCCCCGACGGCTCGTGCAGGGTCACGGGCCACGAGACGCGGGAGAGGTTTTGCAGGACGGGGACCACCTCCGCCCCCGCGCCCAGAATGCGCGCGGGCCTGCCCGCCGGCGGCGACAGGAGGAGGGGGATCACGTCACAGCCCCGCCGGGATCTGCTCCCGCAGGTTCGCGTAGAGGGGGAACCGCGCGCACATGAACTCCACTTCCGCGCGGATAGCCTCCAAGGTCCCCTCGTCGGCCCGGCCTTTCAAAGCCCGGTCCATCCATCCGGCGATCTGGACCATCTCCTCCTCTTTCATGCCCCGCGTGGTGATGGCGGGAGTGCCCACCCGGACCCCCGAGGCGGTGAAGGGTTTCTGCGTGTCGAAGGGGATGGTGTTCTTGTTCACGGTCATGCCCGCCTTCTCCAGCGCGGCCTCCGCCTCCTTGCCCGTGATGCCCTGGCTGAACACATCCACGAGGAGAAGGTGGTTGTCCGTACCGCCGGAGACGATGCGCCAGCCCTTCTGGGCCAGTTCCCTCCCAAGGACTTTGGCGTTGGCCACCACTTGAGCGGCGTACGCCTTGAATTCAGGGGTGGCGGCCTCCTTGAAGGCCACGGCCTTGGCCGCGATGATGTGGACCAGGGGGCCGCCCTGGATGCCGGGAAAGACGGTCCGGTCCAGGTCCTTGGCGAAGGGCTCCTTGCAAAGCACGAGGCCCGCGCGCGGACCACGCAGGGTCTTGTGGGTCGTCGACGTAACGAAGTGGGCGTAGGGCACGGGCGACGGGTGCACGCCGGCCGCCACGAGCCCGGCGATGTGGGCCATGTCCACCATCACCAGCACCTCGTGGGCAACGGCCATGTCCCAGATCCGGGGGAAGTCGATGAAGCGGGGATAGGCGCTCGCTCCCACCACCACGAGCTTGGGATGGTGCTCTTTCATGAGCCCTTCCAGGGCGTCGTAATCGATCGTTTCCGTGTCTTTGCGTACGCCGTACGGGATGAAATGGTAGAGCTTGCCCGAGAAGGACAGCGGGTGCCCGTGGGTCAGGTGGCCGCCGTGGCTCAGGTCCATGCCCAGCACCTTGTCGCCCGGCTGGAGGACCGCCATGTAGACGGCCATGTTGGCCTGAGAGCCGCTGTGGGGCTGGACGTTGGCGTGCTCCGCGCCGAAGAGCGCTTTGGCCCGGTCGATGGCCAAGGTCTCCACCCTGTCGGTGTAAATGCAGCCGCCGTAGTAGCGCTTGCCCGGATACCCCTCGGCGTACTTGTTCGTGAACACGGAGCCCGCCGCTTCAAGGACCTCCTCGGAGACAAAATTCTCGCTGGCGATCATCTCCAGGTGGTCGTTCTGCCGGTGGGTTTCCGCCGCGATGGCCGCCCCCACCTCGGGATCGGCGTTCCAAATGGCTTCTAGCTTCATGGTTGCCCCCATGTAGGCGATTTAGGTGACAAGAGTGAGGAGTGAGGAGTGAGGAGCGATATCTGCCACCTTCGGAGCCGCTTTCCCACCCTCATGCCTGTCCCCTGTCCTTTTCTTGCCTACTACCTATTCCCCTATTGCCTATTGCCTTTCTTTCCGAATTCCGAATTCCGAATTCCAAATTCCGCCTTCCTATCCTACCTATCCATCTTCTCCACGCGCCGCTCGTGCCGCCCGCCTTCGAAGGGCGTCGCCAGCCACACCTTCACCACCTCGTCGGCAAGGCCCTTGCCCATGAGGCGGCCCGGCAGGCACAGCACGTTTGCATTGTTGTGAAGCCGCGAGAAGCGAGCCAGATAGAGGCCCGTGCAAAGGACGGCGCGGATGCCCTTGAACCGGTTCGCACTCATGCTCATGCCCACGCCCGAGCCGCACACGAGAACGGCCCGCTCCGCTTCGTGCCCGAGCACCAGGGCGCAGGCCTTCTGGGCGTAATCCGGGTAGTCCACGGAGGCCGTGTCGTACGTCCCCACGTCGGTCACCTCGTGCCCGAGGTCTGCGAGCAGACCTTTCACGTATTCCTTGAGTTCAAACCCCGCGTGGTCCGCACCGAGGGCAATTTTCATATCCAATCTCCTCAAGGGTTAACAATACCAGCCGAGCCGAGGGAAAGAAAGAGAGGGAAGGGAAATATAGGCAATAGGCAATGGGCAATAGGCAATAGGCAATAGGCAATAGGCAAGGGGCAGTAGGCAAGGGACAGGGCCAACGGCGGAAGGGATCGTAGGGGAGGGCCACCGTGCCCTCCCATCACCGTGTTGGCACCACCGCCGTGCCATCACCACCACGGGCGGGGACGGTGCCCCGCCCCTACGGATCTATGAGGCGCGCGGTGTTTCCCCTCATCTCCTCATCTCCTCATCTCCTCATCCCCTCATCTCGGCATCCCGGCATTCCCTCATCCCGGCATCCCCTCATCCCCTCATCCCCTCATCCCGGCACCCTCCCCCCCCAAAAGGAAGGAGGCCCGCCGATTGCTCGGCGGGCCGTGGACCAGGGAGGAGGGGAAGGGAGGGGTTACTTGATAGGCTTGGGAGCCTTGGGGTTGGTGGTCTTAGTCTTCTGCCAGCCCTTGTGGTTCATCTTCTTGTGGACCACCTTGGTCTGAGCGGGCTTGGCCGTTCCCTCGGGCTTGGTCTGGGCGGTGCCCTGGGCGAAGAGCCCTAGGGTCATCAGTCCGGCGAGAGCGGCGATCATGAGCTTTTTCATCGTTGCAGCCTCCGTCACACGACATTCACCTTCTAGCAATGGCTGTGCCAAGAGCCAAAATCCGCGTGAAAGGCCGCGTAGGAGAGGTTGCACGGCCTAGAAGGGGGCCGAAACGGACCGAGGGGTGCGCGCCACATCGGCGTGTCCCACCGTGCCAAGATGGCGCACCTCCCTCCTCAGGTGCCCTTCAAGCGCCTCCGCGTCGTGGGCGCAGATGTGCGAAGGGCGAGCGGCACGAGACCGCCGCCGGGGCTTCCCCGGCACCTTCCCCGGTGGCACAATGAGGGCCGTGAACACACCGGGCGTGGCGTCCTTGGCCCTCGTCCCGCCATCAACCACGAGAGGAGTCACACATGGATGGCCCCGACAAGAAGAGTCCCCGGCACCAGTGGGAAGAGCGCACCCTCAAACCCCACCAGAGCCGTCACCCCGAGCGGGACGTGGAGTTCTCCACGGTCTCCTCCCTTCCCATCGAGCCCCTCTACTCTCCCGAGGACTTGGACACGACCGATTTCGACCGCGACATCGGATGGCCCGGCGAATACCCCTACACGAGGGGCGTCCAGCCCACCATGTACCGGGGCCGCCTGTGGACCATGCGCATGTTCGCCGGCATGGGCACGGCGGAGGACACGAACGCCCGGTTTAAATACCTTCTAAACCAGGGCCAAACGGGCCTTTCGACGGCCTTTGACCTGCCCACCCTCATGGGCCGCGATTCGGACAGCCCCCTAGCGGACGGCGAGGTGGGCAAGGAGGGCGTGGCCGTCGCCACCCTCCGCGACATGGAGATCCTCTTCGACGGCATCCCTTTGGGCGACGTCTCCACGTCCATGACCATCAACGCTCCCGCCGCCGTGGTCTACGCCATGTACCTGGCGGTGGCTGAGAAGCAGGGCGTGCCCCTGCGCAAGCTGCGCGGCACGATCCAGAACGACATCTTCAAGGAGTACATCGCCCAGAAGGAGTGGATCTACCCTCCCGAGCCGAGCGTGCGCCTCATCGTGGACACCATGGAGTACTCGCAGGAGCACGTGCCCCAGTGGAACACCATCTCCATCAGCGGCTACCACATCCGCGAGGCGGGCAGCACGGCGGCCCAGGAGCTGGCTTTCACCCTGGCGGATGGCATCGGCTACATCCAGGCCGGGATCGAACGAGGCATGGAGGTAGACGACTTCGCCCCGCGCCTGAGCTACTTCTTCAACTCCCACAACGACTTTTTCGAGGAGATCGCCAAGCTCCGCGCGGCCCGCCGCATCTGGGCCCGCCAGCTCCGCGAGCGCTTCGGCGCCGAAGACCCTCGCTCGTGGATGCTCCGAACGCACGTGCAGACGGCGGGGTGCTCCCTCACCGCCCAGCAGCCCATGAACAACGTCGTGCGCGTGACCATCCAGGCCCTCGCCGCGGTCCTCGGCGGCTGCCAGAGCCTCCACACGGACTCCATGGACGAGACCCTCTGCCTGCCCAGCGAGCAGGCCGTCACCGTGGCCCTGCGCACCCAGCAGATCATCGCCGAGGAGAGCGGCGCCGCCAACACCATCGACCCGCTGGCCGGCTCCTACTTCGTCGAATCCCTCACCAACGAGATGGAGCGCCAGGCCATGGCGTACATCACCAAGATCGACGAGATGGGCGGCATCATCAAGGCCATCGAGGCGGGCTATCCCCAGCGCGAGATCGCCGAGGCGGCCTACGTCTACCAGAAGCAGGTCGAATCGGGCGCCAAGACCATCGTGGGCCTGAACAAGTACACCATGCCCGAAGAGACGCCCATCCCCCTCCTCAAGATCCTGCCCGAGGTGGAGGCCAAGCAGAAGGCCCGCCTCGCCGAGGTCAAGCGCACCCGCGACGGCAAGGCCGTCGCCTCCACCCTCCACGCCCTCACGGCCGCGTGCAGGACATCCGGCAACCTCATGCCCGCCATCCTCGACTGCGTCCGCGCCTACTGCACCGTGGAGGAGACAAGCAACGCCATGAAAGATGTGTTCGGGGAGTACCGGGAAACAAGCGT
>JAKAKG010000228.1:0-43056 GCA_021813555.1 Acidobacteriota bacterium
CGCCGCCACCGCCTCCAGCGTTCCGTCCTCGCGCCACTGGTCCAGCCTGCCCAGGTTCGCCACCACCGACTGCCGGACCTTGCCCCCCACGCGCCGGTTCTCCACCAGCTGGAGGTACTCCCGGTTGTCGGCACGCTTTATTCGGACAAACATGACACCACTATTATAACGTCGCAGCGAATAGAATACAAGTGCTATATCTCATGTATAGTCTAGATTCGTGGCACTACATTACCACCGAGTATCGCTCGCATCCAAACCCACTTCTTGAGTTATCAGCACCTTACAATCGCGGACTCCTGTGGAAAACACCGCGCACTGTAGAAGATGGGTCAGGCGCTGGAGGGCTTCGTCGAACAAGGCGGCGTTGTCGTCTCCTTCACACAGCCCTACGGGGACGACTTCTCGGCGCTGCCGGCGCCGTCTGGTGAAGAGCTTGAGGCGGCGGGGTTCAAGCAGGACCTGTCCTGTTTCGCAAACTCGGCGTATCCCACGATGGAGCATCCCATTTTGTCCGGAATCACGGCCACGACGGTGACGGCGGGCTTCGACGGGTTCTTCCGGAAGATTCCCGCGAATGCGACGGTGCTGCTTAGGCGGACGATCTCCGGCGAACCCTGCCTGATTCTGTATCCCGTGGGCCAGGGTTATGTGGTGGCCTCCACGCTCTACGAGGACTGGGGGTATGCCAACGGGCAGTCCACGGCCGACGGCCGCTCGATCCTGGCGAACATCCTCTCGTGGGCGAAGAATCCGAACCCAACCATTCCCGTCACGAATCTCTCCGCAGGCGGGAGCGCCTCGGGCATCACTTTGACGCTCCACGTGCGCAACATGTCGGACACGGCCGCCGACCAGATGGAAGTCCTCGTGATGACGCCGGACCGGCAGACCCTGGCGGTTCAGCTCACGCAGGCCGTCACAATCCCGGCTCACTCGGAGGCGGACGTGCCGGTCACGCTCGACCTCTCGTCCTACCTCGGGCAGAGCGGGGCGCAGTACGGGATCTTCCACGCCGATTACCGGTTGCTGGCCATGAACTTGGCGACCAGCCAGGAGGAGGAGATCCAGCCCCAGGGAGAGACGGAGACGGGGCGGTTCGTGATGGAGGCCGTCGGGACCGGCCGGCAGGCGCTGAGCCAGACGGTCTTTTCCGTCCGGACGGACGATGACATCGCCGGCAACCCGGCCAAGACGGTCCACATCCACATCGAGGACCATACGGGCACGGCGAGGACGATGCACATGTGGACCTGCTATACCCACGACTATGGGATTCTCTTAGACACCATCACGATGCCCGCTAATGGCGTGCTGGACAAGGACGTCGTCCAGGATCTGAGCCGTCCGGGCCCATACCACTACTACCTGACCGACCCTAACTACGGCTCAAATTGGGGGCCAGAGTGGGCCTTCATGTGGGGGAAAGATCCCTGGAAGATGGCGGCTCAGGGCTACGCCTACATGTTCGGAAATGGCGGGCCCGACGGTTCGCAGCGCTTCGCGACTGTCTCGGCGATCGCGGGAACGGCCAGTTACTACGAACCGACGGACACCGTCACGGGCACCATGACGGTTGCAAATCCCCGGTCAGTGGCCGAAGACCTTACGGTCGTCTTCTCCCTCGTGGCGGCGGATCGAACGGTGACGCAGACCGAGACGATCCACCTGGAGGGTGGCGCATCGCAGGCAGTGCCCTTTTCGTTGACTCTTCCTGGACCGATCGCGTATTACACCCACAGTATCGTCAGTGCCGCCGTGTATCTGGGCCAAAGCCTCATGGGCGGAACCTCGGCTGACATGTACGTCAACCCGTGGCTTCCCAAGACGGTGCTTACGGCCCTCTGGCCTGCCTCACCCACCCTTGCCTCTCTGCCCACAACCCCCATCAGCGTGCACATCGTGAATGAAGCGGGAACCCGCGTGGCGGACTGTGCGGGATACCAGGTGAGGGCGACCGTGTGGGAAGTGATCGCACAGGTACCCAAGACAAAACTTGAGGAGAAGGTCATTCCCATTCCGGACCTGCACCCCGGCGACGCCACGGACGTCACCTTGCAGTGGGCTCAATGGCAGCCGGCCTTGGGGAAAACATACCTCGTGCAGTTATGGGTGGAGCTTGCGGCGTCGCGGTCGCCCATCGGCGGGTATATCTCAAAATCTTACGCGCTGACGCCTCCCTGGCCGTCCGCAAGCCTTGTCCGAAGCCTGCCAGGCGAGGCAACGGTAGCTCTGCAAGGCCGGGTCTTCAACGGTGGGGATCTGGCATGGGACGGCCAGATGGCCTGGGATTGTCCCGCCCTCGGAGTGGCTTCCTCGCAGGCAGTCACGGTTCCACCGCAAGGCGAAGCCACCTCCACGTGGAGCGGGCCACGCCCGGATGCCCTTCCACCTGGAATCTATCCCTACACGGCCACCTTCACGGCACCGGGGCTCCCGGCGCCACTGACCACGCAAGGGCAGTTGCAGGTAGCAGCGCCGGCGTTGAGTCTAGCTTGGCCGGAGACGGCGCCCGGCTTCCGCCACGACCAGGATGGTGTTCTCCCTGTGTCCGTGTCGGTGACCGGCACCGCGGCGCCCCTTGCGGGGACCGTGGACGCCACGATGAACTGGGACGGAGGCTCGGTTCCAGTGGCATCGGGCGTGCCCGTGACGCTCGACCCGGCGCAAACCGGTGCGCTCACGCTGACTCTGCCCATGGCCCAGATGCCGGCACCGGGGCCCTTCACGGTTCTAGTGACGTTAAACGTCCAGCAAGGGGCTCTCGTGCAGCGCTGGAGCGCTCCCTATTCGCTCGCGGGGCCAGCATACGCAGGCGGCTTCTCCATCCTCACAGCCGCCCCTGGAGGTACGTTGGCCGGTGAGGTGCAAAACATCGGCGCCTTTGAGGGGAACGTGCAGGTTCAATGGAACCTGGCGGACGCCAAGGGGACCCTTGTGGGGGAGGACAACCAAACGCTGCCCGTTTCTATAGGCGGAACGGCGCCCCTTAGCGAACTCTTGCCGGCGAATCTCCTCCCCGGGCCGTACCAGAGCATCCTGCTCGTGACGGATACCGCCTCGGGAAAGACAACGTCATTTCGCCAGGCCGTGAACGTGACGGGTACCTCACCTGTCTTGATCTTGTCCACTGACAGGAGTCTGTACGGCACGGCCGATACCGTCGGATTGGCGCTCCACGTGGAAGATCCCGGGCACGCGCTCGATAGCGCGTACACTCATTTGGAGATCCAGCGGTACCTTGGAATGGGCGGCCAGGGCGGGAGCCGCAGCGGTCCCCCTGGCGCATCTTGGAACACGCCCAGCGGAGATGGCTCCGGGAACCGCGTGGTCAACCCCAGCGCTTGGTTTATAGATCCCGCCAATGGAAGTGCAGCCTATGCGCAAGAGGTAAGCGATTACCTGCCGTTAAGCGACGTTCCCCCTGTCGCCGCCGACGTGAACGGGGACGGGAAAGCCGAGTTCATCGGGCTGACCAGCGCCAGGCTGAGTATCGCCTCGGAGGGTGACCTCTATTCTGGAGAGGAGAAACGCTTCGCGCCCACGGCGCGCCGCCTTAAGGAGCCCAAGGTAATAAGCCCGTCGCGGCCCAGGGCGGAGGGCGCCTTCCAAATCTCGCTCGACATTCCGACGAGCACCTGGGGCCAGGAGGGCGATATCTGGAACGGAACCTTCCTGCTCGGCGTGAGGGATGACGGATTGGGAGCCGCCAATCCATTCTGTTTGGGGCTCATGCGGATGAATGAGAGCATACCGGCGGCGGTACTCCTGGTCCGGCTGGACGGTACGGTCATATGGAGGCATGATTTCCCCGCGCCCTTTGACTCCAATCCGGTAGACGGGCCCGTGTTCACCGATCTGAATGGAGACGGGACCCGCGACGTCCTGTTCGAAGCCGGGGACACGCTCTACGCCCTGAATGGGGCGACCGGCCAGATTCTCTGGACCTTCGCTTGCCCGCAATACTCCGGTCCGACTTTCCGCGTCGGGCATGCGGGCGGCGCGACGCGGATTTGGGTGGCCTATTCGCTTTCCTCAGGTGACGTACTCACACTCCTGGATGCTTCGGGCCAAACGGTGTACCAGACGGTCCCCGCCGGAGGGCTGGAGCCATCGACGTTGGTTACAGGCGACGTGGATGGGGATGGGAATGATGAAGCGGTGATCGCGCAGGATGAACAAGAAGGAACTCCACCTTTGGAAGTTTTTCGCGTTGCCAGTCCATCCCCGGTTTCAACTAACCTGCTGCCAACCTTGCCACCAAGCCTTTTCGACATCAACGACGACGGGAGGGACGAGGCCGTCTTTCTGATGATCGCGGGAGGGTACGATGAAGCGCAAATGCAAGCTCTGGTAGCGGCGGACGTCAATACTGGGCAGACAGTTTGGACCGCTATCCTTCCGACCATCCCCCAATGGACCAGGGTGTTGGCTTTCACGTTGGTTTCTTGTCATACCTCTGCCGGAGGAAAGCACTTGGTATTGGGCGAAAGCGTTGGCAGCCTGGGCCTGCGAGAAAGCATGCAGCAAGATCACATGACTTTCCTTATCGATTCGCCCAGCGGGGTAATCGAGCAAACTGTGGAAAACGGGGGGCCAGCAGAGCTTGCAGGCGATTTCGATGGCGATGGGCTGACAGAAGTGCTTTCCAGCTTTGGCTACTACAGCACCTGGCTTCTCGACAACGGCTGCGCGGCTCCTGACGGCACGTTGGGGCCCTGCGCCGAATGGGAAACCGTGTGGCAGACGGATGACTGGCTGACGGAGAACGGCGACTCCACTCTGGACATCCCGTATGCTCCAGGGATGATGGCCACGCCGGGTACCTATCGCGCGCTGGCATCGGCCATCACGACCGCCGGGCAGCGCCTTGAGGCGAAGCCTTCTCCCTTCTCCGTCGTTGACACCGCGCTGGGCTTGACCATCTCGCCCGCCGCCGGTACCACGATTCGCACGGATGAACCGTTGAGCGGTTCGATCTCGCTCGTCAACGCCGGTACGGCGGTGGAGACTTCCATCACCGTGACCCTTCTGGTGGATGGCCAGCCGTCGTCCACCTGGAGTGTGAGTGCCCTGGAGCCTGGAGCGACGGAGAGTTTCACCTTCACCCTGGCACCCGCGGCCGCTGGCAAACACACCGTGGAGGTGCAAGGGGTCGAAAACGGAGCGGCCGTCGCCAGCCTGCGGTCCAGCTACATCGCGGCTGCCGCGATGGTGGACGTGAGCGTCGAGGCTCCCGCCTCCCACTCGGAGGAACCCTTCGAGATCGCCATCGCCGTGGCCAACAGCGGCGACGTGCCGGCCCACGTCGTACTGACTCCTTCGGACGACCCATCCCAGCCAACGTCCGTGGATTTGCAACCGGAGGAGACACGGTCCATCACGATCCAGCGGCAAAGTACGAGTGCCTATGCGGCGCAAGTGGCCATATCCGGCGACGTCTCACAGGTCCTCAGCGTAGCTGTCCCCTACGCCTATCAGCTTTCGATGAGCGTGGCCGACCTGGGCCCGCAACTTAGTGGGCTCATTACCGTGCCGGTCCACCTCGCGCAAGCGGGGCCTCAGCCATACGCCGGTTCTCTGACGGCGACCATGACGCAGGCCGATGGAAGCACCCAATCCTTTGCCTGGCCGGTGCAGGTCCCCGCGGGCGGTGCCGCGGACGTAAGTTTGCAGATTGAAGCCGCCGTCGCTGGGCAAGCGCACCTGCACATCGAGGCGTCATTCGTGCAAGAGGCGGTGGACAAAGACGTCCTCGTCTATCGTGACGGGGTAGGAACGCTCCAAATCTTCCTCCCCGTAACTCTCGGTGAGGGGTTGGTCCAGATTCCCTTCACCGTCCAGAATGGCCTGGCGGCGCAGGGGAGCTTCAATGTCCAATTGAACTGGAGTGCGGGTGGCACAACGCAGACGGTGGCGGAGGCCAACCTGTCGGTAGCGGGCTCGGGAAGTGCGGCGGGAACGCTCACCCCCGCTCTCGCCCACGGGAACGGAACGCTTCAAGCCCTGCTGAATGGCGTGCCAGTAGCTTCGCAGTCCATCACCATCCTTCCCCTCGTTCAGGCGGACCTCACACTCAATGCTTTGCAGCCGTCCGATGCTGCGCCTTCTGTGACCGCGGTTATTGAAAACTCAGGATTCGGGCCGCTGGACGGAACGCTGGAAGTGCGAACGGATGCGGTTTACGCAATACCGGTCCATGTTGATGCAGGGAGCCAGTTGACACAAACCGTCTCCATCAATCCAGACGGATTCGGCGGAGATGATGCTCCCGTGTCCGTGGTGTTGCACCTGCCCGGCGGAAGTACCGTGGAGCGAAACCTGGCCCTCGCGTTGAAGGCGGCGAGCCTCTTTGTGGCTCCGCCTCCAAGCCCCGTGATCCTCACACCGGGTCAGCCGTCAACCCTGGGCTTCACCGTAACGAACGCGGGCGACCTCAAGGCGCCGGTCACGCTGGCCGTCGACTTGGAGGACGGCGAATCGGGCCACTTCGAACAGGCCACCGACGTGCCCGGCCACGGCTCCACCCAGGTGGAGGCCGCCGTGAACCTTCTGCCGGACATCCCGAACGGCGTCTCGAACGCCCACTACATAATCCGGCGGGCCGGCGGGTCCGGCGAGCCGCTGGCCGAGGGATATCTTCCCGTCACCATTCAGGGGCCTGCCGTCGCGGTGTCCGCCTCGCTGGACGGCGTGGCCTACCCCGTGGGAGCCACGGCCACGGCCAATGTCGCCCTCTCCCTCACCCCGCCGGACGCATCACCCAAGGATGTGCAAGTGCGAGTCATCGGCGGCACCTTCGAGGAGGAGCGCTCCGTCACGGTCTCCGGGACCCAGAGCGAAAGCTTTGCCGTTCCCGTCTCATCTGATACGGACGGGGTTTCTGTGGAGGTAATCCAGCCGGGAGGCCGGTCCCTTTATATCAACCGGCTCCGAATCTATCCTGTGGGGACCGGGTTCGCCATTCATCCCGACAAGAGTGTCTATCAGGCGGGAGAGAGCGTCAGCGTGTCGGCGAACCTGCCTTCGGCGGGCGCGCTCCACTTGAACTTCATGAACCAGGACGTGACGCTCCAAGGCAGCGGAACGGTGAACCAGTCCTTCTCCATCCCCGCCGACGCGGCGGAGGACAGCTACACTGTGGCCTACGATTACACGCCAACGGATACGACCGTATCCCCCGCCTCGGGCGGGATGTCCGTGGATGTCCACGGCATCGTCGTCACGGGCGGCGAATCGCGCCTCGACAAGAGCGCTTACGCTATCGGGGAGAACTTGACTGGCCGCGTCGTGCTCTATGCCAATCAAAACCTTACCGGCACGCTGAAGTTCTGGGTCGTGGCACCCGACGGCAGTTATGGCTACGCGGGCGATCAGGCCGTAGCCCTCGCTCCGGGCGGAGCGCCGGGGCGCTTTCCGTTTACCTTCCCCTTCACCACGACCCAGGCCGGTACGCACCGCGTAGCCTTCTCGCTGGTGGGAAGTTCCGGCACTTCCTACGTGGGGGGCTCACTGCCTTTCCACGTTGGAAGCGGCATCCTTCTCGGCGTGGCGGCCACTCAGGCCAGCTATCCCCAGGGAACGGAGGCGGCATCGGTAATACTCCGAACCGCCGGCACGGGAGCCGCGGCCGTCATAGTGGAATTGGACGAAAACGCGGCTGCACAGAATAGCTTCACGCTGAATGGAATTCAGGCCTTGACGCTGGGCCTTGGTTCCGTGTCACCAGGCGAGCACGCCGTGAAGGCGACTCTCACCGACGGCGCCGGGCTCGTTTCAGTGGCCCGATGCCGTTTCCTTTATGGTTCAAGCCTGCCGGATCTCACGGGTTCGGTGAGCGCGGGATGCCGGACCGGCGACACTCTGCCACTCTTCCTCATGGTTACGAACGGCGGTGCCAGCTCGGCGGGAGCCAGCACCATGGCGCTCTACGACGGCAACCCCCAGGCCGGAGGCGTCCTGATCGCCGCCGTGCCCGTGCCGGCCTTGGCCCCGGGCAGCCAGTTCACGTTTGGATACGACTGGGCCGTAGCGGGCGCGGAAGGGCTCCATGACCTCTATCTCGCCGCGGACAGCCAGTCCGCCGTTCCGGAATGGGATGAAAGCAATAACACCGCTCACAGCTCCGTAACCGTGGCGGCCACAGTGGCTGTAGACGTCATGCCGTCCGACAACACGTGCTCGGCCCAGCCCATCGTGCCCTTGGCTCAAACCACGCCAGAAGGGACGCCTGTCACCGCCACGCTGAACGGAGCGACCTATTCGTGGGGCACGCCGATTGCGAGCGAGGGGGACTACCAGCTCGTAGCCACCGCGTCCACTGAATGTGGCGCCGGAGTGAGCGTCACGAGGCACTATGTGATCGATACGACTTTCCCCGCCATTCAGATTTCGGGCGTGGAGGACGGAGCCACCTACACGACGCCCGTTGCACCTGCCTTCCAGGCCACGGACGCCAACCTCGGCGCCACATCGGCACTCTTGAACGACCAGCCGTTCATGAGTGGAACCGCGGTGAGCGCACCGGGCAGCTACGCCCTGAACGTATCGGCCACCGATTGCGCAGGGAACCGGAGCCAGGCGACAGCCCATTTCACGCTGGATGGCTCACCCGTGCCTATCCTCCCGCCGATCGTTGGCATGTACGCCGGCTTCGGGTGCAACTCGGTGGCCGTCAATGGCCACAACAAAGTCTTCGGCGTAGCGTCCGTGGGAAGTACACAGGGTTTCGGCGGACATCTCGCCTCCAACGGGGCCATCACCATCAGCGGGCAGAACGTCGTCAACGGAAACGCAACGCCCGGCCCAGGAAAACAGGTCAAAATCACGGGTTCGAAAAGCCAGGTTCTTGGATCCACGGCTCCCGCCGCGGGCTTGGTCCCCTGCGAGGAACAAAACGTGGCCGAGTGGGCTTCGTACGCGCAAGTCCACAATGACAACTCCTCCATCCCGTCACAATTCCTGGATGGGCAGGGGAACTTCAAGATCAACGGGAACAGAACGTGCACGCTTCTTGGGGGCACGTACTACGTGGCCTCCTTTACCATGACGGGGAGCTCGAAACTGGTCCTTGGCGATTCCGCTACCATGGTGGTCACGGGAGCCATCACCATCAATGGCCCTTGCCTCGTGAACCAGAACGGTGATCCATCCCATCTCATTCTGGTGTCGAGCAGCGCCTCTCCTGTGTCGCTCAACGGGACCGCCAGCGTGGACGCGATCGTCTATGCACCCCTGGCACCTGTCACCGTCAATGGGAACATCACGGGGTATGGAAACCTCTGGGGGAAGACTCTCTTGGGGAACGGGTCGTGCCTGTGGGGCCGGCCGACACCCGAGGCAGCACCCGCTACGGACGACGTCGCGACGGAGTCCCGGTGAGGCTGATCCGCCGCGCGGGTCCTGGGTTTTGATAACCCCGGACCCGCACGGCCCCAAACGGCAGGGGCGATAAAAGCTTCGAACATGCACCCGACCCGGAGCTGGGAGCAACCGTTGAAGGTTCGCGCACCTTGGCCGCCTGTTCGGTCTTCCCGCCCCTCCCTTGTCCTGCCTCTCCCTGGTCCCCCCATTTCCCTTCTCCTTGTGCTATACTCCGCGGCTTATGTGCGGGATCGTAGGAATCTACGGACAAGAGAACGCGGCGGGGTGGGCCACCGAGGCTCTCTTCTCACAGCAGCACAGAGGCCAGGACTCCTGCGGCGTGGCCACGGCGGACGGGAAGGATCTCTTCTGCCACCGGGGCATGGGCCTGGTGCGTGAATGCCTCACGGAGGAGGCCCTTCGCGGCCTGCCCGGGTCCCACGCCATCGGCCACGTGCGTTATCCCACCCAGGGCGAGGCGACCGTGAAGAATGCCCAGCCCCACCTCTTCGTGCGCAACGGAGAGGTTCTCTTCTCCCTGGCCAGCAACGGCGACATCACCAACCTCCCCCAGCTCGGAGCGGAGATCGAATCCCGCGGCTATCCTCTGGAGGGCACCAACGACGCGGAGGTCATCGCCAAGGCCATCGGGATTTGGGCCTACGACGATGGGCTCGGCATTGAGGGTGCCATCCGCAAGTGGATGGTCACGGGCATGGGAGCCTATTGCACGGTCCTCCTCACGCCGTCGCACCTTTATGCGTTCAGAGACCCCCACGGCCTTCGGCCCATGAGCCGCGGAGAAAAGGGCGGCGCCGCCGTCATCGCGAGCGAGACGGTGGCCCTGGATATCCTGCGGGCAAAATTCGTGGAGCACGTGGCTCCCGGGGCCATTCTCAAGTGGGGCCCGGGCGGCCTCTCCCAGCCCGAAGGCGTTCCTCCCCGGGACCACCACCACTGCATCTTCGAGCTCATCTACTTCGCCCGGCCCGACAGCCGGGTCTTCAACGAGCGCGTCTACGAAGTTCGCCGCGCCATCGGCACGGCCCTGGCGAAAGAGGACGACACGCCCGGCGACGTGGTCGTTCCCATCCCCGACTCCTCCAACTACATCGGGCTGGCCTACGCCACGGCCCGGGACCTGCCCATCGCCTTCGGCCTCGTGCGCAACCATTATATCGGCCGCACGTTCATCGCCCCCGAACAGCGCATGAGGGACGACGCGGTGCGGCTCAAGTTCAACCCCCTCCCCGGCTTCTTCGAGGGCAAGCGGGTTTTTCTCGTGGACGATTCCATCGTGCGCGGCACGACCATCCGCAAGCTCGTGCACATGGTCCGCGACCAGGGAGCCAAGGAAGTCCACCTCCGCATCGGGTCGCCGCCCATTCGGCACTCCTGTTACTACGGCGTGGACACCCCCGACCAGGACAAGCTCATCGCGGGCGGCCGGACACCTCAGGAAGTGGCGGCCCTTCTCGGCGCCGATACCTTAAGGTACCTCAGCCTCGAAAGCCTCCGCACCACCGTCTTCACCCCCGATCATTACTGCTACGCCTGCTTCACCGGCGAATACCCCGCGGGCTGCAAAGCCTGAGCGGGCAGCCGAAATCCAGAGCTCGCAACTCTCAACTCACAACTCTTAACTTCCCCTTCACCTGCTTTACAATGGCTCCAGCGAACCTATATTGCAGGCAAAGGGGGGGACCATGGCCGGCAAAGAAGTCGAGAAGCTCTGGAAGACCGAGGATTGGTGGTCGGTGTGGATGGGGCTGGGCATCGTGGCGGCGGCCCTGCTCACGTTCGGTTTGGGGGGCACCATCGCGCGGTGGGCCGTGACGCCTCCCAAGTGGGCGCACCCCTCCGCGGTGCCCGCGGACCTCGCAGCCCATGCCCTCGGCTACTTGATCATCTACCTCGTCTTCGGATCCGTTTTCACCGCGTCCATGGCCATCATGGGCGTACCCGTGAAGCGATTCCTGCCCGGATTCACGCTGCTGTTCCTGGGTTCCCTGGCCATCTTCTATTTGGCGGGCTGGAAGCTCATGGAAGAGTACAACGTGGAGGCGCCCCTCCTGGCCCTCATGGTGGGGCTGCTCATCTCCAACGGCCTGAAGATGCCGGCGTGGTGCAAGGACTGCCTCTGCACGGAGTACTACATCAAGACGGGCATCGTGCTGCTGGGCGCGACGCTGCCCCTCACCCTCATCTTCACGGCGGGGCCCGTGGCCTTCCTGCAGGCCACCATCGTCTCCGTGTGCACGTGGCTCACGATCTACATGGCCGCCACCCGGCTCTTCCACCTGGAACCCAAGTTCGGAGCGGTCCTCGGGGCCGCGGGCGCCGTGTGCGGGGTGTCCGCCTCCATAGCCGTGGGCGGGGCGGTGAAGGCCAAGAAGGACCACATCTCCATCGCCATCGCGGTGGTCACCATCTGGGCCATCGTGATGATCTTCACCCTCACGATCGTCCTCAAGCATACGGTGCCCCAGCTCATCTCGCCGGGAGAAGCGGGAGCCTGGGTGGGCAACTCGGAGTTCGCCGACGCGGCGGGCTTCGCCGTGGTGGCCGAACTGGCCACGCGCTTCGGGGACGCGCCCATCAACGCCTTCACCCTCATGAAGGTCATCGGCCGCGACATCTGGATCGGCATCTGGTGCCTCATCCTGTCGGTGGTCTCGGTCGTCTTTTGGGAGAAGGGCGAGGACAAGGGCCGTGTGGGGGCCGGTATCGTCTGGGAGCGCTTCCCCAAGTTCGTCATCGGCTTTCTCGTGGCCTCCGTGGTGGTGAGCCTCGTGTCGAGCCATTCCCCCGCCGGCCGCGCGGGCACGGCCAACGCGTCGGGCACCTACGGCGAGGCGCCGTACTCGGCCGACTTCTCGGCCTACGCCGTGCCCCCCGAACTAGCCTCCCGCTTCGCTTATGATCCGGCCAAAGGAGCGCTGAGTTTCAGGGGAACCATGAGCCGGGAGGACTACCAGGTTCTGTCAGCCGCGGCCACGACGCAGGACCAGAAGCGGGCCCTCAGCGCCCTCCAGGCCTCCTCTGACTGGTTCGGCGGCGTGCTCGGGCCCAAGGTGATCTCGCCCATCAAGAAGCTGAGATCCTGGGCCTTCGTGCTGTGCTTCCTCTGCATCGGCCTTTCGACCCGGTTCAAAGACCTGGCCACCTTCGGGCTCAAACCCTTCTGGGCCTTCACCATCGGCGTGCTCGTGAACGTTCCCCTGGGATTCTTCCTCACCACGTGGGTCTTCTCGGCCTACTGGTCCAAGTTGTAGCACGCGGACAGGTGTTTTTTGCAGGATTAAGGAGCAAGGGACTGAACCGCAAAGGCGCAAAGACCGCCAAGGAATCATTCACTTATTGAAATCTCTGACCTTTGCGCTTTTGCGGCGGGACTTTTTCTTGACGTCCTTAGCCTTGATTTGGACCGTCTCCTGCCCTCTTTCGCCCGTTCCCCCGCTCTCCTGCTCCATCCTGGCCGCCGGGTCCTGATTGTAGTACTCGGAGAGGACCCGGTAGAGATCGGGATGAAATTGCCCCAGGCGGCGCGGCCGTTCGAAGAAGGCTTCCGTGGCCACGGCGAAGGTCTCGGAAGCATCCTCGGCGCCATACGTATCCAGGACGGGATCGCGGCGGCCCTTCTGGTCCAGCTCATTCAGGAGGGCGTGGGTCTGCGTGAGGACACGGGCCCAGCGCGCGTGGGTATCCCTTTCGCCGGCGTCCACGGGACGGGCCGCGGCGAGAAAGTCCAGGAGATCCAACTGGTGGGCGAATTCGTGGAGGACCAGATTCCGCCCGTTCAGGTTCCGCGCGTCCTGCCGCAGGTCCGCCCAGGAAAGGACCACCTGGCCACGCTCCCAGGCCTCACCCTCCCGGTCCTCCAGGCTCTCGGTCACCACGCCCAGGTCGTCCTCCTCAGCCTCGGGCGCCATGTAGCGGTCCGGATACACGAGGATCGTGCGCACGTGGCCGAAGGCGTCCACGGACCGGCCCAGGGTGAGGACGCAGGCCAGCGCCGCGATGAGCGCCTTGCGCTCCTGGGTGAGGTCCAGGCCGCCGCAAGGCTCCCAGGTGCGTTCTGCCATGAATACCCGCAGGTCGTCTTCAAGCCTGCGCCTTTCTTCATCGGAGAGGACTCGCCAGAGGGCCGCGTCCCGATGAAGGGCCTTCCGCAAGGCCTCGGGAAAGGGATCCTCCAGGATGCGATGGCGCCTTCGGCGCCTGAACCAGGCCAGCATGGGGATAGTGTAAGGCCGGTGCCGCCCTCCATGATACAATTCATCCGGTCCCTCAGGGCGGTCCAGGCGGGCCCGGGGCGAGGAGTCTTACGACGATGGGTGCTGGGCCCGGCTCCTCCGGCGGGGAGCCATGACAACCTCCGGCAACGGCAAGGCCCCCCAGCCCCGGGGGCGATACCTGCTCTTTCTCTCCATGGGTGCCCTGGGCGTGGTGTTCGGGGACATCGGCACGAGCCCCCTCTACGCCCTTCGCGTAGGCTTCGACAAGGAATTCGGGCTCCCCGCCACAGCCGGAAACGTCCTGGGCGTCCTCTCCCTCATCTTCTGGGCCCTGACCCTCACCATCTCCATCAAATACCTGGTGTTCATCCTCCGCGCCGACAACCGCGGCGAAGGGGGCATCCTGGCCCTCATGGCCCTGGCCCGCCCCGGAGGCGTACCCCGCCAGAAATTCGGCCTTGTGGCCTTCGGCCTCTTCGGGGCGGCCCTGCTCTACGGAGACGGCATCATTACGCCGGCCATCTCCGTGATGAGCGCCGTGGAAGGGTTGGAGGTGGCCACCCCGTTCTTCAAACCTTTCGTGGTGCTGATCACCATGGTCCTTCTCGTGGCCCTTTTCATGATCCAGCGCCGGGGCACGGCGGGCATCGGCGCCCTCTTCGGCCCCGTCATGGCGGTCTGGTTTCTCACCATCGGCCTCCTGGGCATCCACGGCATCCTTCAGGCGCCCCGTGTCCTGGCGGGCCTCAACCCCCTCCACGCCGTGCGGTTCTTCGCGGAGAACAGGCTCACGGCGTTCCTTGCCTTGGGCGCCGTGTTTCTGGTGGAGACGGGGGGCGAAGCCCTCTACGCGGACATGGGCCACTTCGGACGGCGGCCCATCCGCCTGGCTTGGTTCGCGCTGGTCCTCCCGTGCCTGTTGCTGAACTACTTCGGCCAGGGCGCGCAGCTCTTGCTGAATCCAGCCGCCGAGGAGAACCCCTTCTTCTGGCTCGCGCCGACGTGGGCCGTGTATCCCCTCGTGGCCCTCGCCACGGCGGCCACGATCATCGCCTCCCAGGCCGTCATCTCGGGCTCCTTCTCCCTCACCCGCCAGGCCATCCAGCTCGGATTCAGCCCGCGCATGCTCATCAAGCACACCTCCGAGGAGGAGATCGGCCAGATCTACGTGCCCGTCGTGAACTGGGCCCTCATGGCGGCGACCCTGGCGCTGGTGGTGATCTTCCGGAACTCGGACAACCTGGCCTCCGCTTACGGCGTGGCGGTGACCACCACCATGGTCATCACGACGCTCCTCTTCTACGCCGTGGCCCGGGAGCGGTGGGGCTGGCCCGCGTGGGCCGCAGGACCCCTGTGCGGGGTGTTTCTCGTGGTGGACCTCGCCTTCTTCGGCGCCAACATCATCAAGGTCGAGCACGGAGGGTGGCTGCCCCTCCTCATCGCCCTGGGCATCTTCACCCTCATGTCCACGTGGAAGCGGGGACGCCAGGTTCTCGGGCGCAGGTTGCGCGAGGAAGCTCTGCCGGCGGATCTGTTTCTCCAGGACATCGCCCGGAAGCCCCCCCTGCGCGTGCCCGGAACGGCGGTTTTCATGACGGGCAGCGCCGAAGGCATGCCCACGGCCCTTCTCCACAACCTCAAGCACAACCATGTTCTGCACGAGCGGGTGGTCCTCCTCACCCTGCTTACGGAGGAAGTCCCCCACGTCCAGACCAGCCAGCGCCTTCAAATGACGGAGCTGGGCTCCAACATCTTCAGGCTCACGGGGCACCACGGCTTCATGGAAACACCCGACGTGCCCAAACTCCTGGAGCAGGCCAAGGACCTCGGCCTCGAGTTCGATCCCATGACCACCACCTATTTCCTCGGACGCGAAACCCTCATCCCCTCCGCCCGGCCCGGCATGGCCCGATGGCGGGAATGGCTCTTCGCCTTCCTCTCCCGCAACGCCCAGCGGGCCACCACCTACTTCAACATTCCGGTGAACCGTGTGGTAGAGTTGGGGCAGGAAGTGGAGATATGACATGACCGGCAAATTCGTAGGCGCCCACGTGAGCGCCGAGGGCGGCGTGCAGAACGCCCCCCTCAACGCCGCCGCCATAGGAGCTACGGCCTTCGCCCTCTTCGTGAAGAACCAGAAGACTTGGAGCGCTCCTCCCCTCGCCGATGCCCAGGTGGAGGCCTTTCAGGCCAACTGCCAGGCCCACGGGTTCGATCCCTCCGTGATCCTGCCCCACGACAGCTACCTCATCAACCTGGGCAATCCCGACCGCGAGGGCCTCCTGCGATCTCGGGCGGCCTTCCTGGACGAAATGCGCCGCTGCGAACGCCTGGGCCTCCGCCTCCTCAATTTCCATCCCGGGAGCCACAAGGGAGAGATGGCGGAGGAGCCCTGCATGGACCTCATCGCCGAATCGGTGAACCTGGCCCTGGAGGCCACCCAAGGCGTGACGGCGGTCATCGAGAACACGGCGGGACAGGGCGGCTACCTGGGCCGCACCTTCGAACAGCTTGCGTATATGATTGACAAGATTCAGGATAAATCCCGCGTGGGCGTCTGCCTGGACACGTGCCATCTCTTCGGGGCGGGCTACGACCTGCGCACGGCCGAAACCTACGAGGCGGCCATGAAGGACTTCGGCGAGATCGTGGGGCTGGCCTACCTCAAGGGCATGCACCTGAACGATTCCAAAGGAACCCTGGGCAGCCGGCTGGACCGCCACCACAGCCTCGGCGAGGGCGAACTTGGGCTCGACGTGTTCCGGTGCATCATGCGCGACCCCCGAGCCGAGGGCATCCCCCTCATCCTGGAAACCATCGAACCGGACCGCTGGCCCCGGGAAATAGCCATGCTGAGGTCCTTCGAAGGCACCGGGGAGGAGGGGTGAGTTGAGAGTTGAGAGTTGAGACTCCCTGCTCCCTGCTCCCCGCTCCCCGCTCCCTGCTCCCTGCTCCCCGCTCCCCGCTCCCCGCTCCCTGTCTACAACAGCGGATCCACGAGCCTGACGAGGCCTTCCAGGGTATCGCGGATGGCGCCGGGGACAGGCAGGCGGTCCTTGCACCGGGCGAAGAGCCCCTCCATCCAGGCCTCCGTATCAGAGACCACCTGAGGCCCGTAGGCGAAGAGGGCCACTTCGTAGTTCAAAAAGAAACTCCTGAGATCCAAGTTGGCGGAACCGATGGCCACGATGTCGTGGTCGATGAGGGCGGCTTTGGCGTGCACCATGCCGGGCTCGTAGAGGAGAATCTTGCCGCCCAGGTCCTGGATTTCGCGCAGGTACGTTCCCCTGGCGTAATCGGCCAGGCGGTGGTTGGAGCGCTCGGGCACGAGAATGCGCAGGTCGATGCCGCGCCTGGCCGCCGCGCGAAAGCCCGAGGCCAGCGCCTCGTCGGGTACGAAGTAGGGCGTCACGAGCCACAGGCGGCGCTCAGCCGTATACAGAGCCGTGAGGATGGCGTCGTAGAGGGGATCTCCAGCCACGTCGGGTCCGGAGGGCACCACCTGGGCCAGAACGCCGCCGGGCACCGCCTCGTCCCGTTCGGGGTGCAGCTCGATATCTTCCTTGGCCGCGAAGTGCCAGTCGGAGCGGAAGATCTCCGCGTAATGGTCCACCGCCGGGCCTTCCAGCGCGAAGGCCAGGTCCTTCCACCGCCCCGGCATGGGCGTGGGGCCCATATACTCCTGCGCGATATTGGTTCCTCCCGCGAGGGCGAAGCACTCGTCGAAGAGGGTGATTTTCCGGTGGTTGCGCAGGTTGTTCCGGCCCCGGAAGGGCCGGTGGAGGAGGGGGACGAACCACGCCACCTTCCCCCCCGCCTTCCGTAAGGGCTTCAGGAGCCGCTTGCCCGTTTCGAAGGAGCCCACCCCGTCCAGGAGCAGGCGCACCTGCACTCCCGCGGCGGCCTTGCGGGAGAGGGCTTGGACCACGGACCGGCCCACGGGATCGTCGCCCAAGATGAAGGTGAGAATGTTGATGCTTTCGCGGGCCGCCTCGATGTGCTCCATGAGGCAGGCATAATTCTCTTCGCCTGAGGACAACAGCCTGATCCGGTTGCCCGCCGTGGCGCCGGGCAGGCCGTAGCTTCGGAAGAGGCGGTCCGCTCCGGAAGCCTGGTCCAGCGGCACCGTCTCTTTCATGACCAAGTGCAGCTTCTGCTTGCCTTCCGCGGCCTTCCGGGTCTTGCGTCCGCCCAGGAGCAGGTAGAGAGGCACGCCCACGTAAGGCACGAGGACGATGGCCAGGAGCCACGCGGCCGTGGCCTGGGACGACCTCCGCTGGCGCACGATGGCCCCGATGCCCACTACGGCCAGGAGAAACCCCACGACGATGGACAGGTGCTCCAGCAGAAGGCCCGTCAGCAGGTCCAGCACGGCACGCTCCCTTGCGGTTCAGGCGACGGAGACAGGATAGCAGGAATGAGGGAGCGGGCCATCACGCCTTGCGGGCGGCGGCGGCCTTGCGGGCGATGAGGACGTAGCCTCGGGCCGAGGCGTCCTTTTCCAGCGCGGCCAGGCGGGCCCTGCCGGATGCCGCGTCTCCCGCGGCCATCTCCAGTTCGCCCAGGTAGAGACTGGCCTTGAGGGCCAGGTCCTGCCGGCCGGCCTTGGTGGCCTGCGCGAGGAGGCCGCCGAGGGCCTCGCGGGCTCCCGAAACATCCCCGGCCGCACCCCTGACCTTGGCCGAGGTGAGGCCCACGATCACCGCCAGCCCCAAGTCCTCTTCGTCTTTCGCGAACCGCCGGGCGCGCGCCGCGGCCTCCTGGGCTTCGGGTACCTTCCCCAATGCCAAGCTTGAGCGGGCCAGGAGGTCGCAGGCCAGGGCCGCATCGCCGGAGGCCTTGCCCGCCTCGAAGGCCTTGCACAGATCGCCTGCATCGGCCGCCGCCTGGGCCGCCTTGCCCTCCTCCAGAGACAGGTTGGCCAGCGCCAGCCGGCTTTCGTCCGCCGCGCCCTTCTCGCCGAGCTGCTCTCTGAGGGCCAGGCCCTCCTCGTGCGCCTTGCGCGCCGCCTCCAGCCGGCCCCCGGGCAGGTGAACCTCGCCCAGGCCATAGAAAGCATAGGCTTCTCCGCTCTTTTCCCCCGTGGCCGTGAAAAGGGCGAGGGACTCCTCGAAGCGGCCCTGGGCCTTGGCCAGGTCGCCGCCCATGGCCTCCAGTTCACCGAGGGCGCAGAGGGTGTAGGCGCTGGCGCTCTTGTCCCCCACTTCGCGGCTGAGCGCCAGGGACTCCAGGTGGCGGCGGCGCGCAGCGGCGAGGTCCCCTTGCAGGAGGAGGACGTTGGCCAGGTTGCTCGAAACCCGCGCCGCGGAGCTCTTGTCGTCGATATCGCGGAGGACCGTGAGGCATGATTCGTAATCGCGCGCCGCCTGGGACAGGTCCCCCTGGTCGTAGGCCCGGTTGGCCAGGGCGTTGAGGATCATGACCGTGCCGCGCTGGTTGCCGATCTCGCGGTACGTGGCCAGGAGCTTCGCACCCAGGTCCTTGGTGCCCTTGGTGTCCCCCTGGGCGGAGAGGATGAAGAGCCGGACGGTCTGGGCGTGCGCCGAGCCCTCGCGATCGCCCAGGGCGTCGTAGATGGCCCGGGCCTCATCAGACGCTGCCAGGGCCTTCTGGGGCTCGCCCAGTTTGCGCCACGCCCGCGCCGCCAGCAGCCGAGCCTGGGCGAGGGTCCCCCTGGCGTTCCGGGCCGCGCTCGCCTTGGCCGCGCGCTCCGACGCCGCCTCCATGTGGGTCCAGTCCGAGAGGGACTGGGCCGCTTCCGCCTCGGCCAGGTCCACGCGAGGATCCTGGGCCGCTTGAGGAAGCCGGCGCATCTCCTCCACCGTGGCCAGGGCCTCTTTGCCCTTGCCTCCTTTGGTCAGCATGGCGGCGAGCTGGAGGCCGTACTCCACGTTGTCGGGGAAGAAGCCCCAGAGCGCGATAAAGCACGCCTGCGCTTTCTCCCATTGGCCCGCGGCGGCCCGGTAGCGCCCTTCCACCACGAGGCGCCCTTCCCTTGGGAGCGAAGCGGAAAGGTCGTAGGCCTTCTCCGCCTCTTGCCTCGCCCGGCCGTCATACCCGAGCGTGGACCAGGCCGACGAGAGGGCCGCGTGGATGAGGGGCTGGGAAGGCTGGGCCGCCTCGGCCTGCTGGAAGAAGCTCAGGGCCTGCGCCGCATTCATCAGGCGCATGCGGTCGAGCCCCAGGGCGTAGAGCCTGGCGGCCACGGGATCGGAGGGGACCATGGCCTGGGCGGCGGCCTCCTCGGTCGGGGTGACGGGGCCCGCGCCGAGTTTGGCTCTGAGGGCCTCCCCCGCCTGGGAGGCGAGGCCGAAGAGCTTGTCTTCATCCCCCGTCTCGGCGAGTGAGGCCACGGTCTCGCCCGCCGCCGTGTCTTGCAGGCGAACGTCCAGACGGAGGGTGGGGCCCGAGGGCCCCGGCAAGGCCACGAAGGAGCCCAAGACCACGTAGTCCGCGCCCAGGTTGGCGCGGATCTTCGCGAGGGTGTCGGGAGCCAGGCTCTCCGCTTCGCCGAGATCCAGATCCCGCTTCATCCGCGAGATGGTCTCGCCCGGAACGGTTCTGAGGTGCTCGCCCGCCGCCAGCTCCGTGGTGAGCATTTCGGCCAGGGCCGTGGAGAGCCACGCCGTGTCCGCCCGTCCGGAGAGGTTCTTGAAGCCCAGGACGGCCACGGACCGCCGGGGGGCCAGAGGGACCGGGGAGCGCGCATGGCCGGGCCCGGAACCGTGTCTCGTGAGCCAGAAGGGAACGGCCACCGCGGCGGCGAGCAGAAGTGCAGCGGCGGCTCCCGCCCACAGCAGGCGGCGCCGCGTCGCACCGGTTCCCGCCGCCTCTTGCAGGGCGCGAAGGAGGTCTTTCCCGCCGCCGTACCGCCGGGCCGGCTCGCGCTCCAAGCACCGCAAGACAATGGGGGCCCAGGCACGTCCGAGGTTCTCTCCGCGCAGGGTCACGGACACGGAGGGGTCCCTCTTCTTGAGGCGATTGATGACCGCGGCGAGGGAGGCATCCCCCGCGAAAGGCTTGCTCCCCGTGAGCACTTCACACATAACCACGCCGAAGGCGTACACGTCCGTGGCGGGGCTCACGGCGCCGCCCTGGAGCTGTTCGGGTGCCATGTAGGCGGGGGTACCGGCGATTTCCCCCGAGGCGGACAGGCCCGTGGACACGCCGGGACGGGCGAGGCCAAAGTCCGTCACCACGGCCCGGACCCCTTCCGCATCCGGTTCCAGCATGACGTTGGCGCTCTTGAAGTCCCGGTGGATCACCCCCGCTCTGTGGGCCGCGGCCAAGCCTTCGGCCATCTGAAGCAGGAGGTGCATGGCGTCCCGGGGGGGCAGGGCGCCTTCCCGCCCGAGCCGCTCGGCGAGGGTTTCGCCCTGAAGGAACTCCATGGTGAGAAAGGCCACGCCCGGAGAATTCGGGGAGGTGCCTTCCCGGTGCCAGCCCACGTCGAAGATGCGACAGACGTTGGGATGAGTGACCTGCCGCGCGAGGGCGATTTCCTGGCGGAAGCGTTCCAGCGCGCGCAGGTCCCCCGCCACCTCCGGGCGCAGGGTCTTGAGGGCCACCACGCCCCCCAGCTCCAGGTCTTCCGCCTCGTAGACCTCTCCCATGCCGCCGGCGGCCACGAATCGCAGGATCCGGTAGCGCCCCGACACGGCTATCCCCGGCGCGAACGTCCTCCCCGCATGAATGCCGGGCGGAAGGGGAGCTCCGGGAAGGCTCACCGTGGGCGAAGAGGCGGAGGCGAGCGCCCCTTGAAGGGGGGCCTGAACCTCGGTGTTCGGCTTGGGCCGGCCCTCTTCGTCCAAGATTCCTCCGGGCCCCGGCGACAGGGCGTCATCCGATTGGTTCCATCATACCGTTTGGAGGAGGAGGCTTCAATGGGTGAGAGGCGGGATGCCGAGATGCCGGGATGAAGGGATGCCGGGATGCCGAGATGCCGAGACAGCGCCCCCAACCGTGCGTCGCGGTTTTCCCCTCATCTCCTCATCTCCTCATCCCCTCATCTCGAACAGCGGGCGCCTTCGACGGACGCGGCGATGCCGAGATGCCGGGATGCCGAGATGCCGGGATGCCGAGACAGCGCCCCCAACCGTGCGTCGCGGTTTTCCCCTCATCTCCTCATCTCCTCATCTCCTCATCCCCTCATCTCGAACAGCGGGCGCCTTCGACGGACGCGGCGATGCCGAGATGCCGGGATGAGGGGATGCCGGGATTCCGAGATGAGGGGATGCCGAGATGGCGAGACAGCGACCCTCACCGTGCGTCGCGTTCATTTCCCAAATCCCAAATCCGAAATCCCAAATGCCCTTTCCGAATTCCGAACGCCTGTCCCCTTCTCTCACGCTATACTGTCTCCACGGAGAACAACCACGCGGGTGGCACTCACACAAAGGAGACCGGCCATGGCAAAGCGCGGGAAAGAAACCACCGGCGAGCAGGCGACCATGCTGCTTCGCGGCGCCAACGGGATGCTCTATAAGATCCCCATTTCTGAACTCCAGCGGTACGCCGTGCCGCCCGAGGAGCTGAACAAGGCCCTCAAGTCACTGGAGGCGGTGAACCCCCTCCTTGCCGCCCAGGACACCGGGGGTGCGGCTGCCGCCAAGGCGCCCCAGGTGGTCATCAACATCTACACCTCCGCCGAGGGAGGAGTGAGCATCACCAGCGAGGGGGCTCCTCCAGTTGCGAAGGCCTACAATTCGACACAACTTCCGATAGTCATTCCGGGGCCGACTCGAGCAAAAAAGCGAAAAAAATAGGGCTGAAGGCACGTGAGTAGGTGAGTAGGGGGTGAGGTGAGCAGCAAAGGATCGAACGAGCATCGCGTTGGTACTTCCTCTTCCTGCTCCCTGCTCCCTGCTCCCTGCTCCCATTCTCGTCTCATCACCTGATCTGAATGACGTCGATCACCTCTCTCCGATTACGAGGGTACTCATGAGCAAGACTCCCGCCATGACCCTCTTCGACGTGGGGGGTGACTGGCCTTTCTACGACGGGTATTCCCTGAGCGTGTTAGCGCTCCGGAACTTCCTGGAGCGCCGTGGCCTCGACGTGAACCTCCGGAGTGCGCGCGGCAAGGGGGCGGGCGACGAGCCCTCCGCCGAAACGGTGTCCCGGCTTTTCTCGGGAGGGCGGAAAGATCTCGGGAAGATCGTGGGCCTGTCCTGTACGTCGGACTACCTGCCCCAGGCGCTCTTTCTCGCGCGGGCCGCCAAGGACCTCACGGGGGCCTTCCTCCTCCTGGGCGGCGTGGGGCCTACCCTCCTGGCGGAGGAGATCGTGGGAGCCTATCCCTTCGTGGACGCGGTCTGCGTGGGAGAGGGCGAGTACACTCTGCAACAATTTCTTCAAACGGGCCGTGATCCCGATTCCTTGAGGCGCATCGAAGGCTTAGTGTTCCGGTCACCAGAAGGCGGGGTGGTGCGGAATGCCCCTCGGCGGCGAATCGCGAGCCTTGACGACCTCCCCATCACCCATTCGGTGATGGAGCTGGAGGACGATGCGCTGGGCTACGACGTCATGGTGCACCTCCTCACCTCCCGGGGCTGCCCCGGCGTCTGCTCCTTCTGCGGACACCGGGCGGTGTGGGGCGGCCGCCGCTCCACCCTCTCCATGGAGGCGCTCTGCGACTTTCTCCTGGAACACGGATACCAGGGAGACCGGACCCTCATGGTCTTCCACGACGACACGTTTCTCTTCCCACCGGCACGTTTGAAGGAGTGGGCACGGGCCCTTCGGGAGCGCCGGATGTCGGTCCGTTGGGCGCCTTTCGCGCGCATCGCGGACATCGGGCGAGACACGGCCCCTCTCCTGCGCGACACGGGATGCGACCAAGTGACCTTTGGGGTGGACGGTCTGTCCAAGGAGATTCTGGCCGGGATGAGGAAGGTCACGGGGATGGCCGAGGCCAAGCGCGCCGTGGCCGCCCTCCTGGACGTGGGGGTGGCGGTGCGTGTGAACCTAATCTGGGACTGGCCCGGCGAAACCTTCGAGGACTTCGAGGCTCTGGTCCACTTCGCCTATGAGTCGGTGTGCCTGGGAGCCCTCGCCGGACTGTCGCGCCTCCAGGTATATCCGAGGACGCGCCTGCTTTCCCAGATCGGCTCGGGGATGGTCATGGACGAAGCGGCCCTGCGCGCCCTGCCTCCAGCGCTCGGCGAGGGGGCCTCCTTCGTCCGGGAGAACCCGGCTCTCTTCCCCAATTTCTTCCGCCACGCCTATTCGAGGGACACCGAAAAAAAGATCGCCCTCTTCGAAAAGATGGGGTTCATCTTCGGGGGGGACCGGACCAGACAGACGCGGCATCCCGTTCGGTGGACGGGCCGCCGGGAGTATGCAAGTTAGCCAGAGGACTCGCAGTGGCACAGGGAGCAGGGAGCAGGGAGCGGGGAGGCGAAGTTTTGAGTTTTGGGTTTTGAGTTATGAGTCTGAAGGGCGAGATCCGAGATGAGAAACGTGAGTGGTGAGCGGGGTAGGAGCCACCCTTAGGTGGCGATTGTGTACCGGGCGCGCCATCGCCACCTGAAAGTCGCTTCTACAAAACGAAGAATTGCGGATTGCGGATTGAAAGAACGAGCGAGACGCCAGACGCAAGCAGGAGATGTCCTCTGGCTTTTATCCTTTGGCTTTTATCCTTTGGCTTTTGTCCTTTTGGCTTTTATCTTGTGGCTTTTATCCTTTAACTCAAAACTCAAAACCCATAACTTAAACCTTGCTTCTTCATTGCGTCCTTGGCGTGGCTCGCCACGAGGAGCCAGCCCTTGGCGGTGGCCTCCTGCTGGAGGGCGTCCAGGCGGGCCGTACCTTTGGGCACATGGCCGGTCTCGAGCTCGATCTTCCCGAGGAGGAGGAGGGCGTCGAATCGCTGGGGCACGTCCCCACATGCCTTGCTCTTTGCGAGCACTTTCTCTGCGACCTTCTCCGCTTGATTGGATTTCCCTTCGGCGCGGAGGACTTCGGCCTCGCAGAGTTCGGCGTCCATATCCTCCAAGGCGGCGGGCCACCGGTGCGGAATGGCTGCCGCCCGGTTCAGGGTCTGGCGCGCCTCGGGCACTTTGCCCTGGTCCAGGAGGGTCCTCGTCAGGCACACAAGGGCGAGCTTCTCTTGATCTTCCAATTCCTTCTGGGAGGCCAACTCGGCGAGGACCGCCCGGCACTCGCGCTCTGCCTCGGCTGGGCGTCCCTGGTCCCGCCTCAATTGGGCTAGTACTAGACTCGCTTCCGATCCTAGAATCCGAGCGTCGGTGGCTTTAATCTTCTGAAGTCCGGTGACAGCATCCTGAAGTCCCGACTCGGCGGCTGGAAAGTCTCTCCGGCACCATGCCAGGGCGGCCATTTTCCAGATTGCCAAGTGTATCAACAAGACTTCCCCGCTGGCTCGGGCCAGATCGAGGCTCTCATCGTGGGTTTTCCATGCGGCCTGGAGATCGCCCACATAGTAGGAAGCATTACCGGCTCTGTACAGGGCTAGACACAGTTCTCGTTTCTCTCCCAATGCTCGACAGAGCGCCACCGATTCCTGGGCCAACGCGTAGGCCTGCTTAAGGTCGGCACGGCCATAGAGCAAGACTTGGGAGAGGACCTGGAGCGCGGTCGCGAGCCTCGCATCGTCCCCGAGTCTCCGGTAGACGGTAACGCTTCTCTCCAGCGTCTCGATCAGCCCCTCACCATCCGAAGCCGCCATCCGCTCAGCGAATAGGGCTTGGAGAGTCTGGGCTTCACCACCGATATCGCCAAGGGTTTTATAGATGGAGAGAGCCTCGGCCAGCGACGCAGAAGCCTTCGCTGTGTCTCCCATATGCCTAAACGCTCTGCCTTCCGCCACGAGCCCGTGGGCGACCATCAGGCGGGCGCCCTCCTGCCTCGCCCGTGTCACAGCCCGTTGCGCGGCGGAAAGGACACCCGGATAGTCGGAAAGCGCTTCGTCCACCTTGGCCTCCTCCAGGTCAATTCGAGGATCCTCACCCGCCGGGCCGGGCAGTTTCCGAAGGCCGGCGAGGGTGAGCAAGGCCGCCTTGGTATCGCCGGCCGTTCGCTGGACATAGGCCAGGCTGAGGCCGTAGTCGAGGTCGTCGGGGTAGAAGGTCCAGAGGGACCTGTAGATCTCCGCGGCCTTATCCCATTCGGCGTTGGCCTCGCGGTAGCGCCCCTCGATGGAGAGGCGCTCGGCCCTGGGCAGGCCGCGGGAGAGGTCGAACGCCTTGCGCGCTTCGGCCTTGGCCTTGTCCATGTAGCCCATGCCGGACCACGCATCGGCAAGGGCGCCGTGGGCCATCGGAGACTCGGGGCTGAGGGCCACGAGCTTCTCCATCTCGTCCTTGGCTTGAACGAACTCGAAGCGCCGCAGGTTTTCCAATCCGCGAGCATAGAGCCGGGCCGCCTCGGCGCCCGAGGGCAGGCCCGCCTGGGCCTCCGCCGCTTGCGCGGCCGTCACCGCCCCCGCGCCGAGCCTGGCGCGCAGGGCTGCTCCGGCGCTCGACGTGAGGTCGAAGAGCCGGTCTTCCGTCCCCGTCTCCGCCAGGGCGGCCACCGTTTCTCCCGCCGCCGCGTCCTGCAGGCGCACGTCCAGGCGCACGGGCGAACCGGCGCCGCCCAGGGCCACGTAGGAGCCCATGACCACATAGTCCGCCCCGAGGTTCGCGCGGATCCTAGCCAGGGTGTCGGGCGCCAAGCTCTCCGCGTCCGGCACGCCCAGTTCCAGCTTCATCCGCGAGACCGCTTCGCCGGGCACGGTTCTGAGGCGATCCCCCGCCGCCAGCTCGGTGGTCAGCATTTCCGAGAGCGCCGTGGACAACCACGCGGCTTCCGGCTTGCCGGACAAGTTCTTGAAACCCAGCACCGCCACCGAAGCCCGTCCCGCGCGTATCGCGACAGACTGCGGGCCCTCCCTTCCGCCTCCCCTTCGGGATTGGACGTAGGGCACCGCCACCGCCAGCGCCAGGAGCCCCAGCGCCGCCGCGGCCACCCAGGTGATCCAGCCCCGGCGTCCCGCCGCCCGGTCCATGGCTGACAGAAGAGCCGAGGCGTCGTTGTAGCGCGAGGCGGGGTTGAGCTCCATGCACCGGCCGATGACGGAGGCCCAGCGGGCCTTCAGGGCGACGCCCTTCCTCTCCGGCGCGGCCTCCCCTTGCGCAGGGGTGGGGTCTCCGTCCCGCGGGCTGTCACCGGACAGGCCCCGGCGGCCCAGGAGGACCTCGCACATCACTACACCGAAGGCGTACACGTCCGTGGCGGGACTCACACTACCGCCCTCGAGCTGCTCGGGAGCCATGTAGGCAGGCGTGCCCACGATCTCCCCCCCGCTCGACCCGGCCTGGGCCGGGCCCGTCCGGGCCAGCCCAAAGTCCGTGACCACGGCCCGGACCCTGTCCTCCGTGGGCACGAGCATAACGTTGGCGCTCTTGAAGTCGCGGTGGACGACGCCGGCTTTGTGGGCCGCCGCCAGGCCTTCCGCCATCTGGTGCAAGAGCGGCAGGGCCTGCTCCGCCGCCATGGGCCCCTCCCGCCTCAGGTGCTCCGCGAGGGTCTCTCCCTTGAGGAATTCCATGGTCAGGAACGCCACCCCGGGCGAACCGGCGGAGGTGTCCTCGCGGTGCCAGCCCACGTCAAAGATGCGGCACACGTTGGGATGGGTAACCTGCCGCGCGAGGGCGATCTCCTGGCGGAAACGCTCCAAGGCCCGCGGGTCGGCCGCCACGTCCGGACGCAGGGTCTTGAGGGCCACCGTGCCCCCCAGCTCCAGGTCCTCCGCCTCGTACACCTCTCCCATGCCGCCGGCGGCCACGAACCTCACGATCCGGTATCGCGCCGAGACGCCGGCCCCGGGCGTGAAGGTCCTGCCCCGATGGACGCCGGCCAAAGGCAGGCCTTCAGGAAGGCTCACCGTGGGATCCGACAGAACAGACCCACTGCTTCTCGTGACCTGGTCTTGCGGTGGAGGTGTCTTATGGCCGTCCGAGCCCATTCACGTCTCCCAGGGGCTTGGTTCCATGACCGCACGACGGCGGGATGAGGGGATGAAGAGATGAGGAGATGAGGAAACCACCACGGGCATCGTGCAAGGTTCTACCTCTCTGCTTCCCGCTTCCAGCTCCCCGCTCCCGCTCCCTCGCGCTCATCCTCAGGGCAGCTTCGGCTTGCCAAGGCTGAAGCGTTCGCCCAGGCCCGCGTAGTTGGGAACGTCCACGCCTCCCCCGACGAGGCGGGAGATGGGCTCCCAGCGGTCCGCGCGGGCGCAGTCGAGGGCTTCGTCCCAGATTCGCTCCGCGGCGTGGGTCACCAAAACGTCCATGAAAACGATGTCCGCTCCTGGTCCCAGGGAGAGTTCCTGCCTGAACCTGCACTCCAGCGCCACGGGAGCGTCCGCGAGCCGGGGCACGGCTACCACCTGCGAGGGGACGAGGGCCAGCCCGAGACGCTCCACCTCGCTCACCTCCGGGGGAACCTCCTCTCCCGAGGCGTGGAGGGCCTGAAGGAGGGGCACGTCGGCGATGTGGACCACGGCCTCTTGGCGAGCCCTGAGATTGGCCTGGGTGTCCTTGAGGGAGCCGTCCGGGCGGCGTGCCACGTTGATGGCCAGGGCCGGAGGGACGAAAATCCCCATGAAGCTGGAGAAAGGCGCGAGGTTCACTCGGCCCGAGGCGCTGAGCGTCGCCACCCACGCAATGGGCCTGGGCACCACCAGGCTGGACAAAACCCTGTACGTGTCCCTCCGGGACATGGAGCGCAGGTCGCGCGTGATCATGAGCGGCACCTCCCTCGATCAGTTTACTCCCAGGGCGGCGCTCTCGGGAGGGCACGAGGGCCGCGGAGAAATAGACGGGGAGGATGCCACGTTTTGAAATTAGCCAGCGCCATGGTCTGGAACCGGGGGAACCTCGATGGGGGCCGGGCAGAGCCCCGATGGCCGAGGAAGACGTCCCGGCGAGAAGGAGAGAGGCCACCATGGGGGATTGGAGCCTTGCCCAGGAGTTCCGTAAAGAATTGCCCCTGGTAGGGCTCGGAAGCGCGTTCTGCCTCTTCTACTGGCTGGCCGAGGGATTTGTCGAATCCCAGATCTTCCAGCTGGGGCCCTTCTGGGAGAGGGTCGTCGCGCCGGACCCTCAGCAGATCACGGAACGGATCGCCGTCTCCATCCTCATCATCGCCCTGGCTGTCGCCGCCCGCTCGCTCCTCACCCACCGCCGCCAGTACGAAGCTCAGGTCCGGGCTGATGAGGAGCGGTACCAGCGGCTCATCGAGTCGGCGCAGGAGGGCATCTGGATCATCGATCCCTTCCAGCGCACAACCTACGTCAACCCGCGCATGGCCGCCATGCTGGGCTATACCGTGGAGGAGATGGCTGGCCGGCCCCTCTTCGATTTCGTGGATGCCCGGGGTACCAACACGGCTAGCGAGAGTCTGCGGCGAGGGACCGGGTCCCGTGAAGCCTACGACCTGGCCTTCGCCTCGAAGGACGGACGCCGAGTCCTCACCCGCATGTCCACGTCGCCCGTTCTGAACGGCGAAGGAGAGTACGCTGGGGCGCTGGCCTTCGTCACGGACGTGACGGTGGAACGCGAGGCCCTCTCCGCCCTCCGGCTCAGCGAGGAGAAGTTCGCCAACGCCTTTCGCCTGAGCCCAGATGCCATCACGATCTCACGGCTGGGCGATGGCGTTCTCATGGAAGTGAACGACGGGTTCACCCGGCTCACGGGGTACGCCCCCGAGGAAGCCGTGGGACGGAGCCTTCGCACCCTCGGCATGTGGGCCTCCATGGAGGACGGCGGCCGCATGCGGGACCTTCTGCGGGACCACGGCACCCTGCGCGATCACGAGGTCCCCCTCAGAACCAAGGACGGCTCCGAGAAGATCGGGTCCATCTCCGCCACCCTCCTGGAGGTGGGTCCTGATCGGCTCGTACTCGCCACCACCCGCGACGTCACCGAACAAAGGAGAGCGGAGGAGGCCCTTCGGCGCAGCGAGGAGCTTTACCGGAACATTTACTCCACGGGGGCCCTGGCCTTCGTGATCTGGCGGGCGGACCGGCGCATTCTGGACTGGAACCGCCGCGCCGAGGAGCTTTTCGGGTGGAGCAAGGAGGAGGTTCTCGGCCTGGATTTCTTCGACGTTATGGTGCCAAGCTCCCAGAGGGCAAACGTAGAGGCCTTCGTGCGGGACATCCTCCAAACCCGGCGCGGCTCCGTGAACGTCAACCAGAACGCCACCAAGGACGGCAGGGTGATCTTGTGCGAATGGTATAACGCGATCCTGCACGACCGTTCGGGCCAGGTGGAGGCGGTGGTTTCCATGGGCCTCGACGTGACCGAGCGGCAGGCCGCCGCGGACCGGCTCCGCGCCTCCCTCGAAGAGAAGGAAGCCCTGCTCCGCGAAGTGCACCACCGGGTCAAGAACAACCTCCAGATCGTGTCCACCCTCTTGAGCCTCCAGGGAGCCCAGACCTCCGACACGGGAGAGCGGGCCCTTTTGAAGGAGAGCCAGAGCCGGGTCCGTTCCATGTCCCTGGTCCACGAAAAGCTCTACCAGGCCCCCAACCTGGCCCGCGTGGACTTCGGCGCCTACCTCTCCGATCTGGCGGCCCAGCTTTTCCGCGTCTACGGCATGGACCGCGGGCGCGTCACCCCCGTCATCGCCGTGGCCGGCGCGGAACTGCCCATGGACACGGCCATCAACCTAGGCCTCATCGTGAACGAGCTGATGACCAACAGCCTGAAGTACGCCTTCCCCAACGACCGCAAGGGAGAGGTCCGGATCTCCATGAGCCGAAACGGCCGCTGGTCTCTCGTCGTGGAGGACGACGGCGTGGGCCTTCCGGAGGGCCTGGATTACCGGGCCACGGGAACGCTGGGGCTCATGCTCGTCATGACGCTGGTGGCCCAGATGCGAGGCGAGATCCGCCTTGCCTCCGCTCCGGGTACGCGATATACGATTACCTTCGACGGGCTCTCTTGAGGGAAAGAGCGATGGCAAAAGCCAAGGTCATGGTGGTGGAGGACGAACTCATCCTCGCCAAAGGGATCGAATTCCTCCTCAGACGGAACGGCTACGAGGTCTGCGGCCCCGTGACCACGGGCGAGGAGGCCCTGATCGTGGCCAAGGAGCGGAGGCCCGACGTGGCCCTGCTGGACATCGCCCTGGCGGGGCCCATGGACGGAGTGGCCGCGGCCGATCATCTCCGCCGCGAGATGAACATCCCGGCCATCTTCCTCACCGCTTACGGGGACCGGGGAACCGTGGAGCGGGCCTGCGCCGCCGAGCCCTACAGCTACCTCCTCAAGCCCTTCGACGACACGGAACTGCTCATCGCCGTAGAAGTGGTCCTGGCCAAGGACAAGGTTCAGCGGGAGATGAACCAGCGGCTCGAACACAAGCGCGCCCTCCTCCAAGCCATCTTCGAGTCCATGCCCTGCGGGCTCATGGCCGTGGACAAGGAGGGGACCATCCGCGCCGCCAACGCCTTCCTGGGGCGCCTCATGGGCATCAAGGCGGAGGAGGTCCTGGGCCGCCCCATGAGCGCCATCTTCGGCTGTGCCGCCGCCCGCCAGGGCACGAAGGCCTGCGATGGAGAGACGTGCACAAACTGGTGCGTCTTTCGCCGCTGCGCCGAGGAGGCCTTCCTCCACAAAAGCTCGGGCCGCGTTGAGGTGGAGCATGACGTGACTGCGGGGGGCCGCACGAGCACCCTGCGGCTCTCCGTCACCGCCGCCACGGGGCAGCTGGAAGGAGAGACCCTGGCCTTCCTCCTCGTGGAAGACAGGACGGAGATCGACACCCTCCGGCGCGTTCTGCGAACGGAGGTCTCCTTCGCGGGCATCGTGGCGAAGGACGGCAAGATGCGGGATCTCTTCGAGACCATCCAGGAGGTAGCCGACGGCACCGTCCCCGTCCTGATTCAGGGCGAGAGCGGTACGGGCAAGGAACTGGTAGCCATGGCCATTCACAGCCAGGGGCCGCGGGCGGACAAACGATTCGTGGCGGTCAACTGCGGCGCCTTGCCCGACGGCCTTTTGGAGAGCGAGCTTTTCGGCCACGAGCGGGGCGCCTTTACGGGAGCCGTCCGCGACAAAAAGGGGCGCTTTGAGCTGGCCGACGGCGGGACCCTCTTCCTCGACGAAGTGGGCGAGCTCAGCCCCGCCATGCAAGTCAAACTGTTGCGCGTGCTTCAGACGGGGGCCTTCGAACGGGTCGGCGGGGAGAAAACCGTCCAAGTGGACGTGAGGCTCATCAGCGCCACGAACAGGAACGTGGAGAAAGACGTGGCCGAAGGGCGATTCCGCAGCGACCTTTTCTACCGGCTCTGCGTGGTGCCCGTCACCGTCCCTCCCCTGAGAGAGCGGCGGGGGGACATCCCCCTCCTCGTGGACCACATCCTGGAGCGCATCGCCAAGACCCACGGGCGGGCCGCCCTTCGCATCTCGCCGGAGGCCATGCTCCCGCTCCTTGACCATGCCTGGCCGGGCAACGTCCGGGAGCTCGAAAACGTCCTTCAATATGCCTTCATCAAGTCCAAAGGCGCCACCATCCAGCCCCAGCACCTGCCTGCCTCCCTCGTGCAGGAGGCCGCCGCCGAGCTCCTGCGGGCTCCGCGGCGTCCGGTTCTCACCGCGATCCGGGTCGCCGAGGCCCTGCGAACCACCGCGGGCAACCGGGTCCAGGCGGCCCGGCATCTAGGTATTTCGCGGGCCACCCTCTACCGGTTCCTGTCCGAGGGGGCGGAGGCTGGCCCCGTCCGCGATCCCTCCGACCCTTGACCCCTGCAGCCCGCTGAAGGGTGTCTCGGCTGTCTCGAATGTCTCGCTGGCCTCCCCCAAGTCAGGGCACGCCCCCTTCCCCCGGCAGGCCCTGGCCCAAAGCGCCGTTCCGTGAGCCGCTAAGAGAATTCGTCAGCCCCTGAATCAGGAACTCGGCCCAATCCCGCCGCCCGGCGGCCTGTCTCGGCCGCCTGTGCCATGGTTCCCCGGCCCTCCCCCGGGTAACGTCCCAAGACGATGACCTAACAGGCTGATAGTGAACAGGTTACCTCGTCCATCACGGGGCTGGGCGCGGCATGGCACGGCGGTTGCGCTGGAGGACCCGTCCCCAAGAGAGATCAAGGCTCGCGGCGGGGAAGCTTGCGAACGGGAGTGCCCATGGATCACCGAGAGCACATTCAGAGAGCGTTGGCGCTCAGCGGCGGCCTCCTGACCCTGGCGGACCAGGAGAAGTTGGACGGCGAGGACGATGGGTGCCTCGTGCTGGACGGCATCCTGAGGGACTGCGCCTACAAAATTCGCGGGGCGGCGGAGCGGCTGCACAACCAAACAACGAAGGTGGAGAAGGAATGAAGGCCGCCGGCCTGAATCGAAGCGGCGGCCTTGGGCAGGCTGGGTTTTGCGTGAAGGAAGGAGCGTTTTCCATGCGGCACGACAAGGCAGGCCGAGATCCCGTCGGCCAAGGGCTTCGGTGGTGCGTCTTGGGCGCCATGTTGGTCGCGGCCCTTTGTGTTCCGGCCGCCGCGGCGGCGCAGACGACGACCTTGACCATCAACGTGGCGGACGTGGATGCGTCCCCGCCGCCCATAGGCGGGTTCTACTACACGGTGGAGGAGGACAACACCCAGCTCGTCGTACCCGGTGTCCTCTTCGACCCTCTCAGCCCCGAGGTCAACATCACCCGGAGCCATTCCAACCTGCTCGCCTCGGGCGTTTCCGCCGGGAGTTCCGTGCAGGTCACCATCGACAGCACGAAGCGCTACTACGTTTCGGCCCTTCCCTGGCAAGGAGGACCTCCCGTAGGCAACGGTCCGGCTCCCGATGCCGTGTCATCGTTCACCCTCGGTGGAGCCCCCGTCGCCGCGGGCCAGACTTCGGTGACGGTGAAGGTGCACTCCACGCCCATTCCCACGGCCCAGATCTTCGTCCTTGCCTTCGAGGACAACTCCCCCATCAACGGCGCCCCGGATCAGCCCAGCGAAGCGGGCTTGCCGGGCTTTACGGTGCAGCTCACGGACACCCTCGGACGGGTGAGCCAGGATGCCTTCGGCAACCCCCTGGGCACCACCTACCAGCAGAACCCTAACGGGTCCTTCGTGCTGGGCGCCAACGGCCTGCCCATCGTGAACACCCTCGGCACGGGGGCCGTTACCACCGACGCCAGCGGCCAGGCCCTCATCAAGTTCCTCTTTCCGGGCAAGTACGGCGTGCGCATCACGCCGCCCACCAGCGGGCCCGATTCGGACATGATCCAGACGGCCACCATCGAAGGGACGCCCAGCCAGGACAACTGGGTCATGGCCGGGGAGCCGCCTTACTTCAACGAGGGCGGCCTCACATCCTGGCACACGTTCATCGGATTCGTGCATCCCATGCAGGCCCCGGGCGGCTCAGGCACCATCACGGGCAGGTATGACGCCGTCCACGAATCGCCCCCGCCCGCCCAGAACGCCATCACCGTGGGCCCTGCCATTCCCCAAGGCTGGGTGGGCCTCTCGGATTTGGGCAAGACCAACGAGGAGCAGATCTACGCCGAGCCCACGAACCCCGACGGCACCTTCACCATCTCGGGGGTGCCTCCGGGCAATTACCTGCTCAGCGTGTGGGACAGCCCCAACCTGGACTACATCATCGACTACCGCAACGTGACCATCCCGCCCACGGGCGGGACCGTGGCCCTGGGTGACGTAGCCGTCTTCGCCTGGTTCGGCCACATGGAGGGCCACGTGTTCGTGGACGCCAACGGCAACGGCCAGATGGACCCGGGCGAGGCGGGCATCTCCCAGGTCCCCGTGAAGCTGCGTTTCACGGACGGCAGCCTCACGCCAGGAGGGCTCACGGTCACCGACTCGACGGGCTTCTACGCCTTTGATGAAGTCTTCCCCTGGTTCCACTGGGTCGTGGCCGAGGTGGACAATACCCGGTTCAAACCCACGGGCGCCACCATGGTGGTAGACGCGGGCGGCGGCCCCCTTCCCGATCCCAACAAGCTGCAGAACCCGCAGCTTCAGCCCAGCAACGGCAATCTCCCCTCCCGGACGGAGACGACGCCGGCCCCGGGTGCCACCTCGTCCGGTGTCCTCACCGAGGCCATGCTCGACTACGCCGACCAGACGAACACCATCGACTGGGGCAAGGCATACTACGCGCCGGGACAGAACGGGGGCATCTACGGCATCGTCTCCTATGACACGACGCGGGCCGAGGACAACCCCCAGTACGGCACCCAGGAGTTCTGGCAGCCGGGCATCCCGCGCGTGATCATCAACCTGTACGCGTCCGATTCGAGCGGCAACATCACCAACGCCACGCCCATCCAGACCACCCAGACCACGAGCTGGGACGATCACCTGCCCACGGGATGCGTGGGCCCGCCCCAGACCCTGCCCAACGGCACGCCCATCATGAACTGCGCCGACGACCTCCGGACCTGGAACCAGCTCCGTCCCGGCGTCTACGACGGCATGTACGCTTTCACGGGGCTAGCCCCGGGCTACTACGTGGTGCAGGTGGTTCCGCCCCCGGGTTACGAGGTGGTCCACATTGAAGACCGGAACATCTTCTTCGGGGCTGCCCCCACGCCATACGTGGTCCCGCCTCTCTGCGTGGGCGACACGTACACGGTGCCCCAATACGAGCAGCTCTTCCCGGGCCAGCAGATCCCCGTTCCGGCCCCCTATGCCGGATCCCAGGCCCAGGTCTGTGACCGCAAACTGGCCGTAGTGCGCGACGGCCAGAACTTCAACGCGAACTTTTTCCTCTTCACGGGCGCACCCGTCGCCGGGCGGATCTGGGGCGTCGTCCTCAACGACACGACCCTGGAATTCAATCCCGCCAGCCCTCAGTACGGCAACAACTTGGGCGCCTCTTTCCTCCCCATCTCCATCAAGGATTACGCGGGGGTGGAGGTGAACCGGTTCTACTCGGACCAGTGGGGACGGTACAACGGCCTCGCGCCCTCCACCTACACCATCAACCCGCCCGACCCTTCTGGGGTGGCTCCCAACATCGTGCAGGTCGTCATGAATGACCCAGGCCCCATCCCCGATCCCAACCACCCCGGCTCTTTCATCACCGATCCATTCTACAATCCCTCCTACCAGACCATCTCCACGGAGCTGGACATCTGGCCCGGCACGACCCTTACGGCCGACACCCCCATCCTCCCCGTGGCGGCCTTCACGGCCAGCACCTCACCCTTGGATTGCGAGGCGCCCGATAAGACGCCCTACATCAAGCAGGTGGACGGGAGCGGCTCAGGCCCGTATCTCGTGACCACCCCCGGGGTCCTCACCCTCACCGCCGTGGGCCCCATGACCGTGGCGAACCCGGACTACGATCCCACGGTTCCAGGCAGCCCCACGACCATCGTGCGAGATTACGGCTTCGGCGCCACCCAGGGAACGGTGACCCTGAACGGGGTCAAGATCCCCGACGCCAACGTGAACTGGTCCAACCTGGCCCTCTCCGTCACCATCCCCGCGGGGAGCGTCACGGGCGAGCTCCTCGTCACGCGCGGCGACAGCGGCAACACCAGCCCCATGGGCATTACCCTACACATCGGCGACACCAACGTGGTGCACGTGGGCCAGGGCCAGTCCATCCAGACCGCCGTGGACAACGCCACGCCGGGCGAGCTGATCATGGTGGGCCCAGGCACCTTCAATGAAAACGTCATCGTCTGGAAAAAGGTCCAGATCCAGGGCACGGGCGCTTTCTCAACCCAGCTCCAGGTTCCCCCGCTCCAGGGGGACCAGACCACGGCGTGGCAGGCCAAGATGACGGCCCTGGAAACGAGCGGCGCCATCACCCTCGTGCCCGGAGAGCGCGCCGATTTCTACCTGGAGACGGGGGGCGGCTTCACCCTGGTGGGCAAGAACGACGGGAGCTGGGACAACAACCCGCCCGCCATGGTGGACGGCTTCGACATCGAGGGCGCCATCCAGGGCGGCGGCGTCTTCGTGAACGCTTACAACACCTTCACCCACGTGAGCAACAACCGGATCCGGGCCAATCAGGGAAGCCTGGGCGGCGGTATCCGCGTGGGAACGCCCACCATCGTGTGCGCCACGCCCGGCACGTGCGCGGGCCAGTTTGAAAGCTCCCACAACGAGGACATGGTCATCGCCTACAATCAGATCAACCAGAACGGCGCCATCGACGGCGGCGGCGGCGTGGCCATCTTCACGGGGGCCGACCGCTATCAGTTCGTGGGCAACGACGTCTGCGGGAACTTCACCCTTCAGTACGGCGGAGGCATGGTCCATCAGGGGGTGAGCAACGGCGCCAGGGTCTCCCGGAACGTGTTCCTCAACAACCAGTCCTTTGACGAAGGCGGAGGGTTCATGATCGTGGGTGAGACGGTCCCCGCCGCCAACGTGGCCTCGGGCTACCTCTCCGACGGCTGCGGCAGCGTGAACATCGACAAGAACCTCTTCGAAGGAAACCAGGGCGGGGACGACGGAGGCGCTGTGCGCCTCATGGCCGTGAACGGCGAGGACGTGCGCCAGCACCCGGCCGATCCCACCCAGTGGTATCAAACCCTTATCACCAACAACGTCATGACCAACAACGTGAGCGGCGACCTGGGCGGCGCCATCGCCATGCTCGACGCGGTGAACACGGACATCATCAACAACACCATCGTCCACAACGACAGCACGAGCACCAGCCAGGATTCCTTCGGCGGGCCCTGCATCCCCGCCGCCCCTCCCGGCCAGGCGTGCCCGGAGCCGAGCGTGGGCGGCGGAGGCCTGACGAACAGCATCCCACAGGTGGGAGGCATCGCGGCCCAGCTCACGAGCAGCGGCCTTCAGACGGCCATGGCGACGTCCCCCGTCCCGGCCACCAACAAGGAATATTCAAACCCGGTCCTCCACGACAACATCATCTGGCAGAACCGGTCATTCTGGTGGGACGCCAACGCCAACGGCGGCTTCGGAGGATTGCAGCCCCGCTCGGCCATCGCGGGATTCTCGGATTACTGGGACCTGGCCGTCTACACCCCAGACACCAATTACATGGACCCCCAGTACTCCATCCTCACCACCATGGACCGGGGCGACGGCACCCAGTTCTCGCCCACGAACGTGGCGGCGGATCCGGCCCTCGTCAATACCCTCTTCAACACCTATCTAGCCACCTCCAAGGGCGCCGCGCTCGGCAACACCGTCACGGTGGTCTGGAAGCCTCTGGGACGGCGAGGAGACGCGCACCTGACCTCCGCCTCCCCCGCCCGCGGCCTCGGCGGCGGCGTCTTCGTGGCCTCCCTGCCTCAGCTTCAATTGGACTACGACCTGGCTCCGAGGCCCACGGGCACGGTCTTCGATTCGGGCGCGTCACAGTTCGTGTCCGCCGCCGCGGGAACGGCGGATCTGGGCATCACCGACGTGGGCTCTCCGCAGGGAGTAGTCTCGGGCGTCGCCACCGCCCTCACCTACACCGTGACCGTGACCAACATCGGGCCATCCGCGGCCAGCGGCGTCACCATCAACGACACGTTGCCCTCGGGCGCTTCGGGTGTCTCCGCCGCCGTTTCCCAGGGCTCGATCACCGTCTCCTCAAACAGCGTTGTGGCCGCCAGCGTGGGGGCTATGAACTCAGGAGCCACGGTGGCCCTTACGATCCAGCTCACCCTGACGACCACGGTGCAGGCATCCAACTCGGCCTCCGTCGCCAGCGGCACCGTGGACCCGAACCTCGCCAATAATTCAGCCACCGCCACCACCAGCGTCTTCGCGGCGCTGTCGCCCGTCCTGAACGTCAGAATCCTCTCCAACAGCCTGCCGGGACCCAACGCCGGCACCAACCTCACCTTTACGTGGGACCCGCCGGCCAGCGCGGCCAGCGGCTGCGGCACGGTGGTGTACGACGTGCTGCAGAGTTCAAACCCCGCGGATTTTGTAACCGCGGCCACGTGCGTCGCCACGGGAGTGACGGTGACCACGGCACCGGACGATGACCTCGTGCCCATGAATCCGGGCGAAGTCCGGTACTACCTCGTCCGCGACAGGGACGCCTGCGGCTCGAACCTCGGTACGGCCTCGGACGGCACGCCGCGCCAAGGGAGGACCTGCCCATGATGCACCGATGCGCGGAGCGGGATGCGTTTTCCCCATGGTCCCGAAGCAGGAAGGAAGGAGCCAGGCCATGAACGGCATGAGAGAACTGGGATGGGCAGCCCTGCTGGCAGCCTCGCTTATGGCCGCGCCCGCGGCCCGGGCGGACAACCTGCCGGGGTCCAGGCCCCCGGACCCTTACAGGTCCAGGACCGAGGGCATTGACATCCAGTGCCCGGGCGCCACGGACCCCAAGGCCGTCTGCGTGTCCATCGCCTGCGGAGACGGCTTCGTCAAGATGGCCGACGGCAGCGACCAGTACATCTTCGGCTTCCAGGACGTGGCGGGCATCGACCCCACGGTGATGTGGAGTTACGGGCGCCTGGGGGCGGAATTCCCCGCACCCACCATCTGGGCCAAGGAGGGCCAGCACCTCTACCTCACCCTCACGAACCTGGGCATGATCATGCGGCCCGACCTCTTCGACCCGCATACCATCCACTTCCACGGCTTCCCGAACGCCGCCTCCATCTTCGACGGCGAGCCCATGGCCTCCTTCGGGGTGACCCAGAACAACAGCGTCACGTATTTCTACGACCTCCAGGAGCCGGGCACCTTCATGTACCACTGCCACCAGGAAGCCTCCGAGCACATGCAGATGGGCATGCTCGGCCAGCTCTACATCCTCGCCGCCCAGGACGACCTGCCAGACGGGACCCTCCTGGGCACGTTCACCCACCACACGGGCTACAAATACGTGTATGACGACGGAGACGGTTCCACCAAGTACGACGTGGAGGTTCCCCTCCAGATGTCCTCCTTCGACCCGCACTTTCACGCAGCGGACCTGGGCATTCAGCCGCCCCCCTTCGCCACCATGGTGGATGTCTATCCCATGCTCAACGGGCGCGGCTATCCGGACACGGTGAACCCGGGCGGCATCATGAACAACCGGAACGCGTACCGGTCTGACATCCCCAACAAGGTGGCCCAGAAGATTCCTGCCCTCATCACGTGCACCCAGGGGCAGAAGGTCCTGCTGCGGATTTCGAGCCTCTCCACCACCGAGTTCAACACCCTGACGGCGCCTGGCTTCCCCATGCTCGTCGTAGGAACGGGAGCCCACCTCCTGAGGGGGCCCGACAAGCCGGACGGCACCCCGGGCAAGAACCTGTACTACCTCACCCAAACCATCACCCTGGGGGGAGGCGAATCCACGGACGTGATCGTGGACACCACGAACGTCCCGCGCGGCACCTACTTCCTGTACACGTCGAACCTGAACGAACTGAGCAACGACAACGAGGACTACGGCGGGATGATGACCGAGTTCGTGGTCAATTGAGGGCCCGGCCGGTGCGGGTCCGCGGACGCGGGTCACGCGGGAGGAACATCATGAACCGAGAACGCAAACGCATGTGGACCAAGGAGGCAGCCACCCTGGCGGTGCTCCTCCTGGGGATCGCCGTGGGGAGTCACGCCACGATCCTGGGGCTTACGGGCACGAGCCCCAACCCCACCTTCAATTTCATCGCCAAGCAGGGGTACATCTCCACTCCCGACGGTAATTCGATTTACTGCTGGGGCTACGCGAACGGCGCCACGGGGGCGTTTCAGTTGCCGGGGCCGACGCTCATCGTGAACGAGGGCGACACGGTCACCATCACCTTGCAAAACCAGATCTCCATCCCCGGCCCGCCCGCCGTGCCGGGACCAGCCGTGTCCATGATCTTCCCGGGCCAGCAGAACGTATCGGCCTCGGGCGGGACGGCGGGCGTCCTCACACAGGAAGCTCCCTCGGACGGAACCACCACGGTCACCTACACCTTCGTCGCCGCCCATCCGGGGACCTACACGTACTTCAGCGGCACTCGCATGGAGCTGGAGGTGGAGATGGGGCTCTACGGGGCCCTCATCGTGAGGCCCGCGGGGTTCGACCCCAACGTGGCCGCCAACCGGCGAGCCTACGACGACCCCGCCTCTCAGTACGACCACGAGTACCTCTACCTCCTGAGCGACCTGGACCCCACCCTCCACCCCTTGGTGGAGCAGAACAAGCTGGACCAGTACGACAACACGACCTTCTTCGCCAACAACTGGCTCGTCACCGGCCGCTGTTTTCCCGACACCATGGCGGACCCTAACGTGGGCTACCTCCCCAGCCAGCCCTATAACACGGCGCCCCTCACCCACCCGGGGGAGAAGGTGCTCCTGAGGTTCATCGGAGCGGGGCACGACCTCCATCCCCTCCACCATCACGGCAACAACGCCCTCATGATCGCCAAGGACGGACGGCTTCTGGAGAGCGCGCCCGGCGTGAGCGGGCCCGATCTGGCGGTGTCGGACTTCACCGAAACCGTGGCGCCCGGAGAGACCATCGACGCCATCTGGGTCTGGTACGGGTACCACCTGGGATGGGACGAGTACGGCCATACGCTGGGCGGTCCAGGCCCCTTCCAGCCCAACGAGATTTACGCCCAGTCCACCCTGGCTTCATCCATCGGTGTGGCGGACACGACGATCAGCGTTCCCGCGGGCACGGGCCATGCGTTCCTGCCCCCGCCCAGGACCTTCCGGGCCATCATCTGGGGCGCGGGGTATGCCAACCCCGATCTCGATCCCAACCGGGAGGTGGTGACCGCGACCCGGAGTTTGACCAACCCCGACACGTTCACCATCACCCGCGCCCAGGAGGGCACCGCCGCCCAGGCGTGGTCCGTAGGCTCCATCATCGCCGACACGGACCACGGCCTGCCGCTGCCCGTGACCATGCCCAGCATCCAGAACCTGGAGTTCGGCCAGTACGCCAGCGGCAGCCCGTTCCTCGGCCAGTCGGGCGCGCTGCCGCCCTTGCAGGGCGGTTTCAATCCTTACAACGGCTATTACTACATGTTCCACTCTCACAACGAAAAAGAAATCGTGAACAACAACGTGTTTCCCGGCGGCATGCTGACCATGATGGGGGTCTTGCCGTACGGTGCTCCCATCCCGTGACGCGGGGAGGAATGGACATGACGATGCAAGGAATGACCCGATGGCTCAAGCCCGCCGCCCTGGGGGTCCTGCTGTGGGCCTCCCTGGCCGGCCCCGCCCGCGCCGCCGACTTCTACCTCAAAGCCGCGGCCATGACCAAGACCATGCCCAACGCCGGGCCCGCCATCACCATGTGGGGCTACGTCTTGTGCGACGCGACCTTCACGCCCCTCGCCGGACAGGTGGTCCAGGTTCCCGGGCCGCGCCTGGTGGTACCACCGGGGGATACGACCCTGAACATCCACCTTTTGGACGGGCTGCCCAGCGCGGGGTCCGAGACCAGCAACACGTCCCTGGTCATCCCCGAGCTTCCAGCCACTATGGTTCCCACGTGGACCGACGGCACCACGGGACCCAGGACGAGCACCACGCAGCGGGTTCGCTCCTTCACCCAGGAAGTGGCCCCAGGCGGGTCGGTCACCTACACGTGGACCTCCCTGCGGCCGGGAACCTTTCTCTACGAGAGCGGCACGCACCCCTCGGTGCAGGTGCAGATGGGCCTCTACGGCTGCGTCACCATTGACGCCGCCGCTGGCCCCCCGGCCCAGGCCTATCCCGGCGTTTCCTACGACAACGAGGCGGTCCTCGTCTTCAGCGAGGTGGACCCGGCGATCCACGCCGCCGTCGCGGCGGGCACCTACGGCACGGCGCCCTACACGTCCACCATCAACTACACGCCCAAGTACTTCTTCATCAACGGCGCCCCCTATCCCGATACCCTCGCCGCTCCCATTTTCACCAAGCCCTTCGTGCTCGGCCAGAGAATCCTCCTGCGGTTCCTCAACCCCGGAGAAGAAACCCACGTCCCCGTCCTCCAAGATCTGTACATGACCGTGGTGGCCCAGGACGGGTATCCCCTGCCCTTTCCCAGGACGGAATACTCCCTCATTCTCGAGGCGGGCAAGACCTTCGACGCCATCGTCACCCCCACCACCAGCGGCCTCCACGGGCTCTTCGACCGGAGGCTCCGGCTGACCAACAACATGGCGTCCAACGGCGGCATGCTCACATATCTGACAGACAACGGCGCCGCGGGCGGATGCCCAGGAACCGTGGGCTCGACCTTGAAGCTCTCCAAGAGCGGAGGCCAGATTCTGTTCACATGGGGCAACATCGCCCTCGCGTCCTCTTACATCGTCTACCAATCCAATGTCGCGTCGCTCGCTCCCTTTACCCAGCAGGACACGCTGAACCCTACCGCTCCCGCGGACGGGACGACGGGAGCCACCATGCCCATGCCGCCGGACAACCTGGTCTTCTTCCTCATCGCCGGGGACAACCTGGCGGGAGGCGGATGCGTGGGACCTCAGAGGTAGGAAGTGAGGAGATGAGGAAATGAGGAGAACAGCGGGACCAGGCATGACGAGAGGAGGGGCCCTCTGGGCCCTC